>NZ_CP014844.1:2328966-2628966 GCF_001598055.1 Cupriavidus nantongensis | reverse complement strand
GGATCTAGCCATCCTCTGGCGTCTCCATCGCGTTCAACCGGGCAGGCTGAATACCACGGACGGAGCGCCTCAGGAGTCCTCTAACGCAAAGTTGTCGGAACCGATTTGGGGCTCTTGCTGCCTCACGCGCGATCCTTCGCAATGCACGTCAACTTTCCTCCCACGCTCTATCAGCGGAAAAGAGGTATGACAAGAAAGGCGTAGCGCAAAACTGCGGTTAAAAATTGGAAGAGCAACGGTGCGGAGGATTACTGGTGGGCAGTGGAGTTGAATTGCTAGGCGGCCGTTGCTCCAACTGCTCCAATCCTGCTGTCAGGATGTAAAATACGCTCTCGTCACCCCAATAAACGAAGCCTCCGCATGGGAGGCTGTGTTAGCGGGACCAACGCTGCTCCAGATATTGCGTCTGTTCGGTTTGCCGGATCGGCGCGCTACCCCTGGTGGTCATTGGCCGCCACGCAGAACAACGGCGCAATTTTTCTCATTTCACTAAGGTTACGCTCTTGAGGAGGTGATCTATGAGGTACTCAACCTCCCATTCCTCAGTGCGCGAGACAAAAAATCCGATCGCGGCGCCCCGGGGCCACACGCAGCGTTTCCGAACAATGGCGTCGATTTACAATGTGGAACGGGACCTCGTTAGTCCCATGCAGTTGGTCGGCATGGCGCTCGGCGTCGTTGCGCCGGTCACGCGCACTATGCAGCGGTCGCAGGAAGAACCGCAGCACCGTGCTATTGCGCGAATCCATCTAAGAGGGTTTCGAGTTTGCTTGGAGTGGTGCCATGGCTGAAAAATTTGTGTTCAGAGACATGGAGTTTCGCGCGGGCGCGCACCTGTGGTCCAACCCAAAACTGCGCGGTACCCCGGCGGAGATTCCCATCATTCTCGGACGTCCGACCCTGTTCGATGTGGTCCGACTCGCCCGTCGCTACCCGCTGGAAACGTTGTATGAGACGAATCGGCGACTCCGAGCGAGCCGGGAAATTTCCGAGCGCCAGTTTCTTCGCACGCAGGAGATCCTGCGCAACGTCGAGCGTGTCGAGACTCGGACGACTTCAACTCTCGACGACGTCGCCCGGGCGGTCGCCAACCGCTATGAAGATCCGCCCGTTCCGGTCGAGTGCATCCCGACGGCCGCACAAACCAGGCGCGCCTTGTCCCACTGGCTGCCGGCCGGACTACCCACCATAGCGCAGGGCGAGCAGTATATCTATCTGACCGATGTCCCATTCGAGTTGGAAACTGTGATCATGCGATGGCTACGCTGGCAACTCGATAATGAGCCGGAGAGATCGTCCACTTGGTTGATCCAGGGCAGCGGCGGGCTGGCGCTCTCGCACGGCGGATGGTGTGCATTCGTGCTCTGGCTAACCGATGCCTTACACCACCGACTGGATCAAATTGAAATTGGACTGTAACTAGATCGCGGGGCTCGCGGACCACGTGGGCCACAATTCGGAGTACATTGACAGCCATCTGTCGAGGACACCCATCGGAAAATCTGCCATGCACGCCCGGGACGTGGAAGCTGCGCTTATGATCCGCTGCGCGGCGGTCGCACGCGAGCCTGCGGCGTCCGCGCTGGACCAGCGCGAGGCCAACGTGTTCCGGCTGGCCGCTATGGTTGTGCAATCGCGCTTCCCGAGCGAAGCCTTGCACCTGATGCAGGCCAGCGAGCGCTACTTTGCTTCGCATCCCACCGAACGACTGCCTGCGCAAGTGGTGGTTGCCAAGGGCTGGGTGACCAACCTGCCTTGCCTGCGCGACCGGCTCAGCCACACTTTCCGATTTCATTGAAGCCAGGCCGCGGACGATCAAATAGCGCCTGTCTTTGTCGCGGTTGGCCAAGTCCAGACAGCGCGCTCTGGTCGCTTGCTCGTCCATGATGCCGTGTCTGATGTCGGCATTGTCATCCGCAACTCATAAGTCGCAAATCATTGGAGGGCGCTTTTTGTGTAGCCGTGGACTGGAGACCGCGCCGCCGGGACAGACGACAACGAGGCCTGCGCGGGATGAAGGCCTTGTTGTCGATGGTCCTGTGCTAGCCAGAAAGATGACAACGGCCAAATGACTTTGTTGTCGCAATCAATTACTCAGAATTCCTTCCAATCACTAACAATGTTGATAATTAGGCGCACTGAGGCCGAGCACTGGTTAGGTGCCCAGCGGGATCCTCTGCGTCGTCCGAGCTTCGCCGCACGATGCATCGTGAGATAGCCAGGCGCCCCCAGTCCCGCAGTTAGCGATGCGGCGGCGCTAGTTGCTGAGTCGTTTCGGACGCTCCAGTTGTAAGGAAGCGGTTCTGAACAGCGGATTTCTATGTGCGCATGTACTCGGAGAGCTTTTCGATAATTCGCAACGGAGTCGGGGTCGTGACCCAGGGCTCATTCCTCGCCGTCAACATCCCGGCACGCAAATGCTGGGCAAAGGAGGCGAGTTGTAGGTTCGAGTCCTGTGGCTGCTTCTGGAGGATCACGATCTCCACCGCTCGCGAGGTCAAATGCTGCTTGTCGGGTTGCGCGGGAAACATCGCATACGCTTCACTCGCTTCGCTTGCTTTTGATGAAGCGGGAAGGAGAATTGAGCGGTAGCAGCTTGCGCCACGTTTGTGGTGTGTCGAAGGCTTGGCCAATGACCAAAACGTCGGCGCCGATGTACCCTCCACCTCAAACAATCTCTGTGTGGATGTCCAGGAGCGGATGAGCATCCCGTGTTCGGTGCTATGCCCGTGAAATTTTTCTTGCCCGATAGATGGCGCTTGTTCTCGCACCCTCAGCACCCGTAGCATCGGCCAACGCTGTGACAGCACGATGCCAGCAACTATTTGGCGTTGAGGTGTACGCACGCCGACGTCGCCGAGCCAAGAGGCCAGACGAGCCGTACGCGTAGAGTCAATAAACACGACTGCGCTGGGATCGAGCGACGTAATGTCATCGAACGTGTCCGCGAAAAAATTGGCCAGCAGCATGCGTTGATCGGCATTCGTTCGCGGGAGTTCGACGCGGCGAGAGGCGAGATACTTTGCACCTTGGTCAAACCGCATCCAAGGCGACATGACGTGCTCTGCCTCAGCATGGGCAAAACGCACCCAAGATTCACCCGTGGCGCATTCCAAGCGCGTGGCAACGAACACCGACTGTTGACGGTCCCACTCGGTGTGTACCTGAAGCGAGCTCACCGCGCATGCCCACCGTGGTGCCTCCGGTTGGGAGCCGAAGCAGGCTTCCCGCGCCTGTCTCAAGCCCCAGACAAAGCCGGCGTGCCCAAACGCCAGGTCCAGGACAGACGCCTGTAAGCGGGGAAGGAATCGATCCATTCTGCCGGGCTCGCTGGGCAATAGGTACTGTACCGTGCAACCCGTGCTGCTCAGCGCCTTTCGCGCGGCCAATTTGTTGACATTATCATCGGGCTTCCTCTGCCCGTCCCGGGTCTCATAGAACAGAGGAGCTTGGATGAGGATCATCGCGCGTTCAGGCACGCCAATTTGATCGACAAACTTTTGCCATTCACGCACTCGTGCATCGAATCGCTGCTTCCTTGATCCCGTGTCGACTGGCAATAGGCTCCTAGGCCCGTGCGTGTTCAGCGGCAAGGGGGCACTGATTACCTCGGTATTGTCTCCGAGGATTGCGCTTGCAGTCGTCTTGACCCACTCGATATCGTCGGCGGTATAGCTTAAGAAGTAAATTCTTTGTCTTCCCGCATCAGCTTCATACGCTGTGTCTTTGACTAGCGTTTGAATGGCCTTAACGACTCGATCGTGCGCAGCATCCGGGGTGGGCGGCTGTAATCTGAACCAACGATTCGAAGGCGCCAAGGTTGCATTCTCAATTGCGCTCTCGGTGTCGGCATCGCTAAAGCCATGACGGGCAAGCAGTCTCGCCACGACAACCTCGGCCTTCAGAACGCTCAGTGGAGGAGCCTTATGCCGGATTGGCTTCCTCGTACTGAATCCCGAGAAGGGCCGTAGACCGAATCCTTCGAGCGCGTTGGTGGCGGATGCAAACGCATCGGCTTGGTCGACGAGAGGGACGCCAGCTTGAAGGTTGGAGCGACTTGCCTCGGCAACTTCAGCCTTCACCATTACGACCACGCTGGCGCGCTCGTCGCAAGGGTAGCGAAGCACATCTTCATCCTGATAGCCCATCGCCAGGTCTAATGCATGCTCGTACACGGGATAGCCAAGATCGGTGACCCAGGCGTCTTTGCGTCGCATCACGCTAAAGCGATAAGCACTGTTCGGCCGAGCATGATGGGGAAACACGTATCCCCCGATGGTAGGACTGGCAGGATACCGATTATTCAAACTATCGGCCCACCGGCGCCGCTTAAACTTCAGATAGACGATCGGCTTAGTCGCTCCAGGAAGCGTCTCTAGTGAGATTTCGCAGACCAAACTGAAGTACCCGCCAGCCGCATGGTGAGGGCGTGTCATGACTTCCGCCTTGTTTCCATCTGGGCTCCCGACGACCCGCACCACCGGGCCCAATTCTGGAAACAGTTCCTTACCGGCAAGCTGCGATGCGAGCCAGCCTGCTGTGATATTGAACGGCGAGAACGTCCCAGACTTTCCAGCCGTATCCCATGGAAACACTTGTACCTGCGACTGGGCGAATTGAATCACCTGATTGCATTCATTGAGCTTGCGCAGTGCGGCAATGCCGAGCGTATACGCGTCTCGACCTTGGCTAAAATGGGACAATGCGCCTTCCGACCACCGAGCAAATGCATCACGCACGCATTCGCTATAGTCCTGTGCTTTCTGGTAGGGCAGGAAACCCCATGGCCCGGGCTCCTTACTGAGGTCGGGGAAAGAGCGCAGTCCAATGTCATCCTTCAGAGCGGTCCAATCTTCAATCTCCAATTGAAGCTGCGCGCGTAGACTGGCGAAGGGCAGGTGAACAAATGCTTCTTCATCCTTGTCTCTCGCGCGATTCGTTGCCTCGTCACGAATTTGCTTCAGAATACGAAGGACGTCTGTGGTCCAGCGGATGGCCACAACGTCATGGACCAACGGTGGAGCCTGTTCGGCAAACTCGAGCGCGAATGCCACATCTCGGACAACGGTCGTCATGCTCCTGCCTCTTGTTGGATGGGAGAGTCTGCAACCCACAGGGGGTTATCCGTCCAAGGCTCATCCTGGTGAGCGTCTTCTCGCGCGAAGGCAACTTTCAGGCCCTTGGTCTTCGATAACGGATCAAGGAAAGCGCCGTAGAGAGCTCGGTATAGCGCAGCTTCCTTGGGGTCCTCAGACGCCGCACCACGCTCGAGCAGCCGGCGAAGTTGAACGAGCATGCTGCTGGTCTCCGTATCCGCTTCGCCCTTGGCCGAGCGCTCCGCCCATGCGCGATCAATGAAGAAGCACTGAACAGGGCAGCCATTGCGCATCGCACGGCCAATCGTCTGTAACAGTGAGACAGCGATATTTGCTGTGAAAGGCTCAAACAGGTCGCCCAGTGCACGTGCGTATAGGGGGCGCCGCAGCAGCCTGCCAACCTTTCGATAGGCTTGCCGGCGTGCAGCCAGCAAGCGCTTACCGATCTCTTCGACGGACACGGAGTCATCGTCGCAAAGATCGAAGTCGAGCGTGGCGCGTGCCGCCATGCTTACAGGCAGGCTCATGTCATTGGGCGCAGGGTGTGGACGCGTCAAAAAGTACAGCGACCCGAGAGCCGCATCGCGCAGACGCGGACCGGATGTGAAGACAATATTTGTGCCGCGACCCAGCGCGCCGGCGGGAAATATGAGCAACCTCCATGCATCATCATCGCCCAAACTTTCGACGCGAGACGACGTCACATACCCTTCGGTTGGTCCAACGTCAGGTAAGTCATCCACAACCGCAACAACGCGGCCGCGCCATGCGGGTAGCCGCTGATCAATAAACTGCTTCAATCGGCGAGCTTGATCATAGCTGTTGACAACGAATGCGGCGCGCCGTGCTATGCCATGGCGCACGTCAAAGTGGTCGCAATCGCGGGCGAGTTGAGAGTCCGTTAGTCCCCCGTCTAACAATGCGAAGGCCATTTTCTCAAGGTTCGCCATGCGCACGCTGTCCGATCTTTCGCCGCTGAAGCGCAGGAAGGTGGGCGAATCTGAGACATGTCCATCCGCGATGGGACGAAACTCGTACATTGAGGGGGCGACGTCCTCACGCTCAGGTGAAACGCGCTGCAGGACGTAGTGGGGGGGCACAGCGATATGGTGAGCGGGGCTGGGCGGTAGGTAACTCGTCGCGCTGGTAAGCAGTACCGCGGGACCATCGAACATGCCATTCGGTCGCCGAATCCACTCATGTAGCCGGTACATTAGCAGTCGAGGTGTACCAGCGAACACGACATACTGTAGTTGTACGTCTGTGGCATGCGCCAAAGGGTCGCGTTGAGAGGGCGTCGAGAAGAAGCGAACCCCACTCAAACTGCCCAAGATATTGTCGGGTGTTGCCAGCAGCAAGGATCGCGATGCGAGTTCGTCGATGCGGACAGGATCAAGCAAGCCCTGTGCTGTCATGTCGCTGAGCTTTGGGGAAAGGCGACGATAGCTCAGGATCGTGAACGTGACTGGCAGCAGCAGCCCAACCAATTGCTGCGCCTCTGCCTCACTCGACACTCGCCGAACATCACGTAAGCGTCGAGCAATTTGTTTGACGAGGTTGGATAGTTCCTGCAGGCTTGACTCGGCGAGCCAGTTGGTCATCAACTGGCAGAGATCGCTGTGCAGGCTTGATGCCTCTTCCGCGGACATGTGAAAGGCGCTAACCAAGCGCATTGTCACATCAGCGGGAATCGCGACGCTTACGGATCTCGTACCTCGCAGTTGGAATGCTTGAATCGCGGCACTCTCCCACAACTCACACAGCGCATCCTTTGACTGCGCCTGCGGATCCGCTCCAAAGTCGTCGCTCAACGAACTGACTCGCCTAGGAGAGAGCCAGTCGCCAATAATTCGTAAGGGGGACATCAGCAACCCGTCGAACGCCTTGCGCAGATCTTCCGTTAGGCGCAGGATGGCATGTGTCAACGCGACGTTCAGTTTCTCGAACTCTGCGATCTCGATTGCCAGTTGGGCATACTCGACTCCATGTAAGACCGCGTTTTGTCCGGATGCGATGGGCTGTAGTGTACTTCGTTGAACTTGTCGATGAAATGAACGGTCGTGGCCTGAAAGACTAAGTTCCGCAATACCACCTCGATCGAGATCCTGTTGCGCTCGGTCTGCCTCATCGAAGATCACGAGGTCAAAGGATCGTGCAATCAGCTCGAAGTAGCGCTCATCGAGAAGTGTCGTATGAGCTGGGACGCGGGTATCCGCGGACAAGATGTGTCCTAACCAAATATTTGCGTTTGGCAAGTCTGCGGCGGCGCGTGTGTACCCGCACAGGGACCAAACAGGGCATAGCCTGCGCTTCAGTGTGCCATCGCTGGTCGCTTTGCCAGTGTTGTCGTTGACGGGATTCTGCAGAACCCTGGTGCAAAAGGAGTCGGCGATGCCAAAGGCAGAATTTGGTGCTTCGGTGAGGGACGGCAGAGCGCAGACGCCTTCAAACAGATGAGCACTGTCGCAGGACGTTCCGAAACCACGGAGGGGGTCGCCTGTTGCCAGTGATTCAGCAAGCTTGTGAGCATGTCGAAGTCGCGTTTCGCGTGACTGCCCGACTAGCAGGCCAGCACGGACATCGTATCGACGCAAGTCATCGAGATACTGGCGGCATACCTCGATGGATGGAAAGAAGACTGCAACCTTGAGTCCCCGGCTGCCGAGATAGCGCAGCAAACACATGAGAAGCGTTGTTTTTCCTGCCCCTGGTAACCCTATCAGGTGCTTCAGACCTTCTAGGTTCAACGTCGATTCGACGTTGAAGTCGCCGTTGTTGTCGATGCTATGCAGCGCAACGGACTGCAGACGTTGCTGCCAGTTGCCACGCCTCGGTGATTGGAGTCGTTCGTCAATGGCGTCCATTTCACTTGCTTCCGCCAGCAAGTCAGTCCACGGAATCAAATGGTGCCGCTGCGGTGGTCGGCTGGTTTCATGAGCGCGAGGTAACGGCAAGTTCGCGGGCAATGCATGAACCGGATAGCGGCGCGATTCACCGCCAAATTGGACGTGAATGGCGATCGGCTTGTCGGATTCCGCCAACGTCTGATCATGTGCATCGGGCGTGTGAGGCGCCTTTAGTGCTGCCAGTGCCTCGCTGAGCTCCGGCGCAACGATGTCGAATCTCGGCTTGATGGCCAGAGAGCGCTCATCGATGCGAAATAGACGGCGATGCGTCGAGGCTAGGGCGGAATCGTTGTACCGCACCGCAGCGGCCTTCAGTGCGGCAACCGTCGAGAGTCCATTGCATGCTCGACGGAGATTGTCGAGTTCAATCTCCCGATCACGCAACAAGGGTGCACGAGCCACACTACGGAAGCCCATGAGCAGCGCCGGTGCGTGCTGGAGCGTATGCAGATCAAGCTCGTGGACGAAGTAGGCGCACAATAGGTCCAGCCGATGTAGTCCGAGGGATTGTAGACGTTTGACGATCACGAACGAGTCCTCAGCTTTCGGCGAAGAGCACCAACTGCCATGAATTCGATGTCCGTTCTATTGCACTCCCGGCGCAAGGTATCCAAATAGCCGGGGAAGCGCGACAGGGCCTGATCGTTGATGGCTATGTATTTCTTTGGGAATAGTTCCAGGCCCCCGACGTTTCGGTTCAGGGTGTCCGCAAGAAGGAAGGGATTGGCATGGCTCTTGACATCGATCCCGATGGTGTCATTGTCCAGGCTGACGTCGCATTTATCTCGACCGGGATACAGTGTCGCCACGAGTCCGGGCGGATTTGCGGTAGCGGTGTCATACAGAGCAACCTCGTCTTGGCCTGGGCCACACCAGTACACGAGAATATGCGACTTCGCGATTAGGACATCTTGTACTGGCACCTGTCGAGCCGATCGACAGGGTACTGGTGCGTCGAATGCGCCGCACTGACGTACCGCGCAACACGCATGACCTTTGATCACTGAGTTGGCCATCGGCGCGCCGCAAGTCGCGCAGCGTAGCAGGGCGCCATTTACGAGGTGGTGAGGTTGAACCGACTCGTAACAGGTCGCCATAAAGGGTGCTGCCAGTTGCATGCTGGATGCACTCAAAAATCGGCGTATCTCTGTGGGGGAGGAGATGGGATGTCGCGTGATGAACTCTCGAAGCTTGGAGTAAACGTCGCTTCCACGCATCCCGAACTGGTCGCAAGCCGAATTCAGTTGTGCAAACGCCTGCTGCTCATTCAGGTCGATCTCGGAACCCGACTGCCGTGCCAAGTCAATGCACTCGATCGTCGGAAGGCAAGTCTGCGCATCGAGCAAGCGAATACCGTAAAAGCGACAGTCCGGGCGGTCAAAAATCGGTATGCCCCACTCGCGGGCGCGCAAAGTGTGGCGACATTGTGCAACTAGGGTGTGGGCGCCATCAGATCGAACCGGCATGCCGAACATAACGTGCAAGCTGGCCATCCGCAACATCGCTCCGCGCAGGGCGGGCGAGAGCGCTGGATCATGAACGAGCAAGCGACCGGATCGCGCTCGCTGGAAATGGTCGACCAGGCCGACCGCAAGCAAGCATACGGCTTCGTGGGCAAGTCCCAAGGCGCGCGCGTGATCCACGGTGGGAATGCCTGGTTCAACGATCTCGGCTGAACCAGGCCCGTTGTGTTGCATCAGCAGCGCAATCAGCTCAGTGGGATCCATCGACTGCATCCGCTTTGCTGCGGACTTCCTGCTGTGGCCTGACTGCACCAGCACGCAGGCGACAACCAACTGCACCAGATGTGCCCACTGATACCGTTTGCGGATGGCTGGAGCTATTAGCCCCACAGAGCGATAGTCCACGACAACGGAGCGTGATGGTGGACGCAGCGTCTGACCTTGCCAGGGGTGAGTGCCGATCAGCTCTGAAGCGGCGAGCGTCAACTCATCCAGGGATCCCTCCCATGTTTTGTGACTTCCCAGCCGCAATAGCAATGCCGACATCAGAACGCCTCCGCAAGGCTCGTCAGAACCGACGTTCTAATATCCTAGTCGAGCCTTGCTTTCGGCACAAATGCCAAAGGGATTCCGGAAATCTCGGGGGCGGGCTGCGCAACGGCACTCCGGCACAGAATGTGCTTTATTCAGCGCCTTCGGGTGCGTATAGCCTCAAAAAATCCCCGAAAACCGCTAATGTAGGCACGAATTAATGCCTATCTACGATTATCGAATAATAAAAAAATGATTTATTTCCGTGCCGGACGGGAAACCAAGCATCCTCCTCCCGTTAAGTAACTGATAATCACCTCGGCTGGCTTCTGGCAAATCCGATAGTGCTTGCGTATTTCCGGGGAGGCAGCTATGACAAATATGATCACGAAGCGCTCGTGGTCAAGACGCAACAAGGCGCGAGATCAGTAGCGGCTGATCTCGCGCCCAATTTCAAATCATCCGACCCGATGAAAGGGAGCATTATCGCCTGAAAAAATCCTGGCCAGTGCCTTTCGCGCGCTTGCCCGAAATTTCTCCAAGTCTGGATTGACTCTGGTTCATTTTTGCCAGGAAGTCAAGGGGATCTTTTGTTTGCCGCCGCGTTAAGCCTGGTCTCATCCCTCAAACTGAGGAGCTGCGATGAAACACGAGGCACATGCGGTAGTTACGCCGCGTACGATCGCTGCGCGGCATTATGTTGATTTGCCTGGACGAGGCTTGCGCAGTCTGTACGTCTTTGAGTCTCCCAAGAATGACAAACGGTTGGCGGTATTTGGGCAAGTTTGCTTCTGGCACCTCATGTTGGCGGAGGGGAATCCCGAGATTTGCCGGTATCTCTTGTGCTCAGATCTTGCCGCCGATGTTTCCGCTTCCAACGCCGTGGACGTCCATTATATGGATGAAACCGTTGAGCGCTGGTATTTCAGCAGGCGTGGCTTGCCAAAGGAAGATCAATGCCCCTATCCCATCATTGTTAAGACCGAAGTACAAATTCGTGCTGCCGGGCTACTCCCGCATAATTGGCGATTCCTCTGTGCAGCACGTACCCGTGCTTATGGCAAGTACGCAGGCAAAGAACTGTTAGTGCTCAGGGGACTCTTTGAGAACCGCCATACCGTTGCGCTGAGCGAAGTTCTTGCTCAACCAGGCATAGATGTTGCCATTATGCTCGCCGCCGTTGCGCATCAACTGGCGGTAGGCGCTTTGCGCACCGAACTCAAGAAGCAATTGTTTTCACGTCGTTCCTTGATAGCGAGGATCGAAAAATGAAAACAGGTGCGAGACGTTCCTTGATTCCTGCGGCATTGCAGGATATTGAAGCTTGGCCAGATATCGATGTGTCTCAACTCGATGAAAATGGGCGTCGTGGAGTAGCGCGCAAAAAAGAAGCAATCGCCCTCTACATGGCAGGATACAGTTTCCGAGACATTGCAGCACAAACGCTGATCTCAGATGATAATTTACGTCGCATCATCAAACGTTGCCTCGTCGTCGCTCCGGATAGGCGGATCTTTGGTTTTCGTGCGCTTCATCCCGGGCTTCACGTGGTGGCATACACGCGCACTAAACCGGTGGTGAGTAATTTCGTATTGGGCACAAGTTGCTCAAGCGGATTCGCTGGTGCACTCGGGCAGCTGTTTCTCCGGTTTCCCTGGCTACGTAAGCGAGTCGAAAAACAGTTTCTGGGTCAGAATGATGATGGCGAGTATGTCGAAGCCAGGAAGTCAATTGCCAACATTCACAAGGAGTTCTTTGAGGAATTGAAAGGACAGCTCAAGCCGGGTGAGTGGCCGTTGAATACGGAGAATCACGGATACTCTGCGCTGCAGAAATATTTGCACTCGCGGTTGAAAACCAGTCCTACCGCATACATCCGGGAGCGCAGTGGGGAGGACGCCGCGTGGCGCTTGAGGATCGGGAGAGGGCATCCACGCTTGATCCAAGCGTGGATGCCATTTTCGATCTTGGAATTAGATTATGTCCGGCAGGATGCGCCCGGGTACATCGAGTTCGAGGACCGCTATGGCCACCTACATAGATTGCTTGTCGCTCGTTGGTATGTCGGGTTGTTGGCCGACGAGTGCAGTGGGGGCATAGGCGGCTATCACGTCGCTTATGAGGCCGAGCCGTCGTCCGATACGGCCCTCCAGACTGTCCTTAGTTCGTTGATGCCGGCAGCACAGGACGACGACGCACCACTGATGCGCGATGTTGTACCTGAACAGGCTTCGCTCCTGTCGAATCTGATTCCCCTATGCGCCCGCCAGGGGTGTTGCTTACTTAAAGTCGACAATGGGTGGGCGAACGTTGCCAATGACTTTGTGAACAATGTCATCGATGTACTGGGTTGCGCTGTCGAGTTCGGCGTCCCACGTGCCTGGTGGCTTCGCCCCTTCATTGAACGACTCAATGGAAAGCTCGCTGAACGGGGCCTCCATCGACTTCGGTGTACCTATGGCAGTGGGCCGCATGACCCGCGGCGCCGCGAGCCAGAGAAGGAGGCAGCACGGTACACGCTGCGTGACAGGGATCTTACGGCAATCCTCGATGCCGTCATCGCAGAACATAACACGGTATTTACGCCGGAAAAACTCTTCCGAAGCACGATTCGCGACACCTTGGAAGGTTTTGCGATGCGGCCGGAACTCGATTGGGTACCACAGCCTTTGCCAAACGCGAGCGAGCCAGAATTACGACTACTGATGCATAAGGTGGTGGCCAGTGTCCGTGGTTCAGTGAAGAAGGGCATGCGGCCCTACGTTCAATTTGATCGATGCCGCTATACAAATGAGCGACTTTCCTCTGACTTCACGTTGATTGGACAGAAAGTGGAGCTTCAAGTCCAGCGGATGGACATTCGCAAAGCATGGGCCGTCGTTCTCAGTACTGGGCAGGACCTCGGGCAATTAAATCCGGACGCCCGCTGGGCTGACTGGAAGTACTCGATTCTGGCTCGCCGACTCATGAATCGTAAAGCCTTAGCGAGTCCGGCCGAACGAGACCCTCAGACTGTGCATGAAACTATTAGGGCGAGGCGTCAAGCACTCATCGACCAGAAGCCAAAAAAGCGAAGCAAACGCGAAGCTTTGGAAATCGCCAAACTACAGCGGCAGATCGCGTACGACCCAGCGGAGAAGCCAACCACGTCATCTGCTGAGCATCGCAGCAGGGACCTCCGGGGAGTGTTCACGGGATTCCGCAACACAAGGAGAGATGATGATGTCTGAAAAGAATGTCGATAGTCTCCGTAGCCGTCTGCAAACCGGTACACATCCGCTTCTCGCGCACGAGACCAATAGTCCCTTGTGGACGCCGCCGATAAGACACGCGTATGCCGCATGCAAGCTATGCATATTGCAGCGTCGAAGCTTCTACATCTCCGAGGATAAGGGGGAAGGGAAAACGTCATTTCTGCGGGCTTTGCGTGAACAGTTGCCAAACGACTTTGAAGATTGCTTTGCAATCATATTCTATGCAGCAGCAAACAGACACGCAAATTCGATTCGTGCATATTTCATCGAATTCCTGCGATCGATAGATCATCCTACTCTCACCGGAGAGACTGCTAGGCTCAAAGCGCGAGTCGTCGATAAGTTGGAGGTGTTGGCTAGCATGACGCTGTGGAAAATGGTGGTCTTGCTTCTCGATGAAGCTCAGGCATTTCTACCCGAGGACTTTGGATTTCTAAAAGATATACAAAATGAACTGGAAAAAAAGGGGATATCGTTGACCGTGGTGACCTGTGGCGAGGAACCCCTTATGAAGAATATGCTGACAACCATGATAGAGAAAGGACCTGCCGGTGCGTGTGCCGATAGGTTCGGTCTTCATAGAGTGCGACTGCGCGGCTACGGCAAGGATTCCCTGCGAGAGGTGCTTCGCGCTGTCGATTCCAAGATCTGGCCGCCGGGCTCCGGATGCACGTGGACTCGATATTTTTTTCCCAAAGCGTTTTCAAACGGATTTCGGTTCGAGAATCACGTGGACGACCTCTGGGCAGCATTCACGGAGTTTGGTCAAATTAGAAAGAAGGAAATAGAAGACGAAAATGGCCATAGAGAGGAGGAATGCCTGCTAAGCCGTCGAATTTTCGAAGCGCTGCCATATTTGGCTGTTCGTGTTGCGGACGACGACTTTGACCACGGGTACTTGAAGAAGAGATTTTGGACTGCGGCGGCAGCGCATGCTGTCGGTAAGTTAGACGACTAGAAACTGGTGGTCCGCATGGTTACGGTAGCGACCGACAAAGGCAAGCGACTGCTGGGTTGGACAGGCGTCGAGTGGGGCCCGCTTCCCTATGAGTCGACCCTGTCTGTGTTGATGCGATGGGTTCAATTGAATGACCTAGGCGAGGGCGAGCTAAGAAGGCTGCATGTCAAACGTTACTGGGGTATTAGGCATGAATCTTACTTCGAAGTGTCTGATGCCTTAGCCGGAGCCTTGGAGACTGCTGCGGTCATACTGCAGCGCCCGGCTGAGGAAGCGAACACCATGAGTGGGCGCGCGGCCTGCCTCTTAAATGCAATGTTCTCGTCGACGCTGAGGATATGTCCGCTGTGTTTGGAGTCGGGATACCACAGCTTTTGGTTCCAATGCGTTGCGCTTCCATTGTGCCCTGTCCATGCGGTACCGCTAACTTCCCTTTGTCAGAGCTGTGGGCACCCCTTACCTCCCGTGGTTGACGCCTGCAGCTCGTGGAAACCTTATCAGTGCAACGAATGCCTATCGTGGATTTCAGGCGCGGAGTTTGTCCCCGCAATGCATCACGAATTTCGAGATCACGGACGAGAACTTCACCGACGGTTTGACAACCTAATGGCTTGGACAAACCGTCTGCATATGGCTCATGCTGAGGTTGGGTCTGCCGATGCTGCGGTAAGTCGGTACTGGCAATGGCGTGAAACACTTGCCTACGCGTTATGCGTGCGCCTTGCCCCAGTCCTACCACCAAGCCTGGAGAATTCGAAGCACGCTGTAACGATACTCAGTTGGTGTTTGCGTCGAGATGGAACGCAATTGTTTTACGGTAAACGTCGGACGGAGGAGCGACATTACGTCGATCTCGTGTATCGCGCTACGCTACGCATGCTGGCGAAATGGCTGTTATCAAGATTGCTACTGTTCCCGGAGCGACAATGTTCGATAGTGTGGACCGACGGTGTTCAATTGAGACTACGGTCGCTAGATCGTCACGTTGCAGCCCTTCACATTCTCCGGTATTTTTTTGACGGCGGGGCGGCTTCGTGCCGGTACGCATTGACAGACGGTCTTCGACATGTCTACGCGGGAAGGGAGGTGCAATCTTTGTACGGCCGCTGCCTAACCCGCTTGTCCGTGCGCGCCGTGACGCTCTGCCTCTATGCCACCATCTTCAAAATCCTTGGTCGCGGAAAGCCATTGTATTGGCAAAGTGTTCTGGTTGAACTCATGGAAAGTTCGACTATGGCTATTTTTGGGAATGAAGGGTGTTGCCGGGGCTTCATCGCATTCGAGAGTGTGGCGGGTATGCCGTTAAGGCCGTTTCAGTGAACGGAGTCATACTGAGGAAACGCGGACGGCAGCGCGCATTGGAGGGGATGTTGCCAGAGCTGAAAATACTCGATCGGCCCGGTCGCCAGATGATGTTCGCCCTAATTTTTGCGCCGTAGCGCATCGATAGTCAACAAGCCAGAATTGGCGTGCAGCTTGGCTTTTCTGATCAATGGCTTCTGTTATTAGTTGTAAGCTTACGCGCTGGCGAGGCGCGTAGCGCCGCCACGCAACCGCCGTTGTGCATTCTCGACGTCGTCGAGCGCCTGATTGACCTTAAGATGTCCATGTTCCTCGAGGTCGAAGGCGCGGCGCACTACCTGCCCGCCTATGCCGGCAACCTGGACGCCATGACCAGCGCGGCGTTGCGCACGGCCGAGACCCCGGCCAAGGCAGCTGGCACGCACCGGTTTGAGAGGCGATACATGAAGACGCTCTATATCTCGTGGGCTAAACCTCATTACGACTAGCATCACCGAAGCTGTACGTGGCGAGCCTGGTTGACCTGGTCAACGGCTGCAAGGCGAATATCAAGACGAACAGTAAGGCGACAATGTGGAGATCGTTTTGCTAGGCACCAACTGCGTATTCGCGGATGCGACGAAAAATCGATCCGGGCGTTGTTGCAAGCAATCGACGTTGCGTGCTGGCCCGCAGGAACTAATCGGACGTGGCCGGGATTCTTTTTCCCGTGTGCCGTCGCACACGGACTTTTACTAAAGAGGCATGCGGAGATGTTGTGGAAGGACCTTCAGTATGCCGGATTAGTGCGTCCTTGGGAGCCCAATTGGCGCCAATGACAGAGGAAAAAAACCGTCCAAAGCCGAAAGGTATTTGACGCAATCGTCTGAGCCGTCACAGCGCATGCTGAACAGGATAGTGATTCATTTACCGCTTACCGAGCGGGATTGGCAACGAGCAGCTGTGTTTGCGGCCGGCGTGCCAGACGCTTGAGAAGTAAGCAAAATGAGCAAGAACAACTCAGTAGGAAGAGCGCCTCTGGAGGAATGGACGGGCGCCCGATAGCGCTCTCTTCCTGGGGAATCCCACGCCTCCCTAATTCTGCGGTTCGCTTGGCTAAACGTTCTTCGTTCTCCTGGTTTAAGGCCGTTTACCGAGCCGATGATGAGCGCCTCGTGTGCTGTGCTGAGGGATGCTCAGGCATCGGTGGCCTATCCCGAAATGGACAGCGTGTCATGTATAGCGGTGCGTCATACACCTTATGCATCACTTGGTCGGCCTATTGCCGCTATTGCAGAGGACAGTAGCGCGGGCGCGATTCGCATTGGCGATACGATCCAGAAAGTCCTGTGTGTTGGCATGCTGTCGGGCGGTGATCTCGCCTCGCGTCAATAACTGATCGTTGATGCATTCCGGTTCGGCGATTGCCCATTGCTCCGCAAGCACGACTAGGTCAAACAGCGTCGGCGCTCGCATGACGGTTGGCAGAGCGGCCTCGGTACCGCGTCGTCTTGGATTGGACCAAAGATGCATGCCTGCACGCAGCGTGATGCCATGCCAACTGAACGATTTCATCTTCGACTCATGGGAACGTGGTCTCGTTACCACTGCCTGTTGAGCATCGGCTGCGGGATGGCAGCTCCGCGTGCCAAGGTAGCCAGGCGGCTAGGGCCTTCCGCGCATACTGAAGACCCCCGGATTCGATTGCTAAGTTGTAATGCGTGCGCAACATCACGGTTAACTCGTGCGTTCTATATTTGATAGTGCCTGATCGACGCTGGCGGGGTAAGCGGCGCGTCCATCTTGCCATAGCTGGTGCCTCTCTCCCCGGGGTCCAGCATGCTTAAAAGTCCCCGCAGCACCTAGGCTGCGGGGACTTCGTTTTTTTCGATGCACAGATTTCGACGAAAAAGCCCGAAATCGGCATCCGGCGTACCAACCCCGGATGCCGTTGTGCCGCTTGTGCTCCTCAGATCAATTGGGGCGCCAGAGGCCAGGGTCACCCGGGTGTCTTGCCTTGGTCTAACCAGCGATCGAACTTGCCGATATCGCGTTGTGCATCCTTGATGATCTGTTTCGCCAAGGCTTTCATTTCTTTCGAGTCGCCTTTTGCCAGTTCAGTCTTGGCCATGTCGATCGCCATCTGGTGGTGCATCTTCATCATCGTGGCAAAATCCTTGTCAACGTTGCCTGACGGTTGCATCGCCAACATTTTGTCCATGCCTGGCGCCATCGAGCCGTGAATCTCTTGTGCGGCGGAGCCGCCTGGCACGGCGCTTTGACCGTGTTCACCGGAAGCATGTTGCGCAAGGCCGGATGAGATGCCCGTCAGCAAAAGGCAAGCCGCCACAACAAGCCGGCGATTCGTATGCAGTTTGGGTTGTAGGATCAGCATGACGGATGCTCCGCAAGAAAGAAGACATTGGCTGTGCACCGCTCCTTTTCAAGCGCACATACATCTTCAGTCATCCCCGCGATGTTGGCCGCGAGGGCTACCGTGTAGCGGCATGCAGCGGCTGCATGCCGCTAAACGGCTGGTAGTCTGGAATGTTAAAGTCACGCTCCAGCATTTCGCGTCAATGCCCATGCCTTCGGCATGCCACGTCTCGTTGCACATCCGGATGAGCGCATCATGCCGCCGATCTGCGCCGGTGATGCGGACATTGAGCGGCTCCAGCGAAGTGAAGTGGTGCCTGCTAAAGACTTCGAGAAAGGCGTGCTCAAAGCCCTTGCCCAGTTGAACTCGTTCGAGGATCTCGATGGCGGCCTGCTGCTTCGGCCGGGCTCGGGGCTGATAGGGAACGCCATACCAATCGCGTAGCATCGCGAGTAATCGCAGGATCTCTTCCCGCTGGGCACGATTCTCCTGACGAGCATTTGACTTGATCTTGTTCTAAAGTTGGCCGCTACGGCGCGGGTCGGTACCAGGTAGCCAACTCGGTCATGCGCAAGGCGGAGTAGTGATGGTCGATCAGGAGCACCATCAGCGCAACTTCAAAGTTGGCTGTGATGGCGCGACCAAGGACGGCAGACCAAGTGGGCAGGGCCGACATTGTGAAGAGTCCCGCCGCCATACAGATGCGCCACGTGGGGAGATACTGAGCGCGGCGGCTTGATCGTGGGTGCCAGCCCCTCCCTCTGCGATGCGTCGTTGGGCCGTGTGCGGTTCATGGCAGCCTCTCCTCATCGATCTCTCGTTGGTATGCGGACCATTGTAGAAGGCACATCGTTTCAATCAAGAAGTAGTCAGGTTTGACTTTGCTCACATGGCGAAACATACAAGGACACGTAGTAGAACATGCGCGCGCGTGGCGGATGGCAACGGAGCAATATGAAAGTGGCAGCGTGGTAAATCGCGATTTCTCTTAATTTTCCGATCCGTCGCAATGTTTTCGCTCGCATTGATTACACGATAATGACGCGCGCGTAAGGTTCCCCTTGGCAAGCGTCATGCGTGCATAAGCCGACTGACGACGACATTGAGTTGGCACTTTAAATGCCGTGCTGGTGGAAGTGTCACCAAACTGCGCATGGCCAACTGTGAATGGCTGTCTAAAACCGGCACTAAACGGCGGCGCGGCTTAAAGATGCGGAGCAACTCCTGCATTGCAGGATTGTCTCGAGGTCTTCTGATTCGATATTGAAGGTGGCCACCGGGCGCGTCGGAGCGAGCCCGTAGGGCGAGTGCAGACGCGCCCGGTGATGGGCATTCCGCAAGGTGGTGACGTCGCAGTGGGGATGCGGTAAAAAGGTTGGCTTTACCGCCGAAAAGAAACAGGCACGACACCGGTCCAAACCGCCAAGTTCATCCCGATGTCGTGCCCCACTCGTGCCAAGGGCGCGCGTGCCGAGCCAGTATGGCACGGCTCGTCCATCCCGTCGAGGCCGTTTCGGCATGACTGGGGGATCGCCGATGCCGGCCACGGGCCGCCTCTTTGTGTGCGCCCATTGCCGGGCGCAGGTCGTTGTTTGCCGCCGCTGCGACCGCGGTCAGATCTACTGCAATGGCGGCTGCTCGCAAGCAGCGCGTCGCGCCAGCCTGCGCGAGGCCGCTCAGCGCTATCAACGCAGCCGCCGCGGCCGCTTGGCGCACGCGGAGCGGATGCGCCGCTACCGCTGTCGCCAAAAGAAAGTGACGCATCAGGGTTCCGCCGCGCAGGCCGCCGATGCTCTACTGCCGCTGACCTTGACGACGCCGGCCAGAGCACCGGCGCCCGCTGGCGCCTCAACACCGGTGCCTGAGCATTGCCACTTCTGCCGTTGCACATATTCGGGCTTTGTCCGCCTCGGACCACTGCGTCGTCGGGTCTTCCGTGATGTTCGTACGACTGACCGCACAGGACACGACCCATGACCATTGGAGTAGAACTTGAAGCCCAGATCCTGCGTTACTACCACGTCGAGAAATGGCGCGCCGGCACCATCGCGCGCCAGTTGCATGTGCACCGCGACACCGTCCAGCGTGTGCTGGCGCAGGCCGGCCTGCCCAGGATTGGCAGCGTGCAGCGGCCGTCGCAGATCGACGCCTACCTGCCATTCATCCATGAGACGTTGAAGAAGTTCCCGTCGCTCACGGCCAGCCGCCTGTATGCGATGGTGACCGAACGCGGCTACCGCGGGAGCCAGCACCACTTCCGGCACATGATCGCGCTGCACCGGCCGCGCCCACAGCCGGAAGCCTATCTGCGTCTGCGTACCTTGCCGGGCGAACAAGGGCAAGTCGATTGGGGTCACTTCGGCCATCTGCAGATCGGCCGCGCACGCCGGCCGCTGATGGCCTTCGTGATGGTGCTGTCATGGTCGCGGCAGATCTATCTGCGCTTCTACCTTGATGCACGCATGGACAGCTTCCTGGCCGGCCATGCCGGTGCCTTCGAAGCCTGGTCCGGCCTTCCCAGGGTCCTGCTCTACGACAACCTGAAGAGTGCCGTGCTGGAACGCCAGGGCGATGCGATCCGTTTCCATCCGACACTGCTCGCGTTCGCGGCGCATCACCGCTACGAGCCCCGGCCGGTTGCCGTCGCCCGTGGCAACGAGAAGGGGCGCGTCGAGCGCGCCATCCGCTATGTACGCGAGAGCTTCTTCGCCGGACGCACCGTGACCGACCTCGATGAGCTCAACGCCCAAGCCGCCCATTGGTGTGCGGGACTTGCGGCCGATCGTCCCTGCCGGGAAGAACCGACGATCAGCGTACGCGAGGCGTTCTCCCGCGAGCAGCCCAGCCTGCTCGCCTTGCCGGAGAATCCCTATCCATGCGAACTGCAACTGGCTGTCAAGGTCGGCAAGACACCGTATGTGCGCTTCGATCTGAATGACTACACGATCCCGCATACGCATGTGCGACGCACGCTCACGGTGCGGGCCAGTCCCCGGCAGGTACGCATCCTCGATGGCACGGAACTGCTCGCCACTCATGAGCGCAGTTACGATCGCGGCGCGCAGATAGAGATTGCCGCGCACATCAATGCCTTGGTCGAACGCAAACGCGAAGCCCGCCACCATCGCGGACTTGACCATCTGGCTCGGGCGGCGCCGGCCAGCCAGGCGCTGCTGCAGCGCGCAGCGGAACGGGGCGGCAATCTGGGCAACATCACCACCCACCTGCTGCGGCTGCTCGACCGCTATGGCGCCGCTGAATTGCAAGCGGCGATCGAGGAAATCCTCGCCAGCGATGCGGCGCCTCACCAGAATCCGGTGCGCCTGGCGCTGGAGCGCCGGCGCGAGGCGCGCCAGGCACCGCCGCCCGTGGGTATCCATCTACCTGAACACGTCCGGCACAAGGACAAGCTGGTGATACCCCACCGCCTCGACATCTACGATCAGCTCACGGGAGATGCCAATGAACACGCCTGAGAACCTGCAAAGCCGTGCGAACGCCTTGCGCCTGCATGGGCTACTGGCACACTGGCCGGAGGTCGCCGACGCCGGCTGGGTGGCGCCGCTGCTGCAATGGGAAGAAGAGGAGCGCTCGCGCCGCTCGCTGGAGCGACGCATCCGGGATGCCCGACTGGGCAACTTCAAGCCCTTGTGCGACTTCGACTGGGCCTGGCCGACGCGCTGCGACCGGGCCGCCGTCGAAGAATTGATGTCGCTGGAGTTCGTCAAGGACTCGGCCAACGTCGTGCTGATCGGCCCGAACGGCGTCGGCAAATCGACCCTGGCGCTGAATCTGGCCTATCAGGCGCTCGTCCAAGGGCACACAGCGCTGTTCACCACCGCCGGCCAGATGCTCGGCGAGCTGGCCGCCCTCGACAGCGATTCGGCCTTGCGTCGACGCCTGCACCGCTATGCCTCGCCGGACGTTCTGGTCATCGACGAGGTCGGCTACCTGTCGTACTCGAACCGACATGCCGATCTGCTGTTCGAGCTCATCAGTCGCCGATATGGCGCCACCAGTACGGTGGTTACAACAAACAGACCATTCGCCGAATGGTCGGAGGTGTTCCCGAACGCCGCCTGCGTCGTCTCGCTGGTTGACCGACTGGTGCATCGTGCCGAAGTCATCGCGATCGAGGGCGAGTCGTATCGCGTCAAGGAAGCGCGTGAGCGGGCCGATCAGCGAGCAAAGAAACGCAGCGTGGCCCGGGCGGAGAAAAAGCCATCATGACGCATCTGCACCTGCCTTCAGGAATCACCAACGGGCTGGACTTCCTGATCCCAGACAACTGGTCCCCAGAACAGGCCCTCGCCGTCGTCGAACTCATCGACGATCTACGCGAGCGAATCTGCGCGCACTACCAGCTCGCACTGCATGACCTGCTGCGTGAGCAGCGCTCGCCCCCCGAGAAAAGCCTCGACGATCCGTTCTAGCCTGCACCATCCAACCCAAACAGCAAGGGGCCGCATGCGGCCCCTTGCTGTTGACCTTCTGACCCAACCATACGCCGCCATTTACTGTCGCTTTTACACCGCCGTCAACACCAACTGAGGGAGGCTACGGATGGGCATGACATCACTGTGGGCGGCGACTTCTACATTGCCGCACCGGGCGGCGCTGACCGGCCGGATTCAGGTTGAGGTCATCGTGGTCGGCGCGGGCATTGTCGGCCTGACTACCGCGCTGATTTTGGCCCAGCAAGGGCGTTCGGTGGCTGTCATTGATGCGCATCGCATTGGGCGCGGCGCTACGGGCGGTTCGACAGGCAATCTCTATGCAACGGTCGCTGACGGTCTTGCGGCCCTTGTCAAGAAATGGGATGCCCAGACAGCGCGAGCAGTGGTGGCTTCACGCACTGAAGCCATCGCCTGGATCGAGCAGCAAACCACTGTCAGGCATTCAGACTGCGCGTTTCGGCGCTGCCCGATGTTCCAATACGCGATTAGTGAGCAAGCAGAAGGGCGACTTCAGGACGAGTTGGACGCGGCGAGATTGGCGGGCATGGCCGTTGACTGGACTGACCACGTGCCAAAGCCGCTACCTGTACCTTACGGGCGGGTTCTGGTGTTGCCCGGGCAAGCCCAATTCCATCCACTGCGCTACATGCATGCCCTGGCCGCGCACGCCGAGCAATGTGGAGTGCAGGTCTACGAGCACAGTCCAGCCATGGAGCTGGATGCGGGGTCAGGGGTCGTGCGGACCCCCGCTGGCAGGCTGGTCGGTCGCCACATCGTGCTGGCGACGCATACTCCCATTGGGTTTCATTTTATCCAGGCGGGCATGCAAGTTCGCCGCGAGTATGGCCTCGCCTTTCGGCTTGGGGGAGATGTTCTAGCGCCAGGCATATTCTGGGCCTTGGGCATGCCGCGTTTATCCGTGCGTTCATTCGAAACCGACGGCCAGCGGTATTTGCTTTGCATTGGTGAACATCACGAAACGGGTCGTCATGATGCCGCCGCGGCTCTGGCGCGATTGATCGCCGAAGCGCAGACCGCCTTGCAGTTAGGCGAGCCGGCCTGGCGGTGGTCGGCGCAACACTATCACTCGCCCGACGAATTGCCCTATATCGGTCAGGACAGTGCTGGCTTCTATGTCGCCACGGGCTTCTCTACCGACGGCCTTGTGTACGGCACGCTGGCCGGTCGACTGATTGCTGACCAAATCAATGGGCGTGAGAATCGTTGGAGCGAATTGTATCGCGTGCGTCGGTTTCATCCTGGGCGGGCAGGGTCGGACATGTTCAAGGCGAACACCGGCGTTGCCAAGGAGTTCTTCCACGACTATGTGACGTACCGCAGCGCCAAGCCGGCGCAGGCGCTGGCGCCGGGGCAAGGGGCGATCGTGCGGCTGGGGCACGAACGGGTGGCGGCCTATCGCGACGCAGCCGGCGCGCTTCACGTGGTATCGGCAGTTTGCACCCACATGAAGTGCATGGTGCACTGGAATGCCGTCGAACGCAGTTGGGATTGTCCATGTCATGGCAGCCGGTACTCCCCCGATGGCCAAGTGCTAGAAGGCCCGGCGCTGTCCCCGCTGCGCAATCAACTGGTCCTCCTTCAAAACCACGAAGTCGGGGAGTGCCATACAACCGAGACGGCGTCAAATGACACGCGCGGGCGTCCCGCTATGTCAGCACGCCAGTCCGATGACGAAGGTGCGCGGCGTAACGCTTCCGACGCGGCCAGCGACAGAGACTCGCAATGAGAACCTTCACAATTTCGATCATTGCGCTGCTGCTCCTTGCCGCCGCAGCTGTATTCGGGATCGCGTACTCGGGCGCCTATAGTGTGGCCGCCGACGAACCGCACTGGCCGATTACAGAGAAAGTCCTGGCGATGGTGCGTTCGCGCGCCATTGGCCAGCAAGCCGACAAACTGGAGCCGCCGAATCTGAATGATGCCCAGCGCGTTCTCAAAGGCGCCGGCCAATATGCATCCATGTGCGTGGCGTGCCACCGCGCACCGGGCTTGCCCGACAGCCAGTTGACGCGTGGACTGTATCCCGCGCCGCCGCGCCTGGACCAGGGCCGGGCCGATCCGAAGCATGCCTTTGTTGTGATCAAACACGGCTTGAAGATGACCGGCATGCCAGCGTGGGGCAGCGATCACGACGACGAGGCAATCTGGGATCTCGTCGCTTTTCTGGATAAGCTGCCCGCCCTGACGCCAACCGAGTACCGCGACATGGTCGATCGGTCGGCTGGCGACAACAATGAACAGTTCGGTGCAGAGATTGGTGGGCACCGTGCGGCTGGCCCGCGCCAGCCCGCAGCGCAGGCATCGGGCCAATCAGGAGCAGAAAAAGGGGGGCAGCACAGGCAGTAGCCATGATGCCGCGCAACATTGATCATCATCCCGAACGCGAGCATGCTCCCAAGGGCAAGTTGCACACAGCGGTACCAAGTACAGCCCACATCTTGGCGCGGTTTGCCGACCTCCCCCTCATTCCGTCAAGCTCATGCCGCGTCGATGACGAGGTTGCCATTAGGCATTGGGCGCGTCCGTTCGACCAAGCGCCATTGCCCGGGAGATCGCGACGGCGATGATGGCAACGCAAGGTGACGTCAGGAAGGGAGCGCCATGAATAGATCGACCATTTGGAGAATCATCTTGACCGTACGCGCTACCATCGGCGTGATCGCCCTCTTGGGTGCGGTCGGCATGCTGTTGATGCACCAGCGCATGATGGGCGGACTGAGTTGTTGCTAGTCTGGGCGGCAGCGTAGTGCGCCGAGCAAGGGCATGACCGCCCCGTCGATGCCGAGGCAGGCACGAACCGGTGCTGCATCGAATTCCGCTGCGAACGAACCGTTGTGGCCGCTATTTGCGACGTCTCGTCGATTTTCTGTTGCGCTTACGCGACGCCGCGCCGCGCGGATTGCGCATTCTCGAGGCAGGGCCATGTCGGCGTCTGACATACCAGGCAAACAGGCCGAGCATACAAAGGATGATTGCCAGTGAGCTCAGGACGACAACAAGGACATCGTGGGGCAGATCAAAAAGGGAGCGGGGCACGATAGGGGTTCGATTTGGATCTGGCCTGTCAGGGACTCTGCGCAATGCAACGCGAAACCAGGCGGCTTGATATTAGCAAGCCTGCCAGGAGCTAGGGCGCGCACGGCCTGCTTGGCAGCAAACCGTGCGCGCATGGCGTGAATTATTTGCGCTGCATGT
Source organism: Cupriavidus nantongensis (assembly GCF_001598055.1). Classification (NCBI taxonomy): domain Bacteria; kingdom Pseudomonadati; phylum Pseudomonadota; class Betaproteobacteria; order Burkholderiales; family Burkholderiaceae; genus Cupriavidus; species Cupriavidus nantongensis. Next base: position 2,603,427 of record NZ_CP014844.1, on the reverse strand, counting down.
CCACGACCGTGGGCGCGCCATCCACCTTGTCGAAGGTCACCGACACGGCTTCGCCTTCCTTGAACTGGCTAAGCGAGGCGCGATCCTTGACCGGAAACGCCATGGTCATTCCGGGCATGCCCAGGTTCTCGATGGGGCCGTGCTTGAGCGTAACCTTGCCGGCTTGCGCATCGATCTTCTTGATCTCTGCGGGCACCGGTCGAGGTGCCTGTGGTGAGGCGGCCGGGGCCTTCATGTCCATGCCGTCCATTGAACCCGCGGCGAATGCGACCGGCCCAGTAAGGATGGCCACGACGGCCGCGAGGGTTTTGAGGTATTTCATTGCGATTCCTCCTGAGGTGAGAGGTGGTGGGGGGAAAGGGAAGTCTGCTTGAGCTGGCGGCGGCGTAACAGCAGGTACACCGCCGGCACCACAAACATGGACAGCAGCGGCGCCGTCACCATGCCACCAACCATCGGGGCAGCGATGCGCTGCATTACTTCTGAGCCGGTGCCGTGCGACCACATGATCGGAAGCAGGCCGGCCAGAATCACCGCCACGGTCATCGCCTTCGGGCGCACACGCAGCACGGCGCCTTCCTGGATCGCATCGAGCAGGGCCGCGAGATTGCTTTGACCATCCTCAAGCCGTTCCTGCCAAGCGTGTTTCAGATAGAGCAGCATGATGACGCCAAATTCCGCAGCGACCCCGGCGAGTGCGATGAAGCCGACAATCCCGGCTACCGACAGGTTATAGCCCAGCAGATAGAGTAGCCAGAAGCCGCCGATCAAGGCGAGCGGTAGCGTCCCCATGATGAGCAGCGCCTCATCCAGCCGGCCGAACACCAGATAAAGCAAGACGAAGATGATCAACAGGGTGAACGGCACCACCACCTTCAGCTTGGCGGTAGCGCGCTCGAGATACTCGAACTGCCCTGACCAGCTCAGGGAGTATCCGCCTGGCATCGGGACGGCTTTGGCCACCGCCGCCTGCATGTCCAGCACGGCCGAGCGCAGGTCCCTGCCGCGAATGTCGACGTAGATCCATCCGGAGAGCCGCGCATTTTCACTGCGCAGCATTGGCGGTCCTTGCACGACCTGGATGCGCGCAACGTCGGCCAGGGTTATCTGCAGCCCCTTGTCGGTCACGATCGGCAGACTGCGCAGTTGCTCGATGGAGTCCCGATAGTCGCGCGGATACCGGACATTGATTGGATAGCGCGCGAGCCCGTCGACCACTTCACCGACGTTTTCGCCGCCGATGGCCGAGGAGACGATGGCCTGAACGTCTTCAATGTTCAGGCCATACCGGCCGGCAACCGCCCGGTCGATATCCACGTCGATGTACCGGCCGCCAGTGAGCCGTTCGGCCAGCGCGGAGGTGACTCCGGGGACCGTCTTGACGGCCTCCTCGATGCGAGTAGCCAAGCGATCGATTTCCTTCAGATCCGTACCGGCGACCTTGATCCCCACTGGGCTTTTTATGCCGGTGGCGAGCATGTCGATGCGGTTGCGGATCGGCGGCACCCAGATGTTAGACAGCCCTGGCACCCTGACGACCCGATCGAGTTCCTCCACCAGCTTGTCGGTGGTCATGCCGGCACGCCATTGGTCCTTGGGCTTGAACTGAATGGTGGTCTCGAACATCTCGATTGGCGCTGGATCAGTAGCGGTATCGGCGCGGCCCGCCTTGCCATACACCGTCGCGACCTCCGGCACGGTCTTGATGAGCCGATCGGTCTGTTGCAGGAGCTGGGAGGCCTTGCCTGCGGAGAGACCTGGCAACGCCGAGGGCATGTAGAGCAGATCGCCTTCATCCAGGGGCGGCATGAATTCGCCGCCGATGCGCATAATGGGCCACGCGGTGGCGACGAGCAGTACGGCGGCAATCGCCAGAGTGGTCTTCGGATAGGTGAGCACCTTGCCAAGCAGCGGCTGGTAGCCGCGAATCAGCCAGCGATTGAGCGGATTGGCCTGTTCCGACGGAATCTTGCCGCGGATCATGTAGCCCATCAGCACCGGTACTAAGGTGACGGACAATCCCGCAGCGGCCGCCATGGAATAGGTCTTGGTGAAGGCCAGCGGCGAAAAGAGACGGCCCTCCTGCGCCTCCAGCGTGAACACCGGGATGAACGACAGCGTGATGATTAACAGCGAAAAGAACAGGGCAGGCCCGACCTCGGCGGCAGATTCGCCAATGACGCGCCAGCGCTCCTGCGCGCTGAGTTCGCGTTGTGGGTTATCGGCATGCCAATGCTCAAGATGCTTGTGCGCGTTCTCGATCATCACCACCGCGGCATCGACCATCGCGCCAATGGCGATGGCAATGCCGCCCAGCGACATGATGTTGGCATTCACGCCCTGGTAGCGCATCACCAGGAAGGCGGCCAGCACGCCCAGCGGCAGCGAGACGATGGCCACCAGCGCCGAGCGCAGGTGAAACAGAAACACCAGGCAGACCAGCGCCACGACCGCAAATTCCTCGATCAGTTTGGTGGTGAGGTTGTCCACCGCCCGCTTGATCAGTGCCGACCGGTCGTACGTCGTGACGATCTCGACGCCCTTGGGTAGGCTCTTCTGTAAGGTGGCGAGCTTGGCCTTGACCGCTTCGATGGTTTCCAGGGCATTTTTGCCCGAGCGCAGCACGATGACGCCACCGGCCACTTCGCCCTGGCCATTCAGTTCGGCAATACCGCGCCGCATCTCGGGGCCGAGCTGCACGGTGGCAATGTCGCCCAGCCGTACCGGGATGCCCGCGTCGCGGGTGACCAGCGGAATCTGGCGAAAGTCGTCCAGCGTTTTCAGATAACCGGTCGCCCGGACCATGTATTCCGCTTCGCCCAACTCCAGCACCGAGCCGCCGGTTTCCTGGTTGGCGCCCTTGAGCGCTGCCAGCACCTTGGCTTGGGACAGGTTATAGGCGCGCAGCCGATCCGGCATCAGCACGATCTGGTACTGCTTGACCATGCCGCCGAGCGAGGCCACTTCGGCGACGTTAGGCAGGGACTTGAGCTCGAAGCGCAGGAACCAGTCCTGCAGTCCCCGTAGCTGGCTGAGGTCATGCTGGCCGGTCTTGTCGACCAAGGCATACTCGTAGATCCAGCCGACGCCGGTTGCATCGGGCCCGAGCGCGGGCTTGGCTGCCGCGGGCAATCGCGACTGCACTTGGTTCAGGTACTCGAGCACGCGTGAGCGCGCCCAGTACAGGTCAGTCCCGTCTTCGAACAGCACATAGACATAGGAGTCACCGAAGAACGAGTAGCCGCGCACGGTCTTCGCCCCGGGCACCGACAGCATGGTCGTGGTGAGCGGATAGGTCACCTGGTTTTCTACGATTTGCGGCGCCTGGCCAGGGAATGGCGTGCGGATGATCACTTGCACATCGGACAGGTCTGGCAAGGCGTCAAGCGGTGTACTTTGTACCGCCCAAAGTCCCCACGCGGTCACCATGACGGTGGCGAGCAGTACCAGGAAGCGATTGCGGATGGAGGCGAGAATGAGTCGGGCGATCATGGCTTGGCTCCCGCAGTGGTGTCGGCCGTCTCGACCGCCGACAGGGTCGCCACGCCGTCCTTATCCAGTCGGAAGCGGAACCTGACCTGATCCCCGGACTTGAATCCCTTGGGCATGCCGGCCGGCGGCGCGCCAAACTCCATCGCCATGGCGCCCCACTGCGCCGAGGGAATGGCGCCATGGGAGATCGTCATGCTCTGCTCGGTCACGGCCTCGATTCGCCCAACGCCTTGATGTTCCGGCCCGGGCGCCGCAGCGGCGCCAGGCGCCGACGCGCCGGCTGCAGAGGCGGCTGTGGGCGCGGTCATGCGCTGAGTAGTGCCGCGCAGGCTCGCCTCCGAGTCGATCAGGAACTGTCCTGATACGACCACCTTCTGACCCGCTTTGAGCCCTTCAATGACTTCGGTTTCACCGCCTGCCGCCGCGCCGGTCTTGACCTCCACGGGGCTGAAGCCGCCTTGGCCGGATGCGACCATGGCGATGGTGCGCGTGCCGGTGCGAATCAGCGCCTCGGTTGGCACGAGCACACGATCTGGCCCTGGGGCGGCGTCAAAGCGCACCGAGACAAACATGCCGGGCAATAGCTGACGGGCCTTGTTCTGCAATTCGATGCGCACCTTGACCGTGCGGGTGCCGGCGCTGATATCTGGCAAGATGGCGTCGACCTTGCCCGACAGCGGGTGGCCGGGCAAGGCTGCCGCGGTGGCCGACACTGTCTGGCCGGGCCGCAACGGGGCGGCCTGGCTCTCAGGCACCTCGGCGATGACCCAAACGGTTGCTAGGCTCGCAATGCGAAACAGAGTCGTTCCCGGCGAAACCGTCATGCCATCGCGCGCCCCGATTTCGGTGACGATGCCGTCGACCGAACTGGTGATCGCCAGCCGCGGCTGCAGTTTGCCGGTGGACTGGACCAACCGGATATGGCTCTCGGTCATACCCACCTGACGCATGCGCGCAATGGCGGCCTCACGCAGATCGCGCTGGAGGCTGCCGTCCATCCGGCTCACGGCCAGATATTCCTCCTGCGCGGCGACCCATTCCGGCGCATAGATTTGCGCCAACGCTTGACCTTTGCGGACCGGATCGAGGGTGGTCCGGGCATACGCGTGTTCCACGAACCCGCTGGTGCGCGCCTGGAGCACTTCGATGCCGCGTTCATTGATCGCGACATTGCCCGGGACCTGCAAAGCGGCCTCCAGCCGGCCGGTCTTGACCTCGGCCGTGCGAATGCCAAGGTTCTGTGTCACGCGGCTGTCAATCGTGACGGCCGCACCGCCGCTGGCTTCTTCGTATACCGGCGACAACGGCATGTCCATGTACGGTGACTTGCCCGGCTTGTCAAAGCGCTGTCCTGGCACCATCGGGTCATGCCAGTAGAGGATGCGCTTGCCAGTTTTCGGGTCGATATCGCCCGCCTTGAGCGCGGCACCGCTGGCGCCGCTCGTGTCCCTGCCAAAGCTCGCCGATGCGGGCGACTGCTGGCGCCCTTGCTGTTGACCGAGGAAATAGGCCGCTCCAACGCTTGCCACCACCATCAGGCCTGCCACCGTCCGTGCGATCGTGGTCTTGTTCATGGTTGAGCTCCTTGCAGTGACGTGGGCTGGGCTGCCGTGGGTAATGGCATCAGGAAAGCCAGATCCGCCCAGAGTCGGGCGGTAGCGGCTTCAAGCTTGAGGCGCTCGAGCGAAATATTGAGCGCCTTGCGACTGGCATCGGCGACGGCGGTCAGGGTGCCTGCGCCCGCGCGATAGGCGGTCAGGGCCGCTTCGGTCTGGGCCTTAGCCAGTGGCACGGTGGTGTTCCGATAGCGCTCGAGCCGCGACTGGCTGAGCGACAGCTCCGCCTGCTTGCCACGCAACTGTCCGATCAAGCCGCGGCGTATGACCTCGGCTTGCGCGCGCGCGGCGTCGGCCTGCGCCAGCTTTGCGGCGAGTTCCCGATCCTGGCGCTGCTTCTGGTCCCAGGGAAGCGGCAGTGAGACATTGAGAGAAACCATGTTGGAGTAAGCGGGGCCACGCTGGCTGTACATCAGTTCCACGCTCACATCCGGGATCTTGTTCTCCCGGGCGACGCGGCTTTCGGCCTCGGCGACGCCGACCTGGGCCTCGGCCGCCGCCACGTCTGGCAGTTGCGCCACGCCGTCGGCCTCCAGGGTGTTGAGCCAAGCCGGCGCCTCGAGCGCCGGGCGTTCGGTCAGCGGGCGCTCGGCCGCCTGGCCCACCCAGCGGCGCAGCATCGCACGGGCTGATGCCAGCGCCGCGCGAGCCTCGTCTTCGCGATCCTGCAGTTGCTGGAGTTCCAGTTCGGCGGCCACGATGTCGGCACGGGAGCCGCGGTTGCCGCGATAGGCGGCCTGCGCCGCGTCTACCATCAACTGGATGGAGTGCGCCTGTTCGGAGAGCACACTGTAGGCGCGCTCGGCATACCAGCGGTCCAGCCAGGCCGTCGCGGCGCCGCGCTGCACCGTGGCGAGCGCCGCCGTACGCTGGGCCTCCGCCGACGACGCCTCGGCTTCGAAGCGCTGGGCGCGAGCCTCACGCTTGGCCGATCTCGTGAACTCCTGCATCAGGCTGATCGAGCGCATCGTCATCGATTCCGTGCCGAGGGAAAACCGGTCGGGTCCGTTCGCCGGTACGTTATTGACACCGACTTTGAGCACCGGATCCGGCAATTGCCGGCCAGCGACCGCCATCTCGATGGCGGACTGGACCGCCGAGCGCGATGTTTCGGCGTCCGACGAGCCGGAAGACGCGAGGGCTACCGCTTCCTGCAAGGAGAGTGCGGCCGCCGGCTGCGCCCATCCGGGATGGGCAGCGGCGAACAGCGTAAGGGCCAGCGTCAGCCGGCACCCATACGCAAAGGGAGAACGCAAATGCATAAAGCCTCCGCAAAGCAACGACCACCCTGAACACCATGGTTCAGGGCACGATAGTAGGCGTTGCTGCGGAGGCTAGTTTCGGAAACAGCAGTGGAGGATGGGCAGCGGGCGAGGGGGCCCGCGTGGCACCGCGTCGGCGTAGGCGGCTCGCTGGCTGACGACTACCGGCACCAACGCCGGCTCAACCAGATTGACGAGCACGGGCTGGAACGCTGGAATCTGCGGGCTGGGGTGGTCGGCCGATTTGGAGCCAAGCTGGCAGTGCTCCAGGCACAAGCCGTCATGGGCAGCCGGCGCTTCGGCCTTCTGCGTCATGTCGGGACAGGACTCGGTCATACCGGCCATGTCCGTCATACCGTCCATCGAATACCGGCTGCCCGCGCAGGCGTAGGCCGCCGCTGCCAGCTGAACTGTCAGGAAGGTACTCAGCAGGAAGGCGGCAAGGCAAAGCCGGCGAAAGCGGATACGCACGTGGGAAACTCGGTTTGAGCCAAATGGTAGCAGCGTTTGGCCGCTTTCGGCACTTTGCCCTCGCGGCCGTTTGCCGCAGATCAAATGCGACCCACTTGTGGCATCGCCCAATCGAGGCGCTCCGATGCGCCACGCCAACGCAGCGCATCGGAGAAGCCGGTTACTTGGGCTGACCCATCATTTCGCGGCACTTTTGCATCATGGCGGCATGGTCACGCCTCATCGCGGTGTGGTCCTCTGCCTGCTGCGCCTTCAATTGTTGCGCCTCAGCCCGCTTGGCGTTGCGAGCCTTTTCGATCACATACCAGTCCGGACCTGCGACTGCTGACAGCGAGAGCCCAAGGGCGACGGCGCCCCCTAGCGCGTGAAAAAAGAATTTCATGATGTTCCTCGTTCTGGGTATGCAGCGCGCCGCTTAAACTCACCAGCGAGCGGCAGGCGACACTGCAAATGTCGAAATCAGACAGGAGCACGTTGGTGCGATGGCACCAAGCGCGGCACCCTGCCGTGCGGGACCGCCCTACAGACAGAACCGTTTGGGCGGGCGCTCGAGGCGAGGCGGAACGACGGAGCGATATGCGAACTCCGGATGCGCGACCAACACGCTGGTCCATGCATCCGTGGGGGCGGCGGTGGCCAACGGCGTGCCCGCGAGGATTGCACAAGCGGAAATCGTGCAGGGAAGACGAGACGGGCCGCTGACATGTCGGTCACCGGCGCAACCGAATTGACTGACGCAGTCATGGGGACTGCCGGCCTCGACACTGGCTTGCGCCGCTTGAGCAGGTCCGTGTGCTGGCATTTGAGCGATGCCAGCGATACAGCAGCTGTCCAACGGTCCGGCCTGAGCTCGTAGAGGCAAAGCCAGCGCCAGGGTCAGGAGCACGACGAGACGCCAAAGGCGATTCATAGGCTTACGCATTGAACCTCTCCGAGCCGACGTGCGGTAGCGCCGTCGCGGGAACCATATTGAGTATAGAACTTCATCTTGCGCGCGGCACGGTTGAGTCCGACAGCGCGTTGCCTGCAGGGCAGGTCGACGCGAACGACAGGTAGACCTCGTCGAGCATGCGATGGTTGTCGCCGGCCAATTGTTCCAGGGCAGCCAGCAGGTGCTCGGCCACGCTGTACTGCTGCTGTGCGCAGGCCAGACGGAACGCAGCGAACACGTCATCAAATAACGTTGGCGTTGCAGTCGTCATGCTTTCCCCGCTGGATGCGTGGTACGGCCAAGGCGTGATCGCCGCGATGCCGTCCTCATTTGCACTATGGACCTTCCCACGGGGGTAAGGTCAAGCAGTGCGCAGGCTGGCGTCGCGCTTCGATTGAAAACGACCGGTAAGCGCCACCCATCCGCAGCCGCTAGGCGTCGGGTGTAGAGAACGAACTCGCCGCGAATTGCCCCGCCATACGCGGGGCATGCGTTTCAAAACCGTCGATGCATACACGGTCCACTTCCGGCACTGAGGCGTAACACGCAGTCACGCCACGGATCCGAGTCTTTCTGATAGCCGAGCTTTTCGCAAGCGGGGCCCTCAACGCGTAATGAGGTCTCCATATCGCGCTCGGCGTGCGCGGTACGTTCTGCGACGGTCGCGCACCCGGCCAACATGACGGTAATGAGTAATAAGACACGCATGATTTCTCCTTTGCCCTAGATGACGAGAGTCCGTTGCGGTGGTTCAGGGCGCGACACGACCGGGAAGCCAGCGAAGCGGTGTGCAAACGGCAATGCCGTTATCGTGAATCTAGGTTCTGATTGCTTTTGCACCAAGATCTGCCTTTGCAGAAGGGCCCCGCAGCGTGCCATCTTTCAGCGACCTTACTTCACATTGCTATGCAATGACCCAACCATTACATGCTGGGCATCCATGTTCGGTTGGGCTTTCGTCCTAGTGATGTTCATCGGCAGGGGATTGCGACATTCACGACCCGCCAATATTACGCGACCATTACGTGCAGGAATTTTTTCTGTGTTGTCTTGGCCGGCGGGAATGGCAGCAAGCGTTCCCGTTTGGAAATTGCCGCCATCATTACCCAACCATTACGCGGCACTCATCGAGTTCGACTCGCGCGTCATTGCTGGGGTAATACCGTTACAACCGCTCACATTTGTAGGGAAACGCGAACACTGCCGGCAATGCAGAAGTCGTATGCTCCCACCCTCTACGCACGCAAAGGAGAAAACATGAAAAAGCTTCCCATCCTAGTCGGCACCGCGCTGGTCATCGGGTTCAGTTACGCCAATGCGCAGACGCATGGCTACACGCAAGATGGCTATGGTCGGGCCGGCCTCTACCCGTCACGGCCGGCGCCTGCCGCTGTGCACGTCGTGCCCGCGGTTGCGGTGGTACATGATGCCCAGCCCTCGTACGGGCATGGCACTGCGCTGCGCGAGTCGCATCGCCAGCCGCGCCACGGCATCGAACATGGGCGACGTGAGCCTGAGCGCCGCCGGCACAATGCCCCTCACGGTTCACGCGACCACTGACGCACTCGCCTGTTATTGATTGCCCGCTGGCGTGCCGACACCGGCCGGAGCGGGGGACTCCCGCATGATACGGATGCTTTCATCAGAGGCATCGCTTCTAGGCTTCCTTCGTTACCGTGACGCCGGCGTCCGTTGGAAAAAGTCAGGGGAAGCGCCGCGTCTGTCATGTCCACGTCATTCTACTGACAGGCGGCTCGTATAGACTCTCGACTCAATTGATGCTTGATGCCGCCGGATGAGAAGGCTGTTGCGCCACCTATCGCTTTGGCTCGTTGTATTGGCATTGCCGATTCAGAACGTTGGCGCAGCGGCTACTCTTTCGTGCGGCGAGCTGACCGAGTTGCGGCAGGGCGCCGGTCTCTTCGCCATCGTTGCCACCATCGACGTCGCTGACGAGGCGAGCGCCGACCAGGCCGACGCACACTGCGATCCGAGGTCGCATCACTGTCCGGCAAGCAAAGAGCGCGGCAAGGGGCGCGGTTGTCATGCGTGTTCTGCCTGCTCGGCCGCCTCGACACTTGCCATCTTTGCCTTCTCGGGGACCCAAGCATTGTCCATGAACAGCATGCTACCGGCGTCTCTGCAGTGGATATTTGCCAGCACAACGCCTGAAACGCTGCTGCGCCCGCCTTCCCATCATCTCTGACGCCGCCCAAGCAACTCCTGGGCTGGCTACCTCCACCTTCCTAGATCTCGTCCTTCGGCCTGACCGAAGACGAAACAAGCCTGCCTGCGCTCGTCCCTGTGCGAGAGCAAGGTAGGGCAATTATGGTGCGGCGTGCGATTGTCGCCTGGCGGTCGCCCGCGCACATATTGGAGACAGCGATGCGCATCTGTAATCAATGTAAGGCCCCGCTCAAAATTGACGTGTGGGCGTGCACCGCGTGCGGTTGGCAGCCCCGTGTTCTGGCCGGCGTGCTCTGCCTGGCACCCGCCATGATGGTCGACCATGATGGCTTTCACGAACCGCTCTTTGTCGAGTACGAGAAGCTCGAAGCGACGCACTTCTGGTTCGTCTATCGCCGCAAACTGATCCTGGACGCGCTGCAGCGCTACTTTCCGGCCTTGCGCTCGTTCATGGACGTCGGTTGCGGGACCGCGGAGAACCTGCGCGCGATCCAGGCCCGCTTCCCGCGTGCACGCTTGGTCGGCGGCGAGGCATCGTTGCGCGCCCTGATGCAGGGACAGCGCAAATGCAAAGCTCAGTTGTTGCAAATGGATGCCCGTGCCATTCCCTTTGCCCAAGCCTTCGATGTCCTGGGGGCGTTTGACGTCATCGAACACGTCGACGACGACGCCCAAGTATTGGCGGAGATGTACCGGGCCTGCAGGAATGATGGGGGAATCGTATTGACAGTGCCCCAGCATCCGTCGCTGTGGAGCCATATGGACGATGCGGCCAAGCATAAGCGGCGCTATACGCGCCAAGAACTGGTGAAGAAAGTGGAGGCGGCCGGGTTCGAAATCGTGGACGTCACCTCCTTCATGACGCTGCTGCTGCCTGCGATGGCCATCTCCCGGGTGTGGCAGCGCGCCAAGCCGCCCGGCGATGCCATGGACGACGGGTTTCGCATTGGGGCGGCCATGAACGGCATGCTCGGGGGTGTTTGCACCCTCGAGCACAACCTAATACGGGCCGGTTTGCGTTTCCCGGCAGGCGGCTCGCTGCTGCTGGTGGCCAGGAAGAAGGGCTGGACTTTGTAGAGGACGCAGTCACGCGTGGGCCCATCGCGGCGTTTAACGTCAATGACGAGGACGCCGCGGGCCGCGTCTCAAGCGTTCGCCAGGCTCGTCTGTGGCGCAAGAGCGGACGCGTCGGCTTGGGTTCTTCCGAAATGCCTTGGCTCGCGCGGCCGTCAGGGCAGCGTCGCAGGCGCGGCCCTCGCGCCTGACAATCCAGGTCGTTAGCCTCGCCGACGTACCCATTTCTGCGGCGCAGATGGATGCGGGAAAGCTTACGGGGATGTAATTCGCGAGTAACGTCCGCGTGAGTGCCGGTTGCCTACCATGACACTTAAGAGGTTACGCCTCGAAACGTTATGGAGCGCATCATGAACACCAAGAAGACCGCTTTGACCGCATTGGCGCTGGCGGCCGTTTCCGTCCTATCCAGTTCACCGGCGTGGAGTGCGGACCAGACCAGAACCAATGCGGGCGACAACTGGGCGGAGCACGTGCGGCGGCAAGCCGCCGACCAAACCAGCTCATCGGCATCGCTCACAGTGCCCAGCGCAATGGCTACGGCGCAGGCTGCTACCCCATTGGGGCCGCAGGCGACGCTCTTCGGTAGCCTGGCGCCGGCGAACACGGCCGCACGCGCGGTGACGCTCGCTCCCGGCCTGAAGTCTGTCAATGTGGCCTCCGGCGACACCGTTACCTTCCGCAGCGGCGCGCAGGAGGCCACCTGGACGTTCGCCGAATTTGTTCAAGGAAAATCCGTGGATCTTGGCGTCCTGTTCCCGGCAATGCCCAACGCCCAAGGCGTGCGCGTCTATATCGAGCGCAGCAAGCTCTTTACCGGTGGCTAAGAATGGCCGGTTTGCCAGGAGTGACAACATGACACATTTGTAATTTTGTCGTCAGGCCCTGGTGGGGTACATCTTTCTACACTGCAAATGCAGGCTCACTGAGCCACTATCGAAACAAGGAGAAATAGAATGCGTACATTGAAGAAGACTGCCTTGGTGGCATTGACCGTGGCAACCCTTGGTGGCGTCGCGGGCATCGCGAACGCTGGCGTCAATTCGCCGCGCGATACCTTTACCGATGGAGCGCATGCCATGGGCACGCGCGATCCGTTCACCGATGGCAGTCACGCCATGGGCACGCGGGACCCGTTCACCGACGGTAGCCACGCCGTAGGCCCTCGCGACACGTTCAGCGACGGCGCCTAAATCTCGGCAACGCGCCGACTCGTCGGGGCGATGGGCCGCTCGGTGGGCCGGTGCGTTGACGCGGGGCGGGTATCGGGGAAACTGTCCCGATACCCGTTATCGTGCTTGCGCACGCGCCGAGATTCAGCCTTGCCGATGCGCCGGCTCGGGTCGGACCAGGCCTGATCCAGGCAGACGGCATAGGCTGCAGCGGTCGGACCGCACCCAGCCCAGCGAGTGATCATCGCGCCTTCGGCGCGATTCTTTTTGTCCACCACTGGCTCAACACAGCGTTGCGTACTGCAACGCCTGCGGCTGGTAATGTCCCGCCTTTCGCGCCATGCGCCAATGATGGAACCGAATCTAAACCGGTCGCGCCGTGACCCGGCTTCGCCCGGCACACCACCGAGCGGGGCGCGCGCAAATTGGGTGGGTCGCGCCTGGCGTCTGGAGGTCGGCGTCGAGACCTTGCTACTCGGCTTCTGCCTATACTTTGTTCTCGTCCTGAACGGTCCGTTCTGGCGGGCGCTATTTGCCGAACGGACGTTGAGCGGGCTCCGTGATCTGGGCTACGGCGTGGCAGTGGGCACCGCGCTGGTCACGGCGCATTTTGTGCTGCTGGCGCCGTTCATAAACCGCTGGACGGCCAAACCGTTGCTGACAATTTTGGTCGTAGTGGCCGCCGGTGCCAGCTATTTCATGGGTCAATACGGCATCTACCTTGACCCCAGCATGGCCCGCAATGTGCTGCGCACCGACGTGGCGGAAGCTCGCGAGTTGCTAACGCTGCGTATGATGGGCAGCATCGCGCTCTTGGCACTACCACCATTGTTGTTGTTGCCCTGGGTGACGCTGCGCCAGCGCGCACTGACACGAAGCGTCGGCCTGCGCCTGGTCGCGATTTTGGTGGCGATTGTTGCCGGCGTGGGGACGCTGTCCTTGGTGTTTAAGGACTTCGCAGCCCAGATGCGCAATCATAAAGAGATCCGCTATCTGCTCGCGCCGGTCAATGTGGTGTACGCCTTCACCGGGGCGCTGGCACGCGATGCCAGTACCGCGAACCGGCCGCGCCAGCCGGTTGGCACCGACGCCCGGCTCGGCGCTAGCTGGAGCGAGCACAACAAGCCCCTGCTCTTCGTCGTGGTCGTGGGAGAAACCGCACGAGCGGCGGACTGGGGGCTCAGTGGCAGGTCGCCCCATGACACGACGCCGAAGCTGGCGCAGCGCGCTGTGATCAATTTCGCTCAAGTCACCAGTTGCGGCACCAATACCGAGGTCTCGTTGCCCTGTATGTTCTCGCCCCAGGGACGGCGCAATTACGACGAAGATGCCATCAAGGCCAGCGAGTCTTTGCTACACGTCATCGGACGAGCGGGAATGAAGGTGGGGTGGGCAGACAATCAATCAGGATGCAAAGGCGTCTGCGCAGGCCTGCCCACGTGGCAGCCGGATCCTCAGGCTATGTCGGCATTATGCGATCGCGACCGCTGCCTGGATGAAGTGTTGTTAGCCGGGGCGGAAGCTTTGCGGCACCAGCTACCTGGCAGCTTGGTCGTGGTCCTGCACCAACTTGGCAATCATGGTCCCGCGTACTACCGGCGGTATCCGGCCCAATTCGCGCAGTTCGGTCCGACTTGCGACACCGATGATCTCTCGCGCTGTACCCCAGAGCAAATTCGCAACGCGTACGACAATGCATTGCTGTACACCGATCATGTGCTCGCACGCACCATCGACTGGCTCGAACAACTCGAGGCGCGCTATGACACGGCCATGATCTATGTATCAGACCATGGCGAGTCGTTGGGAGAGCGCGGACTGTTCTTGCATGGCATGCCTTACGCGATTGCTCCGCGGGAGCAGACCGAGGTACCGATGGTGATGTGGTTCTCAGACTCATTCGCCCAGCGCATGCGGCTCGATGTCTCCTGCCTGCGCGCGCGGGCGCACGAACCGGCCACACATGACCACCTATTCTCCACAGTCCTGGGCCTGCTGGATATCCGTACCCAGACCCAGGATGCCACCATGGATTTGTCGGCACGCTGCCGCAACGGATAATGCCCCCATGAGAGAAATGCCGTTGGTTCAGACGCCCGCCAGTCAGCGTTGGCTGCGCCAGCAATGGTGGATGCTGGCATCGGCCGCGTTGGTGCTGGCCTACGTGTTCCAGCGCACCGAACTCGACCTCTGGCTCGAGGGCCGTTTCTACGATGTCGGTCGGACGGTCTTCCCGTTGCGCCAGCACTGGCTATTTGAAGCGGTGCTCCACAAGGGCGCGAAGTGGCTCACTTACGTCGCCGTAGCCGCGGCCATGGGTGTCTGCTGGCGGGGCTGGCGGGGGCGTCTGCCTTGGCTGCCGCGTCGCAATGCGTTGCTTGCCGCTGCGGGCATGGTGGTGATCCCGTTGAGCGTCACGCTCCTGAAGCTCATGACGGGACGCCACTGTCCCTGGGACATGGCTCAATTCGGCGGCAGCTTGCCCTATATGCGGTTGCTGGATCCGCTGCCAGCAGACGTCAAGCCGGGACAATGCTTTCCTGCCGGCCACGCCGCTACCGGCTTTCTCTGGGTCGTCTGGGGGATCGCATTGCGTCCTGCCGGCCGTCGCTGGGCGTGGGTTGGGCTGGCTGGCGGACTGCTGCTGGGCGGCACGCTTGGCGCGGCGCGCATGGCGCAGGGCGCGCACTTCTTGTCGCACACGCTCGCAACCCTCTGGGTGGCGTGGGCGGTCAGCTTGCTACTCGCGCGGGGGCTGCGGGCCAACGTCCGGCTAGGCAGCGCCGCGCCGCACCAGGGCCCGAAAGCTTGCCCGCGCCGTCGCCGACCACCGCCAGGACCGGACTCACAACTGTCTCGCGATGGCCTCGATCGGCTTTAAGCCACTGCCAAAGCGCGCAATGCTTTCGCGATGCTCGCGCAGGCTGGAATAGGGGACATAGCGGATATTGAGTGCCGAGACGCGGCTAAAGGCCGGGCGGCTCAATTGCGCGCGCACGTCGCCTTCGCGATCATCCGGCGCGACCAGGAAAAGATGCTTGCGGGCGGACGGGTCGGAGCCGAGGGCCAGATCGAGCAAGCGCACGATACCGGAATAGATCGAGGTGGTATGTTCGACTTCAAAGGCGGCTTCGACCTCGAGGGTGGTGGCATTTAGCCAGACAGTGTCAATCCATGGAACGGTATCGCCTCCCGCCACCAGCAGCGCCGGCGGCAACGTTGAGAGACAGCCCTGGCTCAAGGGCTCGCCGTTGTACAGCCGACTTCGGTCGTTGGTGGCAATCCAAACGGCAAAGCCGAGCGACTTGCCGAGATCGCGCAGCCATCCCTGCACTTCGGTATGGGTGGCGTCTTCGGCCTGCCCCAGCTGAATCTGCCTGGCAAGCGCGGCAGCCTGCTCGCGCACCTTGGCCAGTTCCTGCTGCCAGACGGCCACATCGTCGGCCTGCGCTTGCCGCGGTGGCAGCGGATAGCGCTGCATGCCGATGTCAAACAGTAGGCCCGCGATCGCGCCAAGGTCATTGGAGAGCAAATCCCGATAACGCTGATTCAGGGTGAGTACCCCCTCGCGCATCGCCAGATAGTGATCCCATTTGCCAAGCTTGACCGCCGATCCGGTCAGGGCGTTATAGCCGTTGACAATTGCGGTGTTGAACGGCATCACCAGCGTGGGATGAATGAAATACAGCAGGTTGGCCGCCGCCGGCCCGAGACCCTTGATGCCGAGGCTGCTCAGCTGACGAATCGCATCAAGGACTTCGGATTCGGTGTCACAGCAGTTGCAGGTATGGAGCAGTCTGGCAAAGGCACGCTGATTGTCGGCATGCTCATAGATATCTGGAATGCGCAGTTTTGGCTTCCACAGAAAGGCGTGATCCGCGCCTTTGAAAATCTGCCGTTGCTCTGCGATTGACGACACCACGGTCTCGAGCGATGAGCCCCGATACGCGTTGCCGAATGTACCGGCGTGGATCTCGTCGACCACCGCGCCGATGCCACGCCGAATCGAGCGGAAATTCTTCAGCCGCTCCGGCCAAAGAAACCAGGTTTGATAGGCGCCGGCGGGATCGGTCTTCCAGCGCTCAATGAGGATACGGATGGTGTCGGTCATGGTGTGCATTTTTGCCGGGCAGTGTATCACCGTGAGGCCTTTTGACTTGGCGCAATGTTGACGCGAACCGGCTTGACCTTCCCATTATCGGAAGCTCTACCGTTATCACAAGAAAGCTGGGCGCGGCGATTGACTGCCGGTCAGCTTCCCGTCATGGTCAAGTAAGGAGTCTGTCATGAAAGCATGTCATTCCCAATCGACGCATCACGGCGCCATCGCCGGCCAAGTCCGTCGGTTTCGCTGGTCGCTGCGTTGGGGGATCGTCCTCGCCGCCCTGGCAATCTTCGCCGCCATCGCGCTCGGGATGCCCCGTTGGAGCGCGGTTGCCTCCTGGTTGCCGTTTGCACTAGTGTTATTGTGCCCGTTGATGCATCTATTCCATGGCGGCCACGGGCGCAGCGCGCCGTCGAAAGAGGGCGGCGACTCAGTGGACGGACAGCGCCACGACTAACAGGAGGCCTTCCATGAATGAACCCAGCAGCCAGCGCCACCCACCGAAAGCGGGCCACCCTGACAAGGCAACAGGCCCCGGTCCTGGCGCGCATGCTGACCAGCACCATTCCCATCGCCACGGTGCGCCGCACGACAGCCCAGTGTCGGGCGTCGGCACCGCCAAGGATCCAGTTTGTGGCATGGTGGTGTCGGCCGGCTCGGCATTCCACAGCGAACACGCTGGCATTCCCTATTACTTTTGCAGTGCATCGTGTCAGCGCAAGTTCGAGGCGGACCCGGCCAAGCACGCCGCGGCTGCGGCAGCTCCTACCGCGGCCCCTTCAGCCGCCCCGGATGCGGAATCGGGGCCTCCCGGCACGATCTACACCTGTCCGATGCACCCCGAGATCCGGCAGGATCATCCCGGCAACTGTCCGAAATGCGGCATGGCGCTGGAGCCGCTGTTGCCGGACCTGGACGAGACCGAGAATCCGGAGCTGGTGGATTTTCGGCACCGTTTTTGGTGGACGCTGCCATTGACGGTGGTGACCACGGTGTTGGCCATGCTCGGGCATCGATTTGGGTGGATGGAGGCGGCGACGCAGAGCTGGGTCGAACTGGTCCTGTCGACGCCGGTGGTGCTGTGGGCGGGTTGGCCCTTTTTCGTGCGGTGCATCCAGTCGTTTCTGCATCGCAGCCCCAATATGTGGACGCTGATCGGTCTCGGCACGGGTGCGGCCTATGCCTATAGCGTGGTCGCAACCGTGGCACCGGATGCGTTCCCGCAGACCTTTGCCGCCCACGGCCGCATCGGCGTGTACTTTGAGGCCGCCGCCGTCATCATCTCGTTGACGCTGCTCGGCCAGCTGCTTGAACTTAAGGCGCGATCCCAAACCTCCGCAGCGATAAAATCGTTGCTCGGGCTCGCGCCCAAGACGGCGCGCCGCATCGGACGCGATGGCGCCGAGGAGGATGTGCCCCTCACTCATGTGCATGTCGGCGACTTGTTGCGCGTAAGGCCCGGGGAGAAGGTGCCCGTCGACGGCATCGTGACCGAAGGCAGCAGTTCGGTGGACGAATCCATGATCACCGGTGAACCGATGCCGGTCACCAAGCGCGAGGGCGACCCCGTTATTGGCGCCACCATGAATACCTCAGGCAGCCTGATCATCCGATCGGAGAAGGTTGGCGCACAAACAGTGCTCTCCCAGATCGTACAGATGGTGGCGCAGGCGCAACGCTCAAAGGCGCCGATGCAACGCATGGCCGACAAGGTCGCGGGCGTGTTCGTGCTCGGCGTCATCGGCGTCGCCGTGGTGACGTTCTTTGCCTGGGGCCTGTTCGGTCCACAGCCCAGCTGGGTGTTCGGTCTGATCAATGCAGTTGCGGTCTTGATCATCGCCTGTCCCTGTGCATTGGGGCTGGCCACGCCGATGTCGATCATGGTTGCCAGCGGCAAGGGCGCCACCAACGGCGTGCTGTTCCGCGACGCCGCCGCGATCGAGAACCTGCGCAAGGTCGACACCCTGATCGTCGACAAGACCGGTACCCTGACCGAGGGGCGGCCGGCTTTCGAGCGTGCAATTGGCGCCAATGGCTATGCCGACGACGAAGTCCTGCGGCTGGCGGCGAGCCTGGACCAGGGCAGCGAACATCCGCTGGCCGCGGCGCTGGTTAAGGCGGCCCGCATTCGTGGCTTGGCGCTGGAGAAGTCACAGGACTTTGAGTCGAGCACGGGCATCGGTGTGCGCGGTACGGTCGGTGGGAAGACACTCGCCATTGGTAATACGGCGCTGATGCAAGCCGACGGCATCGACACCGAGGCGCTGCGCGCCCAAGCCGATACGCTGCGCGCACAAGGCGCGAGCGTTATGTATCTCGGCGTCGATGGCCGTCTGGCCGGCCTGCTTGCGGTGTCGGATCCCGTCAAAGGCTCAACGCCCGAGGCGCTGGCGGCCCTGAAGGCCGAAGGCATCCGCGTGGTCATGGCCACCGGCGACGGCGTGGCCACGGCAAAGGCGGTGGCCGCAAGGCTGGACATTGCGGAGTTCCACGGCGAAGTGAAGCCCGCGGACAAGCTTCAACTGGTGAGCCAACTGCAGCAAAGCGGAGCGGTGGTCGCCATGGCCGGTGACGGCATCAATGATGCCCCGGCGCTGGCCAAGTCGGATGTGGGCATCGCCATGGGCACCGGCACCGATGTGGCGATGAACAGTGCGCAGGTGACGTTGGTCAAAGGCGACCTGCGTGGCATTGCGCGCGCACGCGAGCTATCCGAGGCAACCATTCGCAACATGAAACAAAACCTTGGCTTCGCGTTTATCTATAACGCGCTCGGGGTACCGTTAGCGGCAGGGGTGCTGTACCCGTTCACCGGTTTGCTGCTTTCGCCTATGATTGCCGCGTTGGCAATGAGCCTGAGCTCGGCCTCGGTGATCTCCAATGCGCTACGCCTGCGGCAGGCAGAGATTTAAGCTGGCGATGAGGCACTCGACCGGTGCTGACTTGTCTATTGACATGATGTTTTTCGGAGAATCCATGAAGTATTTCTTGGCCACTGCCGCTTTGCTCGCGGCCGCCACCGGCGCGCAAGCGGCCTCGCCGACGCTAACGGTGTACAAGGATCCCAGTTGTGGCTGCTGTGCAGAATGGGTCAAACACGTGAACCAGGCCGGCATTCAGACCAAGGTCATTGATTCGTCCGACATGACGGCGGTCAAAGCCAGGCTCGGCGTCCCGACCCAGTTCGGCTCCTGCCATACCGCGGTGATCGATGGCAGCGCGCAGGTGGTGGAGGGGCACGTGCCGGCAGCAGCGGTGCGCAAGCTCGCTGCGAAGCCGACCTTGAAAGGGGTCGCAGTGCCCGGCATGCCGGCAAACTCGCCAGGCATGGGGCAGATGGACGGAAAGCTTGTGACAGTGGATTTTAGCGGCAAGCCATTCTCGAAAGACTAGGACTGCAGCGGGGCTGCGCGGGTAAGCGTTGCCAGAACTTCAGAACTGCCAGACAAAGGACATGGAAGAGTCAACTCAGTCGCGCTGGATCGTGGCCTGCGGGTTGGTGGTGGCCGCCGCGGCGGCCACCGGGGTCGCGCTCAAGGCGAAACGCTATCTGGAGCCACCCTCCGGTGGACCGCAGACGCTCAGGGAAGGGCGCCAACTGCGCATCGATGCCACGGATGCCGCGCAGCTCGGTCGCGGCAGGCAGCTGTACGCACAGGCCTGCGCGTCGTGCCATGGCGTCAAGCTCGAAGGCCAGCCTAAC
This sequence comes from Cupriavidus nantongensis, assembly GCF_001598055.1. Taxonomy (NCBI): domain Bacteria; kingdom Pseudomonadati; phylum Pseudomonadota; class Betaproteobacteria; order Burkholderiales; family Burkholderiaceae; genus Cupriavidus; species Cupriavidus nantongensis. Next base: position 2,583,414 of record NZ_CP014844.1, on the reverse strand, counting down.
TGGCGCGAGCGGCTCGCAAATGGCCGGATGCCGGCGCCCCCGCATGATGCATCGGGTCATACCTGGCACCATGCGGACGCGGTGCTGTTTGCCATTACCAAGAACGGGCTCGTTGCCGGCGTGACCGCGCCGAGAGGCTATGTCAGTGACATGCCAGCCTTCGGCCAGTCGATGTCGGATGACGACATCATTGCCGTGCTCGCGTACATCAAGAGCACTTGGCCTGAGAAAATGGCAGTAGCGCAGCGCGAAGCGACCGCGCAGTATGCGAGCCCGAAGTAGCGACCCAAGCAAACACCGCAAGCAGGCGCTTCGGTCAGCGATGGCGCCTACGTCCGTTTCGAGCCTAGCCTGGGCTGCTGCAGTGACCCTGCACGAGCTGTCGCGGTGTGTACGCCACAGCTGACGAACATGTCGCGTTGAGCGGCCGGCTTGCTGGTATTCAGGCGCTTGGATCGGCCTGGTAATTTCTGTCTCTTGCCTGCCTGCCCGCTCGCGCGTGGCACACAGCTGTATGCGAGCAGCGGTCGCGCGCCGTCGAAACGGCTCGAACACGCGTGCCGCTACGCCGATGACTCGTCGTGGGCGAAGATCGGCGAACGCTGCGCCGCACTAATCCCCTTACGTCGTCCAGAAGAGATACAAAAGCCCAAGCACGACCAGCGCCGCCCCAATGATCGAGTAGTAGCGCATGCCATGCAGGGGCTGGTCTGGATGGCCTCGCCGGTGAAAGACGAGTCTCATAGCCGTTATGGAAAGTCGAGCATTGCCATATGGTAGACCCAGCGCCGGTGATTTACCTTGACGTGTCTGCACGGCGGTCATTGAATGAATGCTGAAACGCGTCGCCACGAGAGCGGAACCATCCGCCGATTCACTTCTAGGGGTCCTGGAGACTACGATGCTGACACCACATGAAGTGGCCACCCTTATGCTGATCGACGACGCAGCCCCCAATCTCGCCGACCTCGATCACGCGTCGATCGAGGCATTGATTGAGCGGCAGCTGGTGCATCTGGAAAAATTGGCTTACGGCGATCGTCTGCACATCACGCCGCGGGGCAGTGACTTTTTGCATGCTCTCGATAAATTGCATTAGGCTGGTCTGCAAACGCACTTGCGCACTGAAGGCTATGCGTTGCGCGTTGCGCAGTATGTCGCGATATGGCTAGACCGGCGGTGCCCCTCGGGTCTGCAAGCGCCAAGTCAGCGGACCAAGGCGGACGTTCCACCGCCTACTGGTCCGGATGCGGCGTGGGGGATGGCTGTCGAAGTGGTCGTCTGGCATAGCGTCCAGTAAGCAACCAATACGTCATGAGCTGCCCCGATAGAGCGGGCTTGGCGCGATGATGGCCGTGATGCCTTTGGCTTCCGGCAGATCCGGCAAAAGGAAGTTCAGCGCAACTGCCGATCGTCCACTACTTGTGGTCATAAAGGTCCAAGCCACCGTGCGGTTGGCGCCCCGGAAAGCAACGGTTTCTCCAGAGGTGACATTAACGTATCGCGCACCTGGCCGCAGCGTGATCGACCGAGTCGCCGTCTCGACGGCAGCGGCGGTACCATACAAATCGGCCCTAGCAGGTGGCAAAGGCGCGCACGCCGACGCCATGCCGAAGGCAGAGAGTGCCAGTGTGATCCGTAAAGCCTGCGTAGTAGTCATAATGAGACATCCCTGTCGATGTGCGCAAGGTCTAACGGACCCGCCTGCGACAAACCGACTTCCACCCGCGCCAAGGACGCACGCAGCTTGGTGCTGCGCTGATCTGTGGGCAACTGGCAACCGGCACCCAAACGCGAGTTGCCGCACGATCTAGTCTAATCAGGGCATTCCAACGATAACGTTGCCCAAACGTTACATTCTGGACAGGTAACAATGTGGTCCACGTCATGCCCCACAAGTCAACGCTTCCAAGTGGGGAGGATCACGCGCAGTAAACGGGTCCGCCACGGCGGCACCATGACCCAACCTACGCTGTCGAACCCTCAGCATCGGTGCCGCCGTTTTGTTCGCCGCCGGACGCACCCGTCGTCGCGCTTTTTACTTGACGGCCACCTTGCCGACCATGCCGGCTTCGAAATGGCCCGGCACCAGACAAGCGAAGTCGACGGTCCCAGGACCGTCGAACTGCCACACGAGTGTGCCTTGTTTGCCAGGTGCGAGCATAATCTGGTTCGGGATAGAGTGCTTAGCATCAGGCATGCTGCGCATCATCTGCGCGTGCTCTTTCAACTCAGCGGCGGTACCGATCACCATTTCGTGCTCCACTTTGCCGACATTCCGGACGACAAAACGCACGGTTTCACCGCGCTTGACCTGAATCGAGTCGGGCGCGAAGCGCATCGTGTCGCTCATGGTCACGTTAACCGTGCGTGAGACCTTGGCCGGCTTGCCCGGCTGACCGGCAGCGGACTTACTGGCGCTAGCTGGGCTCGCATGGCCCTCCATGCTGCCGGCAGCCCACACCAGCATCGGCGACAGCCCCAACACCAGCAGCAACGACTTGAGCGTCTTCATGGCATCTCCTTGGCGGTTGTTTGAGAGCAAGACAAGCGCAGCCTTGCTGCGCGGTTCGTGAAAACGTGGCTACATGCCCGCGGGGGATAGGATGCCGAGCGAGGCGACAAGAGCCAGAATGAGCGTTGCCGCACTGGTCTCGAACATCAGGCTGCGCCGCAAGGTACGAACGGCGACGGCATGGTCGCCCGTCCGTACGGCATGCTCCAGGCGCGGGCTCAGATGAAAACGGTTAGCCGCGGCAAGGGCGAGCATGGTACCGAACAGCGCCAGCTTGGACGCCAGCAGTCCACCGTATGAGTTCAGCGACAGTTCTGGCAAGACCGGACCGACAATCAACCAATAGTTCACTGCGCCGGTAATGACCAAGGTTGCGACAACGATCGTACCCACCTGAGCGAAGCCGTTCGAGGTGCGGCTCAGTAGGGCAACCTTGGCAGGTGTGGCAGAGGGATGCGACAACAACACGAACGCGAGCAGAGCGCCGACCCATGCGCCGGCGGCCATTAGATGCGCGATATCCGAGGCAAGGTGAATGTAGCGTCGAATGCCATCATCCATGGCGCCATGGCCGCCCCAGGCAAGCGTGGACAGCGCGACGCCGCCCGCTGCAGCCAGAACCCAGAATTGAAGTTCTGGCCGTTTGCGGACAAACAACGCGACCAGCACGCAGAGGACCAAGGCAACGAGTCGCACGACCCAGGCCGCGCCAAACGCGGTGCCTGTCACAATCATTTCGAAGACATGGCCTTGCAGTTCGGCGTAGGATGCGGCACCGGTCATGCCCTTGGCCATGATGGTGATATTGGCCAGCGACAGGACGATGCCCAGGGCCGCGACCGCCGCGCCAAGCGTCAAAAAGCGCGCACCCGTTGGCGACGCCATTTCCTCACGGCGCAGTGCGTACAAGCCAAACAGCGGCAGACCAAACAGTGCAGTCAGGCCGAAATAGAGTGCGAAACGCACTGCAACAGTTGCCCAGTCCATCGGCGGATCACTTCACGGTGAACGCGATGTTGCCATTAATCGGGTGCGTGTCGGACGACACTGCACGCCAATCGACGCGGTAGCTGCCAGGCGCCAGCGTCTGGGCCGGGGTGATCACCATGGTCTTGGGGTCGTCGCTGCCGGCAACCTTGGCGGCAATTTTCATCGGCGCATGGTTGGCCATGCCGGGCATGCTGGTCATGACGAGGCTGGCCCCGGAGAATTGGGTCGCGAGGTTCTCTGAAAACTTCAGCTCGATCTTCTGCGGCGCCGCCACCTCGGCCTTGTCGGCGGGCATGGACGATACCAGCTTTGGATGGGCGAAGGCTGCAGTACTAGCCAGCACAGCGGCGGCTGCCAGAGCGGCACGAATGGTGAAGCGGGGCGCTTGCATGGTGAACTCCAAATATGAGTGTGGATTGAAATACGTGGTTAGAACCACATGCGAACACCCGCTACAAAACGGGTTTCGCCACTTCGGCCGCCGGCGGTGCGAACCATGTCGGCGGTATTGCCAAAGGTTTGGTACCGTTCAATGCCGATATAGGGAGCGAACTGACGGCTGAACTCATAGCGCAGGCGCAGACCCACGGCACCGCTGGAAAGCCCGCTGCCCACGCCGACCTCGGGATCGTTCTTGCCATAAAGATTGGCCTCGATTCGGGGTTGCAGGATCAGGCGCTGGGTAATTAGCAATTCATACTCGGCTGACAGGCGCAGTGCAGTGCGACCTTCGGTGCCGATATAGCCAGTAGCGTCGACCTCGAACCAGTATGGCGCCAGGCCCTGGATACCGAAGGCCAGCCAGTTTCGGGTTGGCCGGCCATAGCCGGCATCGTTGCGGATACCCAGTTGCGTGTCCCAATAGGTGGCAATGGCATGACCCCACAGCAATTCGGTCCGCGCCTCGTGGATCTTGCGCCTCTCGGATTCGCCTTCGGCCTTGATCACGAGGCGGTTAAAGCTGCTGCCAATCCACGCTTGCGCCTCATAGGCAGCGGCATTGCTCTCATTTCCCTTGACCCATTCCAGCCGGTCAACGAGTACCGAGGCAAATAGGTGTTCGTCTGCCATGTGCAGCGAACGGTGCGGACCAATGGCGTATTGACCCACGCCGAGCTGATAGCCCCCTGAGTAACCGTGCGGGTCGCGCGCATCCGCGGGCGCGCTCCCCCCTTGCATCTGCATGTCACCATGATCCATGCCCTGCATCGAACCCGTGCCTTGCATCTGGCTGTGGTCCATGCCCTGCATCGAACCCATGCCCTGCATCTGGCTGTGGTCCATGCCCTGCATCTGGCTGTGGTCCATGCCCTGCATCGAGTCCATGCCTTGCATCTGGCTGTGGTCCATGCCCTGCATCGAGTCCATGCCTTGCATCTGGCTGTGGTCCATGCCCTGCATCGAGTCCATGCCCTGCATCTGGCCGTGGTCCATGCCCTGCATCGAGTCCATGCCTTGCATCTGGCTGTGGTCCATGCCCTGCATCGAGTCCATGCCTTGCATCTGGCCGTCGGTCGCAGCGGTGCCGCCAACCTTGCCCGAAGACTTTGCTTTCGGAATGGACTTCGCCTTTTCCGCAACGGCGGGCGACGAAGTTTGCGTTGGAACCGCTTCGGTGTGGGCGTGCTGGGCCCAAGCTGCGCTCATGCCAGCGGAAGCAAGCACGGCGGCAAGTACTGTTCTTGTTGGTTTTTCCATGTGCATATCGGTTAGGGTCAGGCCACCACCACTTCGCGGAACATCCCGGCGTCCATGTGCAACATCAGGTGGCAATGCCAGGCCCACCGGCCCAAGGCGTCGGCGGTGACGAGAAAGCTGATGCGTTGCGCCGGCTGCACCGCGATCGTGTGTCGACGCGCGAGGAAGGCGCCATCCGGCGATTCGAGTTCGCTCCACATGCCATGCATGTGCATTGGGTGCGTCATCATGGTGTCGTTGTGCAAAATGACGCGCAGCCGCTCGCCGTACTTAAAGTGCACCGGCGTCGAATTTCCGAACTCCACCCCGTCGATGGACCACGAGTAACGCTCCATATTGCCGGTCAAGTGCAGTTCCACTTCGCGCCCGGGACCGCGTTTGTCCAATGGACCGCCAATGGTGTGCTGATCGGCCAGTGTCAGGACGCGGCGCCCGGTGTCGCGCAAACCGATGCCCGGGTCGTCCAAGTTGGTGCGCGCCATGTCAACGCGCATATCGGTGGTGGCGCCATACTCGGTCTTGGCGTGGCGCGCCTTGGTGCTGGGCACCTTCAGCGACGCACCGGTCGCCATGCCCCCCGACATGCTACCCATGGCATGCTGGCTGTGATCCATGGCCATAGCGCCATGGTTCATGCCTTGCATGCCCATCGAGCCGTGGTTCATGCCTTGCATGGCCATGCCGCCATGGCTCATTCCGCCCATGGCGCCGTGATCCATGCCGCCCATGCCTCCCATACTGCCCATCATGTCGGCCATGGTGAGCCACTGCGGCTTATCCACGGCGGGCACCGGTGCCGCCAGCCCGGCTCGAGTCGCCAGGGTGCCGCGGGCATAGCCGGTGCGATCCATCGACTGCGAGAAAATGGTATAGGCCTCGTCGCGCGGCTCGACCAGCACGTCACAGGTCTCGCCCGGGCCGAAGCGGAACTCATCGACGGTTACCGGTTCGATGTTCTGTCCATCGACTTGGATGACCTTAAGCTTGAGGCCGGGAATGCGCACATCGTAGAACGTGTTGCCTGCGCCGTTGATAAACCGCAGACGAACCTTCTCGCCCGGCTTAAACACGCCGGTCCAGTTGCCGGCCGGTGTGACGCCGTTCATCAAGTAAGTCAGCGTGGCGCCCGAGAGATCCGCCAGATCGGTCGGGCTCATCCGCATCTCGTTCCACATCTTGCGCTTAGCGAGCGCGCTCTTCATCCCTTCACTGGAGACGTCGCGGAAAAAATCGATAACCGTCGGCTGGTTATAGTTGTAGTAGTCGCTCTGAACCTTCAGTTTCGAGAGCACGCGCATCGGATCTTCGTCGGTCCAATCCGAGAGCAGCACGGTATAATCGCGATCGGCTCGCACGCCATCCACGCCGGTGGCTGGATCGATGACAATGCCGCCATACACGCCGGTCATCTCCTGGAAGCCCGAATGCGAGTGATACCAATAGCTACCAATCTGGTCGACCTTGAAGCGGTAGGTGAAGGTCTCGCCCGGCGCAATGCCCGCAAAGCTGATCCCCGGCACGCCGTCCATCTCGAACGGCAGAATGATCCCGTGCCAATGAATCGACGTGTGCTCGCGCAACCGGTTCGTGACCCGAATCGTCACCGTTTCGCCTTGACGCCAGCGCAGCGTCGGCCCCGGCAACATGCCATTGATGGTGGTCGCGACGCGTGGCGTCCCGGTGAAGTTGACCACCGACTCGCCGATCACGAGGTCGAAGTCGGTCCCGCGCAGCACTGGTGCTGTGCCGGATAAGACATCTGCCGGTCGGCCTGACGGCTGAGCCCAGGCCGCACCGCCCAAGCCAGACAGCCCCGCCATCACGCCACCGGCGGCCAGACCCTGTACAAAACGGCGGCGCGGCAGATTAGGCAGCACAAGGCCAGACGGTCGATCACGTCGCATGAAATAGTCCTTTTTGCTTGAATGGCCGCGTCGGAAGGCGGCAGCAAGAGAGTAACGACAGCGAGGCTACCGTCAACTTACCCAAACATTACATTCCGGTAAGGTCTGGGTTACCCACAGAGCGTCTCGGTAGACTACCCCGTATTAGAGCCGGTCCAACAGGCGGGCACATAATCCGAAAGACGAGGGGGAGGGCACGAAGATGAAGCTGCTGGTGGTAGAAGATGAATCCAAGACCGGCGAGTACCTGCGCCAGGGGCTGACCGAGGCAGGATTCGTGGTCGACTTGGTCGCCAACGGGCTGGACGGACAGCACTTGGCGCTTAACGAAGCGTACGACCTGATTATCCTCGACGTCATGCTACCCGATCTCGATGGCTGGCGTATTTTGCAGACGATCCGCGCCGCGGACAACCCGGTTCCGGTGTTATTTCTGACCGCCCGCGACAGCGTGGCCGATCGGGTCAGGGGGTTGGAGTTGGGCGCTGACGACTATCTGGTCAAGCCATTCGCGTTCTCGGAACTACTGGCGCGCGTACGTACGCTATTGCGGCGCGGTACTGTACAGCTAGCGATGGACCGCATTCAGGTGGGCGATCTGGTGCTGGATTTGGGCAGGCGCCGGGCGTCGCGGGCCGGGCGCCGCATCACGCTGACCAGCAAGGAGTTTGCGCTGCTGGAGTTGCTCGCTCGCCGGCGCGGCGAGGTGCTGCCACGCTCGTTGATTGCCTCCCAGGTCTGGGACATGAACTTTGACAGCGATAGCAACGTGATCGATGTGGCCATTCGCCGCTTGCGGGCGAAGATCGACGATGACTTTGATATTAAGCTGATTCAGACCGTGCGCGGCATGGGCTACGTGCTGGAAGCGCCGGAGGAGCAGGCATGACGCATCGCCTGTCCCTGACGATGCGTCTGACCATCCTGTTTTCGCTCTGCTCTGCCGTGGTGCTGCTGGGCTTGGGCGTTCTCATCTGGCTGGCGATGGACCGCCACTTCGCCACCGAGGATTATGTGGTGCTCGGCGACAATATTCGCCTGATCGAAAAGATCGCGCAGGAAACGCCGGCCGAGCGCTTGCCCCAGCGGCTTCGGGAAATGGTCGATCACCATCCTGGCTTCGTCGCGCAGGTGCAGACCGCACAAGGCCACAAGCTGTATGCGACCAAGGACTTCGATTTTGCGATTGCTTTCGAGGCGATTCCGCGCGAATTGGCGCGTGACAATACCTTCGTCTGGCAGCAAGGCGAGCAGGAGTATCGCGGCATGCGCGCGCAGGTTGGTGCGGCTGACCCGCGCATTGCACCTTTGCGCGTCGTGGTCGGCATGGACACGGAAATCCACGCGCACTTCATGCATGCATTTCGTCGTTCGCTGGCCTTCTATACCACATTGGCGGTGCTCGCCAGCGGTCTCTTTGGTTGGTGGGCGGCGCGACGCGGGCTCGCACCCCTGCGCATGATGGCCTCACGCGCCAAGGGCGTCACCGCGAACAAACTGGATGCGCGCATGCCGGTCGAAGCCGTGCCGGTCGAGATGGCAGATCTGGCGATCACGTTAAACGCGATGCTGGAGCGACTGCAGGATGATTTTCGGCGGCTCTCGGAATTCTCCTCCGATTTGGCGCATGAGCTGCGCACGCCCATCACCAACCTGATGACGCAGACGCATGTCGTGCTATCGCAGCCGCGAGATGCCGCCAAATATCGAGAGGTCCTGGCCTCGAATGCCGAGGAATTGCAGCGGCTTGGGCGCATGGTGTCCGATATGCTGTACTTGGCCAAGATGGAGCACGGCATCACACTGCCGAATGAGGAAGCGATCAACGTGGCTGATGAAGTACAGGCGCTGTTCGAATTCTACGACGCGCTGGCAGAGGACAAGGGCGTCAATCTACGGCTTGATGGGCAGGCGAAAATTACCGGCGACCGTCTGATGTTACGCCGAGCGCTCAGCAATCTGCTCTCGAACGCTCTACGCTATACGCCGTCCGGCAAAGAGATCCGGGTCGAGACGCGCGAGCAGGGCGGCAGCACGTCGATCGTAGTCGAGAATGAGGGCGAGGAAATCAGTCCCGAGTTGCTGCCATCGCTATTCGACCGCTTTTTCCGTGCCGACAAATCAAGGACCCGTGCGGAGTCCGAAAGCGTGGGACTGGGTCTCTCCATCACGCAAGCCATCATGTTTGCGCACGGGGGCCAGATTTCGGCGGAATCGTCGGAAGGCACTACGCGCTTCATTTTGACGTTTCCCCGCCAGCGAAACGCCGCCCGGAGCTAGACGGTTGGCCTCCAGCGCGTCGCCGCATAAAAATAGCCACGGCGTTGCGGCGCCGTGGCTAGTGGTCCTTCGGTAAAAGGACCGTTCAACCTATTGATCCGGCATTGTATCTACAATCTCATGCGGCATCACGAAGCGGTTTGGGCTCGAAACTCGTTTTTGGTCCGCTCGGGCTGTCGTTGACACCTTCACAGGTACATGGACGTCGCCTTGACCAGTTGCAGCTTGGTGCGCGCCGGCGTCAGCGTTGTGACGGCCGGCTTGAGGTCGGCGAAGGCCCTCTCGTCCGGGGTTGAGTTCGGGTCTGTAGCTTGGCCGGTAGAAGACTTCGATTTCGCGCTTGTGCTCGGCCAACCACGCCTTTACCCGCTTGCTGTGATGCACGCGCAGATTGTCCAGGATCAGGTAGACCTTGCGCTTGGCGCCCTTGACCAGCCGTTTCACGAAATTGATCAGGATGTCGGAATTGAGCGCGCCGTCGAATACCAACCAGCGCATCGTTCCCTGGTTGGTAACGCTGGAGATGACCGACAGTCCATGGCGCTCGTTGTTCACCCGTACCACCGGAGTCTGGCCGTGCGGAGCATGGCCGGGCCCGCGTACGTCATTGCTGCGCAAGCCGGTATCATCGCCCCAGTGGATCTCGGCGGCTTCTGCCTTGGCGCTCGCCACAATGACCGGATATTCCTCATCGAGCCACTGCTTCACTGCCGCTGGCGGCTCGTAGGCCTTCTGGATCGGCCTCTGCGGCGTGAAGCCCCAGCGCTCGTGGTAAAGACCTAGGGTGCGTGCAGCGAGTTCGATGCCGTAGCGATCGCGGATCAGTTTGGCCACCGCCTGGCGCTGCCACAGCGGGTACCCCAGCTTCATCTGATCGGGCGTACGGTCGCGAATCAGGCGCAGCACTTCACGCTCCTGCTCGGCCGTCAGCGTGCGTCCAATGCCGCGGGGTCGTCCCGGCCGCGTAGTGTCCACCGCCTTCCAGCCGCCCGCTTCATACGCCTTGAATGCCGCACTCACCGTCGCGCGCGTCAGCTCGCACTGCGCCGCCGCCTCGTTCACGCTCACGCCTTGAAGCCGCATTCTCACCGCTCGCCGTCGCCGCTCGTTCAACGCGTCGACCGACAGCGTCCTCGAGTCGATTTTGTCATGCATCATCTGACTAACCCTCTCGAGAACGTCCCCTATTTGTGTGCCGGATCAACAGGTATTCAGGCGGCTTTGCTTAAAACTTATGGCGTAGACCCAGCACGACACCGGTCTGGTTGTCGCCCGGCACGACATTGACCGGCGCGCCACTGCTGGCGTTAAAGCCGTTCAAGCCCAACTGTGAGCCACCTTTGTTACGGACATAGCCGACATTGAAGTACATGTCGGTGCGTTTGGAAAACGCGTAATCGGTCGAGGCCACGAACATCAGCGGATCGGCGCCGGAACCCCGCACATCGGTATAGTACGCTGCGCCGGTGAGCGACAGCGCCGAGGTCAGCTGATAACGCAGGCCTGCCCAATACAAGTTGGAGCGCATTGCGCTTACCGCGCTCGAGATATTTCCGTTGAGCCAACGATAACCGGCATACAGCTTTGCTGGTCCGATCCCATAGCTGATCCCCACTAACGCGCGCCGGTCCTTTTGCCCCTGCGATGCAACGGTTGACCCCTGGTACTCGTCGTACAGGGCGCCCAGGGAAAGCGGTCCAGTCGAATACACCAGACCCGCACTCATCTCCCGGTCCACCTTCGGCTCGCCGGGGACTTCGCCGCCGCCAGTGCGGCCGAAGCTGTACAGTGCCATGGCGGTCACGCCGCCAAACGTGCCCTTGTACTTGACGGAATTGTCCGCGCGACCGGCAATGGTATCGTCGCTCTTGAAAAGCGAGTATCGCGGCGCGAAACCCATGGGATCAAACTGAATGGCGGTGTCGTATAGCACCGTGGTCTGGCGACCAAGGGTCAACTGACCATATGGGCTGGACAGCCCGACCAGCGCGCCCCGGTCAAACAACCGGCCGGCGCTACTCGACTGCGCGGTATCAAGGGCGAAGCCGCTCTCCAGTTCGAACACCGCTTTGAGGCCACCGCCGAGATCTTCCGTACCCCGCAAGCCCCAACGCGAGGTCGACATATTGCCGGCCGACATGCGCACCTGGTTGGTGCCGCCGCTCGACGATGGCACATTCGATAAATATTCGATGCCGACATCGGCGACGCCGTATAGCGTAACACTCGTCTGCGCATAAGCCCCCAATGACAGCAACCCCAGCAGCATGCCAGCGGCGGTCATCTTTCTTCTTTTCATAGCGTCTCCAGTTCGCCACGTTATTGGTATTCGATAGGCACTGAAGTCTAGTGAGACCAAGCTTACTGCGACATTGCAAGCCGGTTACATTGTTGGGGCGGATGCAACTTGTGCAGCGCGCAGCGGTCGCCCCTTCCCACGGAATTAGCAGGCATGCGCTCGCGCTGGGCTAATGGGAAGTAGACGACAGGGGAGTGCGCGACGGCGGGATGATGTCTTGTCATGTTCTCGTAATCTCTGTGACAGACCGGCCGCCCTAGAATCAATGGCGTTGCCGCCTTGGGTCAACAGGAGCGCCCCGTTCTTTCAGGTGCCAGGTGGCATGCCGCGTCATGATGCTGGCCGTCAGATCCCACGAAGACAGCCTGCGTCCAGTTCTTTTTTAGGGAGACTTCGATTGAATCTGATCCGAACCGGCTTATCGGCGTTGCTTGTTAGTCTTAGCGCTTCTGCGTTGGCGCACGCCCCCATTTTGGATCTCGATCGGGGCCCTGCCGCTTTCGTGCCCGGTGGCCTGGCCGAGCCGCGCCCTACGGAGTGGCTGATCGACGTCGGGGCGCGGGTCGACGCGACCTGGCGCCGAACACTTGGTGCGGGGGAGGGGTGTGTGCTGGTTCTGGACAATCCCCGCAACGAGCCAGCCGAGGTCACCGTAGTGATTTCCCAGGATGACGCCGGACACGCGATGCCCGGAACGCGCCCGGTATCGCTGCGCATCCCTGCTCATGGTCGCCATGCCCTGACACTGCAGGCCTCTCGGTCGCTTAGCGTGTCCGTATACGCTGAGAAATAATGCAGCGCTCGCTCATCGCTCGGGCCGCGTGGGTGACGCTGAGCATGGCAAGCGGCCCGGACGGGCTCCGAGCAAGGGCACTGCACGGCGCCCGCTTGCTCAGAGCCCGTGTCAGGTCGCCCGCTTAGCCGCCTTCGCGGTGACCTTTGATGAGGGCGTCGTCCAGACGGAACACCTCATTGCCCTTCATCAGGATCTTGCTACCGTCTTTGGTCTCCATGACCTTGCCTTCTGGCATGCTGACGGACTTGCCGTACTTGTTCTCCATGCCCATCTTGCCGTCTTTGAAAACGTGGACTTTTGATCCGTCTTTGAGCTCATAGGTTTTCACGACCGTGCTCAAATCGGTCGCGGCGGCAGTAAGCGATACCGCGGCAATCAGGCTTGCAACGACAAGTTTGCTTTTCATCTTCGAGATCTCCTTTGGCTCGGTGGCACAGGTTGAGACTGCGTTGGCACACGCGGAAAGCGCGTACCGAAAAAGGGGGAACGTCTAGACTATTGCGGTGGCGCCGGTCGGGGCTGGCCGCAGTCACGGTTTTGTCGCTTCGCCTCTCGCGACGGCTTAGATTTGGCAGTATTCGATGGCGCCGCGGCGCCGTTGCCGTGCTTGAATAAGCGGTGCCGGGGGTTCACGGCAAGCGCATACTGCGGGGTTTCCTTGTCCCGCTGCGCTGTACAGTCCAGCGACCTGCTTTCCCATTCATGGTCCACGGCAGGCCACATCGCGGGCGCGGCAGGAGCCGGCACGCCACCGCACTGCAGCCACCAGTTACTGCTGAGCTCTTGCCTGGGCTCCCAGCCGATTTGAATGGCGCCAATCGCACCGGGCGCGATGCCCATTGCCGCGCCACCGAGCAGGACCAGCAGCTTTCCGGCTTTCATGGGTCCTTTCCTGAGTTGGCCGGCGACGTGTGCCACGCGCGCCAGCATGGCACGCGGAGAGGACGCAGACTAATGCCCCATCAAACGGGGCCCCCCTATGGCTGCTTGCACGTGCGTCATAATGACCATTCTATTTTCCCGCGCGCGGCCTTCGCAGGCGTGATACGAAATGTAATCGCACAGTAAGTTGGCGGTTAACCAGCAGCGGGCTTGAACCTGGCCGGCGTCTCAAATGGGTTCAGAACCAGATTCGCACGCCGGCAACGATTTGCTTGTCGGTGGTCCGCTCTCCGGCAGCACGCGCAAAATCCGCGGTATTGCCCAGCTTCTTGCCCCACACCACGCCTAGGTAGGGGGCGAACTGGCGACGGATCTCGTATCGCAGTCGCAAGCCAAGCTTGAACTCGGACACGCCGCTGCCAATGCCTCGCGCCTCATCTGCCTTGCTATAGGCGTTCGCCTCGAACTCCGGCGTCAACAGCAGACGTTGGGTGAAGCGAATATCGTAGGTAGCCCGCACTCGGGCGGCAGCGCGTCCCGACGACCCCAGATAAGCCGTGGCTTCGATATCAAACCAATAAGGCGCCAGGCCTTGCACGCCAAAGGCGCCCCAGGTCCGCGGCGGCCCATTGCCGAAATCCTGGCGCACGCCCAGTTGCCAATCCCAGAACGGCGCAAAGGCGTGTCCCCACAGTGCCTCAGCTCTGGCATCCTCTGTGTTGCCATACAGACGCGTGCCTTCCGACTTGACCCATAACCGGTTCAGATCCCGTCCTACCCAGGCGAGCATGTCCCAGGCCAGTCCAGAGCCGCCGGGTGCCTTGACGTACTCGAGGCGATCGAATAGCACCTGATAGTAGATATCGTTATCGGCCATCGTATCCCCAGGCATGGGAATGCCTCGGTTCGGATCTGCCATCGGCACCGGGGCCTCATTCACCTGGATGATCGCATTCGCGCCGCCGGGCACTGAGGCAGATTCTGTCGGACTGACTGCGGGATGGCTTGGCGCTGGCTTCCCGGCTGGAGCTGCGGTCTTTGGTGGCATCGGGGCATCGTGCGCCATGCCTGGCATCGGCGTATCGTGTGTCATACTTGGCATCGGCGCCATCGTCTGCGCCGCCACGCTGTGGCACTGCACGCTGGCCAAGAGAGCCAGGCTTGCGAGAAGGATGAGACGGTGGTTGGGCACGTCAATCTCCCTGGCGTTGGCGAGGTTCAACCCGCTCATGCGACCACGACCTTGCGGAACATGCCGGCTTCCATGTGGTAAAGCAAGTGACAATGAAAGGCCCATTGTCCCGGCGCATCGGCCGTCACCAGGAAGCTGACTTGTTTGGACGGCTGGACGTTGATCGTGTGCTTTCTGACCAGCGCCTGGCCTTCGTGATTTTCCAGCTCGCTGAACATCCCGTGCAGGTGCATCGGGTGGTTCATCATGGTGTCGTTGATCAGCGTGATGCGCAGGCGCTCCCCGTAGTAGAGCCGGATCGGTTCGGCTTGGGAAAACTTCTTGCCGTCGAGGCCCCAGATGAAACGGCGCATATTGCCGGTCAAGTGCAGTTCCAACTCCCGGCTGGGCGGGCGCTTGTCGATCACCGGGCCGAGCGTTTTAAGGTCCGCGTAGGTCAACACTCGCCTGCCGTTGTTGCGCAGTCTTGGCCCCGGATCCGACAGCGAGCGGGAAGGGTTCATCGAGCGCATGTCGACCTGTGGCCCCATGCCAGGCATATTGCCCATCTTGCCCATGTCATGCCCCATCTCGCCACCGGTTTTCTGCATCCCCGGCTTCGCGTCGGACTTGCCGTGGTCCATGCCGGCCATTCCGGCATGGGCGTCCTTCGCTGGCCCGGACATGGTCGACATGTCATGCCCCCCCATGCCCCCCATGGCGCCCATGCCCGCCTCCGGCGTCATTGGTTGCATCGTGGGTGCGCCACCCATGGACTCCATCCCCATGCGATCCATGGCCATGGATGGTTTCTGATCCATCTTCATGGCCCCCATTTCCATGCTGCCCATATCCATGTCCGCCATGTCGCCCATGCCCATATCGGCCATGGTGAGCCAGGTCTTCGGATCGAGCTTGGGCACGTCGGCTTCCATCCCGACTTCCGGTGCAAGTGTCGCCCTGGCGTAGCCGCTGCGATCGATCGACTGAGCAAAGATGGTGTGCGCCTTATCGTCCGGCATCTGCACCACTACGTCGTAAGTCTCGGCGACGGCAATGCGGATTTCATCCACCGGTACCGGTTCGACATCCTGCCCATCAGCCGATACCACCGTCATCTTCACGCCGGGAATTCGGACGTCAAAGTTGCTGGTCGCCGAGCCGTTGATAAAGCGCAACCGCACGCGCTCCCCGGCTTTAGCGATCGCTGTCCAATTTTTATCTGCGGGCGTGCCGTTGATCAGGTAGGTAAAAGTGGCTCCCGAAACATCGGCCAAATCGGTCGGATTCATTCGCATCTGGTTCCACATCGCGCGCTTAGCCAAGGCCTCGGACAGCCCCATTTCGGACACATCTCGGGCAAAGTCGCCCACCGTCGGCATCTGAAAGTTATAGACGTCGCTCATCTTCTTGAGCTTCGCGAACACCATTTCCGGGTTTTCATCCGTCCATTCGCTGAGCATCACGACATAGTCGCGATCGACCTTGATCGGGTCTGGATGCATTGGCTCGATGACCAGCGGTCCGTACAAGCCGGTCTGCTCCTGAAAACGGGTATGCGCGTGGTACCAATAGGTGCCGGCTTGCCGCACTTGAAAGCGATACACGAACGTCTCGCCCGGCCCGATGCCGGGAAAGGAGATACCGGGCACGCCGTCCATCTGAAACGGCAGCAAGATGCCGTGCCAGTGAATCGATGTTTGGGTATCGAGCAAGTTGGTCACGCGCAGCGTGACCTCGGTGCCTTGCTTCCAATGCAGAATCGGCGCGGGGATGGAGCCGTTCACACTGGTGGTAGGCCGGATACGGCCGGTAAACGACATGGGCGTCGCGCCAATGGCCAGGTCAAACGTGGTCCCTGTCAGCACGACCGGATAGCCTTGGCTCTTCAAGGCCCAAACGGCGCGTGGATACGCGCCCAGGCTCGCCAAGCCGCCTCCGGCGATCAGACTTCCCAGCAGTCGGCGGCGGCTCAGTGAGACGGGGCGAAGCATGGCATCGCTAGGGCGTTCGAACACGTTGTCTCCTCGCGCAATGGTGAAACGTCCACTTAGCATAGTGCGCGCCACGTCGAAGCAAAAGCTCCTTTAGCGTCATCAGCCTGGCCAAAACATGTGCTGTCACCGGTTTCGTCATCGTCGCGTAATGCTCCTGTAAGGCAGTCGCTCCCATGCTGTCGTCTGCTTCCTGTGGCGCGCGAATTGCTCTCAATTTGGCGGCGTCTCGCAACGCTGGTCGAATTTCTTTAGGAGCTTTGCCATGCCACATGAAAACTATCTATCTTGTATTGAAGCCTGTCACGCCTGCACAGTCGCCTGTCATCACTGTGCTGCGTCTTGTCTGCGTGAGCCAGAGGTTGAGGCCATGAAACGCTGCATCGCACTCGACCTGGACTGTGCCGAAACATGTGCCTATGCCGCGGCGATGATGGCGCGCGACAGCCAGTACGCGCGCGCGATATGCGCGCTGTGCGCGAAGGTCTGTGAAGAGTGTGGGACGGAGTGCGCCAAGCACGAAGCGCAGCATTGCCAAGAGTGCGCACGTGCCTGTCAGGAGTGCGCGCAGGTCTGTCGCGCCATGGCGTAGATCCAGGTAGCCCAACGACTCGATCTTGGACGGCAACGCGCGGCTCGGGTGGTGAAGCCATGGCACGCCGCGAACTTGAGCCGTGTAACGGCAGGCATAGCGCGTTGTAGTTCTTTCCCGCGCTAGCGCCAGATGTAAGCCAGGATCCCGACCTCGGCAACGCGTGTTGCCAGCGTGGCGAGGGTCAAGGAGACGGAGTGTTCACCAACCCCAGGTATCCGCCCATTGCCGACTATGCCGTCATTGGCAACACGCATAGCGTGGCGTTGGTGAGCACGTCGGGATCCATCGACTGGTGCTGTATGCCGCACTTTGACGCCGGCGCCGTATTTTGCAGATTGCTCGATGCTAACCGAGGAGGCTACTTTCAAATCCGGCCGACGGGTCGTGCGATCAGTTCGCGCTATTACCGGGTCCCAGGGGGCGTACTGGAAACCATGTTTGAAGCCAGCGGCGGGATCCTTCGCCTGACCGACTTCATGCATAGCGAGCGTCTCGCACGCAGTCGGCTGGACCATGACTCACCCGAGTGCCATCGGCTGTTGCGGCGCATTGAGGCGACCGTTGGCGAGGTGAGGGTGGAACTTGTGTTCAGTCCGAGCTTTGACTATGCGCGCAAGCCCCACCAATGGGAAGTCGGTTCGCATGGCGTGACCGCTGTATGCGAACACCAACGTCTCAGCCTGGTATGTTCGCCGCCGCTGCCGCTGGCGACCGAAGCGCACCGCGCCAAAGGCGTGGCCATCGTGCGGCCCGGCGCGCCGCTGTGGGCGATTGCGTCCTTCCAACAAGACGGGCCGGACCGGCCTGTGCACGACCCCCAGGCGGTCCTTGATGAGACCCTACGACATTGGGGCGAGTGGCAGCAGCAATGCACCTATCGCGGTCCCTTCGAACGAGAAGTGCGCACCAGCGCCTGTGTTCTCAAGTTGCTGACGTTTGGCCCGACCGGAGCACTGGTGGCGGCGCCAACCACCTCGCTGCCGGAGTGGATCGGTAGCAGCCGCAATTGGGACTATCGGTTTTGTTGGCTGCGCGACTCGGCCATGGTGCTGCGCGCGTTGATGGCGCTGGGCCATCACGAGGCCGCAATGGACTTCTTTCGTTGGATCGAGCGATTTTGCGATCTCAAACGACTGCAGATCATGTACCGGATCGATGGCAGCCCGAACCTGCCTGAGCAGGAGCTTCGCCATCTTGACGGGTACCGTGCGTCCCGTCCGGTGCGTATCGGCAATGCGGCGGCGGAACAGGTGCAACTGGATGTCTATGGGCATGTCCTCGACGCGGCCTGGGTGTGCCAACAGGGCATGCCAATGACACTGTCCGCCCCAATGCGGCGCGTGCTCGCCCGGCTAGCCGACGCCGCCGCGGCGCGCTGGCGTGAGCCGGACCAAGGATTCTGGGAAACGCGCGGGGTGCCCCAGCATTTCGTATCATCCAAGCTGATGTGCTGGGTCGCGTTGGACCGTGCCATTGCGCTGGCACAGGCTGGGCAACTCGACGGAAACGTTGCTGTCTGGAAGCTCGAACGGGACGCGCTGCGTCGCGTCATCGAGGGGCAGGGGTTTCACCACGGGACTGGCGCGTTCACGCAAAGTTTCGGATCGCCAGCTTTGGATGCGAGCGCGCTACTGATCCCGCTGACCGGCTTTCTCCCCCCAACTGACGCGCGCGTGAAAGCAACCGTGGCCCGCATTCAGCGGGATCTCACCAAGGATTCGCTGGTCTATCGGTACCGCATCCACGATGGCGTGCCAGGAGAAGAGGCGACCCTCGCCATCTGCAGCTTCTGGCTGGTACAAGTCCTGGCCCGACAAGGCCGGGCCAAGGAGGCGATCAAACTCTTTCGGCACATCTGCTCGTTTGCCAGCGATCTCGGCTTATTCGCGGAAGAGATCGACCCGGATAGCAAGGCGCTGCTGGGCAACTATCCGCAAGGCTATACCCATCTGGCACTGATCCAGGCTGCGCTGGACATTCAGCAAGCGCAGCAACGCGGGGAGGCCTGAATGCATCCGCCCAACGTTGTTGTCGTCACCGGTGGCACCGCAGGCGTGGGGCTCGCTGCCGTGCGGGCCTTTGCGCAGCGCGGGGACTGGATCGCAATCCTGGCAAGAGAGCCGGATCGCCTGGCCCGGGTCTGTAGCGAATTGCGCGACCTGGGGATCCTGGCGCTGGGCATCCCCGTCGATGTCGCCGATGCCCAGCAGGTGGAGGCAGCAGCGTCGCGCATTGAGCTCGAACTGGGACTGATCACGATTTGGGTGAACAATGTCTCGACGACCGTGTTTGCGCCGGTCGCCGAAACAACGGCGGCCGAGTATCGCCGCGTCACGGAAGTGGTCTATCTGGGCGCGGTGCATGGCACGTTGGCCGCGCTGAAACGCATGTCGGCGCGCAATCATGGCTGTATTGTGCAGACCGGCTCGGCGCTGGCCTATCGGTCCATCCCGCTACAGTCAGCATACTGTGGGGCGAAGGCGGCGATCCGTGGCTTTACCGATTCCCTGCGTTCGGAACTCGTTCACGATCATTCGTCGGTGAGACTGACGATGGTGCATTTATCGGCGTTCAATACGCCGCAATTCGATTGGTGCCGCAGCAAGTTGCCACGCCGTGCCCAACCAGTGCCGCCAATATTCCAGCCGGAAATCGCCGGCGAGGCCATTGTCTGGGCAGCCACGCACGGCCCTCGCGAGGTATGGGTGGGCTGGCCAGCCGCCAAAACCATTCTGTCCAGTCGATTTTTCCCAGGCCTGGGTGATCGTGTGGCGGCCAGACAGGCCTATGAGGCACAGCAGACCCAGGAACCCGCCCACCCCGATCGGCCCGATAACCTGTTTGTACCGGTCGTGGGCTTGTTTGCAGCACATGGCCGCTTTGACAATCAAGCGAAGTCAACCAGTGCGCAGTGGTGGATCTGCGTGCATCGCTGGCAAGTGTCCGCAGCGATCGGTGTGGCCGCCGTGGCTGGCCTGCTCGGTCTCTTCATGATAGTCAGATAACACCCCGGCAAGGAGTCGGCGTTGGCACATAGCACGGACACGATTTTGGTAGTGGGGGCAGGATCGCTGCTCGGCCGCGCCGTAGTGGCGCGCCTGTTGCAGCAATACCGTGTGGTCGCGCTCGATGGCGAAGACCTTGCCGCAGCGTTCCCCAGTGCGCTAGCGCTTCGCATCGACGCGACACGTGAAAAAGATATGGCGCAGGCATTCGATGCGGTGATAGCCGGTCACGGCGAGCTTATAACGTCGGTCGTCTATGTGGTCAGCGAGATGGAAGACGCGCCCAATGCGGACGGCAGCGTGCAGCGGATCGCGGCGGAACTCGACCTTGTCGGCAACCTGCAACGCATCATTGTTGAATTGCTGCGGTGCGCGGTGGGTCAATTCGTGCTGGCCGGCACCTTGCTAGTCCATGCCCCGTCGCAACCCGGCAATCCGATCAATGAAGCCTCGCCCATCGATCCCAAATCGCCATTGCGGGCGATGATGATCAGGGCGGAGCACCTGCTCCAGCACGAACTCGGCGCCGTACCGCGGTTGATGCTGCGGCTCGCGCCGCTCTACGACGATCTCGGTCATAACGCTTTCCTGGTGCAGCAGATCGCGGCAAGCTACGAGTCCAGCCTTGTCGCCCGGGCCGACGCACATCCGGACACCGCCCATGTGTTCCTGCACGTCGATGACGCGGCAGCGGCGGTCGCGCACGCTGTCGCAGCGCGCGGCCAGTTGCCTTGCAAGTTGTCGTTAGTGCTTGCCGAGGAGGAGGCAGTGACACCAAGGCAACTGCGGGCAGCAATTTTGCACGCACTGGATGGCCCGGGCGAAGCGATGCGGCCGCAGGCCGGCGTCGGGGCGCGCCTTTACTCACGCTGCCAGCATGCGCGAAATGTCGGTGACGCCTCTGACCCGGAACTGCGATGCCTGGCAAGCGATCATTATGAAGTGGACAGCGCCAGCGCGCGCGAGAGGCTAAATTGGCGGCCTGAGCGCCGAATTCTAGAAACGATGCCTCGCATCATCGCGGCGCTGAAGCAGGACCCGGTCAGTTGGTATCGCGCTAACCGGCTAAACACGGCCATCATCGCCGACCATCACCCCGTGGTGCGACACGGCAGCGTGACCGTCAAGGGCGCGCCGGAAATCAGCGGCTCCGCCGCTAAGCACGAGCACGAGCACGAGCACGAGCACGAGCACGCGCAGCATATGCGCGACGCCCATTACAGCCTGTTATGGGCGCATTATCTCAACATCTTGCTTGGTGCCTGGTTACTCACAAGCCCTTTTGTCTTGGGCGCCTTTGATACTCGGGAGTTTGGCACGCTGGTAATGCAAGTGACCGCAGAACGCGGTCTTGCGCCCCCTGCGTTGCGCATGACGTGGCTGGGCTGGAGCGACATGGCCAGCGGCAGCCTGATCATGGGCTTCGCCACATTGTCTCTTTCGCGTCGCTTTTCATGGGCGCAGTGGGGCAACGCCTGTGTCGGGCTCTGGTTGCTGTTCGCGCCACTGGTGTTCTGGGCGCCGTCCCCGGCCGTCTACAACAACGATGTGATCGTCGGCGGCTTCCTCATCGCCTTTGCCATCCTCGTACCCATGATGCCAGGCATGAGCATGGCGTCGATGAAGGACCAGTCCGATCTGCCGGTCGGGTGGACGTACTCGCCGTCCACCTATTTGCAGCGGCTGCCCATTATCGGGCTGGCCCTGTTCGGGTTCCTGATCGCACGCCAGCTCACGGCGTATCAACTCGGCCATGCGGCGGCGGTTTGGGAGCCGTTCTTTTCTCCTGACGCGCAAAAAAACGGGACGGAAACCATTATTACCTCCGCCGTGTCCCGGTCCTGGCCGATTCCGGACGGTGGCCTTGGCGCGGTCAGTTATCTGCTGGAGGTGTTGATGGGCGCGATGGGTGGGCGCCAGCGTTGGCGCACCATGCCTTGGATGGTGGCGGCATTTGGGATCGTCGTCGTGCCCCTTGGCGTGGTGAGCATCTATTTCATCATTATCCAGCCAATCGTGATCGGGACCTGGTGCACGTTGTGCCTGATCGCTGCGGGCGCAATGACGCTGATGATCCCTTATACGTTGGATGAACTGGTTGCAATGGGTCAGTTTCTGGGACAAGCGCATCGGCGCGGCGAGCCGGTACTTCGCCTCTTCTTCGTGGGCGGCGCCTCGCCAGGAAGCCAGCGCGACCGGCGTCCCGGTTTCGATAGCGCATTGTCCGACGCGATGGCGTCGGCGTTGCGTGGTGTGCAATGGCCCTGGACACTGGTTGCGTGTGTCGGAGTTGGCATCGCGCTGATGTTCACGCGCCTGTTGTTTGGCACCATTCCGCCGTTAGCGGACAGCGATCATTTGATCGGTGCGCTCGTAATTGTTGTCGCTGTGGCCGCGCTCGCAGAGGTAGCAAGGTTACTGCGCTGGATCAATGTCGGCTTTGGCGCTTGGTTGGTCATCGCACCGTGGGTGCTCAGCGGCGGAAATTCCGCGGCGGCGGCATTTGGGGCCGTCGCAGGGCTTGCGTTGATCGGATTGAGCCTGCCGCGCGGCTGGCGCAGCCGGGAGCACTATGGTAGCTGGGTCGGCTCATTCGGTAGCGGAATGCGGCGAACTGGCGGCGGAGTCGCCGCCAGTTTGACCGTCGGCCAGCGTGCCTTTGTTATCGGACCTCGCCTTCATGCATCATGCCTAACAATCATCTAGCCATCATTAACCTCTCCCGCCTTGACATCCTGATTGCGTCGCTTCAGGCAAACGCCGCCTTGCAACGTCGCCGACTTGTGCGCAGTCGGCCAGCAGCAGCGAAGGACGGCCGGGCGCAAAACTTGCTGGAAGTACAACTCGCAGCGCTCACCGCCCTACGGGCGATACGCTTTAATCTAGTAGAGTCGGCACCAGCGCCACGCAATGTTGATGGCGCCGCAATATTTGATCAGGCCGCACGGCGGCAGTCTGGCTGCCATCGATACGATCCGGACGATGAACGTCAACGATGTGCGCAAAGTCCCGGCCGACGCGCCGACCTCCTTCATCAAGAAGCGCTGGGAGCCACTGGTACGCACCAAGAACGGCATCGATCGTCGCTACTATGAGCTGTGCGCGCTGTCCGAACTCAGAAACCGCCTGCGCTCCGGCGACATCTGGGTCCAGGGCTCGCGCCAGTTCAAGGATTTCGATGAGTACCTGCTGCCCGCCGAGAAATTCGTCGCACTCAGACAGAGCCGCTTGCTGCCCCTGCCCATCGCCACCGATTGCGAGCGCTACTTGAGCGAGCGGCGCGGGCTGCTTGAACTGAAGCTGGCCACCGCCAACCGGTTGGCCGCCGCCAACAAGCTGCCGGACGCGATCATCACTCAGTCGGGCCTGAAGATCTCGCCGCTCGATGCGGCCGTCCCGATGGAAGCGCAGACCCTGATCGATCAGACCGCGCTCATGCTGCCGCGCGTCAAGATTACGGAACTGCTGATGGAAGTCGACGGCTGGACCGGCTTTACCCGGCATTTCACGCACCTGAAGACCAGTGAGCCTGCCGCCGACAAGACGCTGCTGCTCACGACCATTCTTGCCGACGCCATTAACCTCGGGCTAACGAAGATGGCGGAATCCTGCCCGGGCACCAGTTACGCCAAGCTCTCCTGGCTGCAGGCCTGGCATATTCGGGACGAGACCTATGCTCAGGGCCTGGCGGATCTGGTCAACGCGCAGTCCGCCCATGCGTTCGCTGCCCATTGGGGCGATGGCAGCACCTCATCGTCGGATGGCCAGCGATTCAAGGCGGGCGGCCGTGCCGAAAGCACCGGCCACGTCAACCCAAAGTATGGCTCGGAGCCCGGCCGGATGATCTACACGCACATCTCGGATCAGTACGCGCCGTATCACTCCAAGCTGGTGAACGTCGGCGTCCGTGACTCCACCTATGTGCTCGACGGCCTGCTGTACCACGAGTCGGACCTGCGGGTCCAGGAGCACTACACGGACACCAACGGCTTCACGGACCACGTCTTCGCCCTGATGCATCTGCTCGGGTTCCGGTTCTCCCCGCGCATTCGCGACCTCGCGGACTCAAGGCTGTACATCCCCGGCAATCCTGACGACTATCCGGCATTGGCCCCTATGATCGGCGGCGCGTACAAAGAGAGACTGATTCGCACGCACTGGGACGAGGTGCTGCGCCTCGCGACGTCGATCCGGCAGGGCACGGTCACCGCCTCGCTGATGCTGCGCAAGCTCGGCAGCTACCCGCGACAGAACGGACTGGCGGTCGCCCTCCGCGAGCTCGGCCGCATCGAGCGGACGATATTCACCTTGGACTGGCTGCAGGACCTGGAACTGCGTCGGCGCTCCCATGCGGGGCTCAACAAGGGGGAAGCGCGCAACGCCTTGGCACGGTCCGTGTTCTTCTACCGGCTTGGCGAGATCCGCGATCGCAACTTCGAACAGCAGCGCTACCGTGCCAGCGGACTGAACCTGGTCACCGCGGCCATCGTCCTGTGGAACACGGTCTACCTTGAACGTGCCGTGCAGGCGCTGGTGGAGCGCGGCATGCCCATCGATCCGTCCCTGTTTTCGTACCTGTCGCCGCTCGGCTGGGAACACATCAACCTGACCGGCGACTACGTGTGGCGTCAGAGCCAAAAGCTCCAAGATGGAAAATTCCGCCCGCTGCGATCGCTTCCGGAGGTGCGTTGGCCTAGCGCTGCCTGAACCCGCAATTCACCGGCGTTACGACTTCACGACCGTTCTCGGGCAGGGCCAACACCGGCATGGCACTTACACGGCGCCACATTGTCGTATCCAACCACTGGGCCGCCCCTCGTTGGCCAAGCCGAGGGCGTCGTAGAGGAATGTACGACTGGATCTTACAGCACAAGCGCGCCTTGCAAGCGCTGCGCCCGCTGGTGCCGCTTTGTCCCCCCGACGATGTCTGACTCGACTAGGTCGCTTGCCCCTCGATACGGGGCATATGAGGCTGGCTGCGCCGAAGCCGTACAAAAGAAGCCGGAACGAACTGGGGCAGCGTAGCCCGCGTCCACTACGTCCTTTGGCGCACTTATCCCGCTTGCAGCGCTGCGATCAGCGGGCAGGATACGTTACCCTGGCTGGCATGACAGGCGCCCACCAGTTCGGACAGCACGGCCTCCATGCGTCTCAGGTCGGCCAGCTTTGCGCGCACGTCATTGAGCTTGCGCTCGGCTAGGCTGCTCGCTTCCTCGCAATGGGTGCCGTCCTCCAGGCGAAGCAGTTCACCGATTTCTTCCAGACTGAATCCCAGCCGCTGCGCCGATTTCATGAAGCGCACCCGGACCACATCCGTTTCGCCATAGCGACGAATCCCGCCGGCGGGCTTATCTGGCTCTGGCAGCAGCCCCTTGCGCTGGTAGAACCGGATCGTTTCCACGTTGACACCAGCCGCCTTGGCGAAGGCGCCGATGGTCAGGCTCTCCAATCCGCTCCGCATATCGCTTGACTCCGTACATAAGTACGGAAGTAAGGTTACGCTATCCCTACCTACTAAGAAAGGAAAAACGCATGTCACGACTGCAAGCCGGGCGCCGTGCGCTCTTTGCCGGTGGCATCGCCGCAATCCTCGCCTCCACCTGCTGCTTGGGGCCGCTGCTCCTGATCGCGCTCGGTTTCAGCGGGGCCTGGATCGGGAATTTAACGGCGCTGGAGCCATATCGGCCGCTGTTTCTCGGCACCGCAGTGCTGGCTCTGTTCGTCGCCTGGCGGCGCGTTTTACGCCCGGCGCAAGTCTGCAAGCCGGGCGAGGCCTGCGCTATCCCGCGGGTACGCGCCACCTACAAGCTCATTTTCTGGGTCGTCGCCCTGCTGGTTCTGGTTGCGCTCGGCTTTCCCTACGTGATGCCATGGTTCTACTGATCAGGAGTTCGCCATGAAGAAGCTGTTTGCCGCCCTCGCTCTCGCCGCCGTTGCTCCGGCGTGGGCCGCCATGCAAGCCGTCACGCTGTCCGTGCCGGGCATGACTTGCGAAACCTGCCCGATCACGGTCAAAAAGGCGCTCTCCAAGGTCGACGGCGTGACCAAGACCGAAGTGAGCTTCGAGAAGCGCCAGGCCGTCGTCACCTTCGACGATGCCAAGACCAGCGTGCAGAAACTGACCAAGGCGACCGAGGACGCGGGCTATCCGTCCAGCGTCAAGCGGTAAGCCCCGGATCGAACATGGGAGTGACCGCATGGGACGGATCACGCGCGTGACCAACAAGGCAGGGGCGCTCGGCGGTATCGTCTCGGCGATGGGTTGCGCGAGTTGCTTTCCCGCCATCGCCGGCTTGGGCGCGGCTATTGGCCTAGGCTTCCTGAGCCAGTACGAAGGGCTGTTCATTAGCGTTCTGCTGCGGGTGTTCGCTGGTATCGCGCTACTCGCCAATGCGACTGCCTGGTTTAGCCATCGGCAGTGGCAACGGACCGCACTCGGCGTGATCGGCCCACTCCTGGTACTGACGGCGGTGTATTTGACGGTTGGCCGGCGCAGCGAGGCGCTGCTCTATGTCGGCCTGAGTTTCATGGTCGGCGTATCGATCTGGGACTTCATCTCGCCGGCAAAGCGCTGCGGGGCACCGAACGCCTGTGAACCCCCGGTCAAGCGCGGCTGACCGCATTGGCCGCTGCCGAAGTGAACATTGGAACTGTGGTATGACCCACTTGAAGATTACTGGAATGACCTGCGACTCGTGCGCCGTCCACGTCAAGGATGCCTTGGAGAAGGTGCCGGGCGTGCGGTCTGCGGTCGTGTCCTACCCGAAGGGGACGGCGCAAATCGCCGCCGAACCCGGCACGTCGCCAGATGCGCTGACTGGCGCCGTGGCCGGACTCGGCTACCGGGCCATGCTCGCCGAGGCCCCGCCGGCGGAAAAGCGCGGCAGCCTGCTCGACAAGGCGTTCGGCTGGCTGGGCCGCGGTGAGAAATCCGCAGGCGAAGGCTGCGGGCTTCGCATCGCCGTCATCGGCAGCGGCGGCGCCGCGATGGCGGCGGCCCTCAAGGCCGTCGAGCAAGGCGCCGAGGTGACCCTGATCGAGCGCGGCACCATCGGCGGCACCTGCGTCAACGTTGGCTGTGTGCCGTCCAAGATCATGATCCGCGCGGCCCACATTGCCCATCTACGCCGCGCAAGCCCGTTCGACGGGGGCATCCAGGCCACGCCACCGGCGATCCTGCGCGAGCGCCTGCTCGCCCAGCAGCAGGGGCGTGTCGATGAGCTGCGCCACGCCAAGTACGAGGGCATCCTCGCGAGCACGCCGGCCATCACGGTGCTGCGCGGCGAGGCCTGCTTCCAGAACGGACACACCTTGAGCGTGCGCCTGGCCGAAGGCGGCGAGCGCGAGGTGGCGTTTGACCGCTGCCTGATCGCTACTGGTGCCAGTCCGGCTGTGCCGCCGATCCCCGGTCTGAAGGACACCCCGTACTGGACCTCGAACGAGGCGCTGGCCAGCAACATCCTTCCTAAGCGGCTGGCCGTGATCGGCTCGTCGGTGGTGGCCGTGGAGCTGGCGCAGGCCTTCGCCCGGCTCGGCAGTCAGGTCACGATCCTGGCCCGCAGCACGCTGTTCTTCCGCGAGGATCCGGCCATCGGCGAGGCCGTCACGGCCGCCTTCCGTGTCGAGGACATCACGGTGCTGGAACACACGCAGGCCAGCCAAGTGGCCTACGCGAACGGCGAATTCGTGCTCACTACCGGGCACGGCGAAATCCGCGCCGACCAGTTGCTGATCGCCACCGGCCGCGCGCCGAACACGCGTGAGCTGGCACTGGAGGCGGCGGGGGTGACGGTCAACGCGCAGGGCGCCATCGTCATCGACAACGGCATGCGAACCACCGCGCAACACATCTACGCCGCCGGCGACTGCACCGACCAGCCGCAGTTCGTTTACGTGGCCGCGGCGGCCGGCACCCGCGCGGCGATTAATATGACCGGAGGCGATGCCGCGCTTGATCTGAGCGCCGTGCCGGCGGTCGTGTTCACCGACCCGCAGGTCGCCACCGTGGGCTACAGCGAGGCGGAAGCGCACCACGACGGCATCGAGACCGATAGCCGCCTGCTCACGCTCGACAATGTGCCGCGCGCGTTGGCCAACTTCGACACGCGCGGCTTCATCAAGCTGGTTGCCGAGGCAGGATCGGACCGCCTGATCGGCGTGCAGGCGGTGGCGCCTGAAGCGGGTGAGCTGATCCAGACGGCGGCGCTGGCGATCCGGGCGCGGATGACCGTGCAAGAGCTGGCCGACCACTTGTTCCCATACCTGACGATGGTCGAGGGGCTGAAGCTCGCGGCGCAGACCTTTGCCAAGGACGTCACGCAACTGTCTTGCTGTGCGGGTTGAGAAAAAGCCAACCGTCTGGAACTCGGCGATGGCCAAGCTGGCCAACTGGAATACCGCCCTCGAACTGTTCCGCGGGGACTACCGGGTGCCGCTGGTGCCCTCGAAGTCTGCGGCCTACCTGGCGGTGTCAATCGAGCTGACCGCCCCAGCTCTGCTGTTGCTGGGACTAGCGACCCGCGCCGTGGGGATGGTCCTGCTCGGCATGACGGCGGTGATCGGCGTCCCCTTGATTTCGGTGCAATTTACCGGGGTAGCCACCCTTAGCATTCACGCGGGTTTCCGGGCGGCGTCCGGGAAAATACCCCAGTAAATCAATAAGTTGCTGTCTACTGTCGCCAGTTGGGCGCGATTGCCTCATAGCGCACTTATTGTGTCGAAACGTTGCGTCCCGGTCTCATTGCCGATAACCTCAGCGGTCCGTCTTACGCTTGGGAGAGCGCGATGGATCACTGGCAACTGGCGTATCTGGGCATGCGGCAGATTCCGCGCGAACTCAGCGAGTTTGAGCTTACCACGTTCTTCACCTTCTCCGCCAAAGAGCGGGCCCTGATCCATGCGCGGCGCAGCCATTTGTACCGCTTGGCCTGTGCCGTTCACATTGGCTTTGTCCGCATGACGGGGCGCACCCTCGATGCCTACAAGCAGGTGCCAAAATTCCTCTGGGCCTTTGTGGGCGCGCAACTCGGCATCACGCCGCCGGACATGGGCACGCTGAGCGCGCTGTATGACGGGCGCACCGATACCTTGGTGGACCATCAGATGCTGGCCTACCAAGCCCTGGGGTTCAGCCCGATGGCAGAGCATCAGCGACGTTACGTGACGCGCTGGCTCAAGGAGCGGCTGGCAGGGCAACCGAGCCGCAGTGACCTGCTGCACGAGTTGAAGCGCTGGCTCTACGAGCATCGCATCCTGATTCCGCATGACCGAGCGCTGAAGCGGCTGATCAGCCAGGCCGGAGAGGCATTCGAGTCGGCCCTGGCTGACGCGCTGGTGCAGGCCTACGGCGAGGTTTCCCTCGATGCGTGGGGTGCCCTGCTACCGCGGCCAGAAAACGACCGGCCGAGCCTACAACAATGGCTGTGGGCTGTCCCGCTACGCAATTCGACCCATCAGATGGGCGAGTTGTTCGACAAGATCGACCGCCTGTACAAGCTGGGCATCCACAGCGGTTGGCCGGCAGCCTGCAATGAGGCGGTGGTGCGGCACTATGCGCGGCGCTGTGCCAACCGCCCGGCGTCGGTCAGCAAGCGGGTCGCGCAACAGTCCCGCCGCCTGGAATCGGCTTGCTTTTTACGCTATGCCTTATGCGCGGCCACGGATCAATTGTCGTCCATGCTGCGGCACTGGATTCGCAAATGCGTCAACGATGCCGGACGCCTAATTGACGCGGGCCGACCGGACCCAGGTACCAAGTTGGGGGAATTCGCTGCCGCCGTCAAAGCGCTGGTCGCAGACGAGACGCAGACAAGGGATGCCCTCTGTCAGCAACTGAGCAATCTGGCTGACGAGGCAGCTGGTCAGCATCTAGCGAGCCGTGCCAGCCTCATCCGCGCGCAACTCCTGTCGCGACACAGGCTATCCCGTGCCTTGCTGGGCAGACTGGTTCATCTGCCATTTGCGGCACAGTCGGCCCACCCGGTGATCGAGGCAATGGAGGTACTGCGCAAGCTCTATGCGCGCAGGGCCGACTGGCTCCCTGATCGGGTGATGGTTCGATTGGGACGCGCCTGGCAGCCAGCACTAGAGGGCTTGGATCGCAAGCGGGCCCTGGCCGCCTTCGAGTGGGGGACGCTGTTTGCCCTGCGGGTGGCGCTGCGCAATGGCTCGGTCTTCCTGGACCACAGCTTCGCCTTCCGCAGTCAGGCGGCCCTACTCATCTCCAAAGAGGATTGGCAAGCCCGGCGTAACCATTTCTACGGTCATCTCAAGCTGCCGCAGGACGCCAAGGCGTTCCTCGATCCTGTGGTGGCGCACCTGGACGCGGGGCTCGCCAGGTTGCGCGATGCAGTCCAGCGTGGGGAGCTGAACATTGATAGCGCCATCCATATCGATCCGCTCACGGCAAAGAAACCGGAAGCCTCTGTGGAGGCGCTGCGACGCGCGCTGTTCGAGCGGCACCCCGGTGGACAATTGCCCGAAATCCTGCTGGAGATTGACAGCAGCACCCACTTCAGCTGGCTCCTGCTGGGTCGGGAACCGCATTCGCGCAGCGAGCTGCTGATGATCTACGCTGCAGTGCTGGCGCACGGCACCTCAATGTCGGCGGCGGACCTCGCACGGATGGTGCCGGAGTTGTCGCCCAGCGCGATCCGGCAAATGATGCATCGCATCGCGGACGAGCGCAAACTGCGCCAGGCCGCCGATGCCGTCCTGATCTTCATGCATCAGCACCCGATCGCCCAGCACTGGGGGCGCGCCGATCTGGCGTCGTCGGACATGATGTCGCTGGAGACCACGCGCACAGTCTGGCGGGCACGGGCTGATCCGCGCCGGCGCACGGCATCGATCGGTATGTACACGCATGTCCGGGACCGCTGGGGCATCTTCTATGACCAGCCGATCCTACTGAACGAGCGGCAGGCCGGTGTCGCCATTGAGGGCGTCATCCGCCAGAGCGGATCGGAAGACGTGGCACAACTAGCGGTCGATACCCATGGCTACACCGATTTCGCCATGAGCCTGTCCCGGCTACTTGGCTTCGATCTCTGCCCGCGGCTTGCCCACCTGCGCGATCGCCGCCTGCATGTGCCCAGGGATCACGAGATACCGGCGGAATTGGCTGCGGTGGCGGACGCGGATGTCCGGCTGGTCTTGATCGAACGTGCCTGGGACGAACTGGTCCGGATCGCGGCATCGGTGCAAAGCGGGGCAATGTACGGCAGTGCAGGCCCTGATGCGTTTCGGTGCAGCGGCGAAAGGTCAACCCATCTATGAGGCTGGCGTGCATCTCGGGCGGCTGTTTCGCACGATCTTCCTCATCGACTATTTCACCAATCCCGCGTTCCGCCATGAGATGCAGCATGCCTTGAACCGCGGCGAGGCGGTCCACACGGTGCAGCGGGCCATCCACTATGGCAAGATTCCGTTGGAATTGACCCGGCACGATGCGTCGCTGGCGGCGGTGTCGTCGGCTCTGACCTTGTTGTCCAATGCCGTGATGGCCTGGAACACGCTGCACATGCAGCGCGCGCTGGACGCGATTGAGGCCATCGGCGGCGAATCCATGCGTGCCGAGGATTTGCGCCAGATTGCGCCGACTCGTCTGGAAGGCATCAATTTGCGTGGTACTTTCGATTTTCCGATTGCACGTTACGCCCATCGGCTGCTGCCGAGTGCGACGAGCACGCCGGACTCACCATCGCAGTGGCGCACTGCATAGCCCATTTTTTTTCGGATTGTGCCGTTATCCTCGCGGGTTGGAGTCGGTGATGTCATCCTTAGGGCCTGCCTTCCTTACCGAAGGCGCGCTCGAGGCTATCAAGGAAACGCGATGCGGATTGATAGCCGATGACCCGCACCGGGCTCTCTCGCCCATCGGCGCCGAACAAGATGATGCCGGGCGGCCCGAATAGGCCGAAGCGCTTTAGCAACGCCTTGTCGTCGGCGTTGTTTTGTGTCACATCAGCTCGAAGTACGACAACCCCGGCCAACTGCGTCTGAACTCCGGGATCGCTGAAAGTCGTCTCCATCTCCTTACAGCTGACACACCAGTCGGCATAGAAATCGAGCAGTACCGGCTTGCGGGCCGCAACGGCCTGCGCCAGACGTGCGTCGAGCTCGGCCACCGAGCGGATCCGCGCGAAGTGCACCACCGCGTGGTCGGCGGCGGTGGCTGGCGACGACTGGCGAGTGCGCAGGTGCGACAGAGGCTGCAGCAGATCCCGCCCGCCCGACGCCAGCCCGACCAACAGGATGGTTCCCGCCAGCGCGGCGATCAGGCCCAGGCCCTTGCCCAGCCGGGCCACGCCATGCGGTTTGGGGCCAAGCGAATCGAAGGCGCCCAGGAAAACTGCGGCGATCAGCAGCAGAGCGGCCCACGTTGCCATCACGGCCCAGGGTGGCAATAGCGGGGTGATCACCCAAGTTCGCCTCGCCCAGCAGCAGAAAGCCAAGGCAACGCTTGGTCACCTCCAGCCAGTGCCCGGCGCGCGGCGGGAGATTGCCGGCGGCGACGCCGGCCAGCACCAGCGACAACCCCATGCCGATCGCCAATGCGAATAACGCACCGCCTCCGGTCATGGCATCACCGGTTCGTGCGAGATAGGCGAGCGTGCTCGATAGCGGCGCCGGCATGATGCGCGCGACGGCCAACGCGGACATCGCCCCCAGTGCTGCGGCAGCCCGACGATCCAGCTGCTGTGCGGATGTCGTCGATCGGGGCTGCCGCAGCAGCGCGCGGAGCCCGAACATCGATAGCGCCAGGGCCACGAGCAACGTGGCGAAGGCCCCGAGCGCCCAGGGCGTCAGCAGCCCTGTCAAGACCCTCTCACCGAGCCACCCGGTGGCCATGCCGACGCCGGCATAGGCTACCGCCGAGCCGAGCACGTAGTCTAGCGAGATGATCAGCGCACGGCTGCGTGTCACGTGCTCGCCCACGACGATGGACCAAAGGATCGGCACCATCGGCAGCACGCTCGACGTGACCGTCAGCAGCAGGCCGAAGCCGAGGAAGAGCAGCGCGATTGCCCCAAGCTGGTGGCTGGTCAGCGCGCGAATGATGCGGTCGCCGTCATCGCCATGTGGCACGATCTCCGGTATCGCATGCCCGCCCTGGTATTCGCCCGCTCCGGGAGAGGTTACTGCAGTCGGTGGCACAAGCATCGCCATTGGCGTGCCACCCTCGCGCTTATCAAATAGGCCCGCCGAGCGGGCTGCCGCCCACCTTGTATACGCTCTCCATCGGTGGATAACAGATTCCCTTGTCGGCGCAGCCTTGCGATGTCACGACCAGCGTCCATTCGCCATCCGCAGGAGTGACCTCCACTGGCACGCGAATCTTGACGCCACCATGGTAGATCTCCATCTCCTTGCCAAACGCCTCGTCGTACTTAACCTGCCCTGGTGGAAGCACAGGTGTACCGAGCTTCACCCCTGCCGGCCGGGCAGCAAAGGCGAATCGCTCACGGTAGAGGTGATAGCCGTCCGCGATGTCGAAGTGCACCTCGATGGCGTGTTCGTCGAGTTGCCGGGCCGCAAAGCGCAAGGCCCGCTCAGGCGGCAGAAGATCTTCCTCGCCCACGGCGCGGGAAACGCCAGCGGCGCCCGCGATACAGAGCCACGTGACGAGGAGCAGCCCCAGGAGGAATTGCCCCGGAGCCAAGCGCCATACTCGCCCGGTGTCGCCCGTACGCGCCACTGCCATGCCAGTTTGCATAGCCCACCTCTGGAACTGAATTACCGGCCACGCAATGCCGCGGCTCGTGCCACTTGCATTCCGACCGGTGCCACGTGCCGCCGCAACTCCGTTCAACGGGCATCGTTATCTGGCCCTGCGGCCGATCTGTGCCTCGCCGCATTCATGGGCGCTCATCCCCGCCGGCACCCAACGCACCAGCCGATTCGGGTCATTCGGCTGTATCCACTGACGCTCCCGGGGGAACGTGTAGATGCAAGAACCTCTCGACGGCGATTACCGCCACAATCCCGGCGCCTGGCACGGTCGATTGTCCTACCTCGATGATCGCTTTGGTGATGGCCTCGACGTCGCTTTCCTCCGCGAAGATCTCGATCTTGGTGTGCACGGGTGGTCAGATCGCTCGAGAAGAAATTCCGATACTCGCCGTACCCCTTGACTTTCGTTGCGGTCAATCCGGGCGCGTGGACGGTTGCGAGGCGCTTCTCCAGCTTCTCCAAAAGCTCAGAGGGCACGATGGCAATAACACATATGGTACTCATGGGCGCCTCCTTGACAACGCAGGGTTGGACGATCAGCAGTGCACTGTCGGGGTAAGTCATCATCCGGTTCCATTGCGATCCTGGCCGATCACCAGACGGGTTTCGCCTTGATACGCGTGCGGTGGGATCTCCAGATTGAGCGGCGCTGGGACGTTGCGGAACACGCGGCCGGCCAGGTCAAACTTGGAACCATGGCAAGGGCAAAAAAAGCCACCAGGCCAGTCATCCCCCAAGTCCGCCGCGCCGACGTCCGGGCGATAGGTCGGTACGCATCCCAGATGGGTACAGATGCCTACCGCCACAAAGAAGTCCGGGCGGAGCGAGCGTGTCGCATTACTCGCATACGCGGGCTGCTGGTCCTTCTGGGACAGGGGATCGCTCAACAGGCGATCGTGCCTGCCCAGACGCGCCAGCATGTCGCGGGTCCGGTGCAGTATCCAGACGGGCTTGCCGCGCCAGGCGACGGTGACGAGTCCCCCTGGCTCCACGGCGCCGAGCCTCACATCGACGGGCGCGCCCCGCGACCTTGCGGCGTCGCTTGGCGCCATGCTGGCCACGAATGGCACCATGGCGCCGACCAGGCCTACGCCTCCCATGGCGCCGGTGGCCAGCAGAAGCAATCGGCGCTGGCGTGCGCTCTGTGTGTCTGCCGTCGGATTGTTCATGGCGATTTACTCCAATCCCGGGGGGGCATGTGGCCAGCAACGTGACTGGCTGCCCAACCGCTCACTCCCAGAGCTTGCCCAATAGCTGCGCCCATTGGCAGCGGCCCGGCAAGAACACGGGCACCCGCTTGCGATACGCCTCATAGTCCGCCGCGAAGCGGTGGGCCAGGTCTTGCTCTTCCTGCCTTGCAAGCATCAATTTCCCACAAGGTTGCCGAGTCCCCTTGCTTCGCCATGGCAGGAGGGCACGCACTTGCCCGTCTACTTCAGGCGCTGCTCCCCAGCTTGCACCCGGGCTAGCAAAGACTGAACCCGCCCATCATGCGTTGATGCATCACGAGCATGCCTACCGCGCCAAAGGATGCAGCACGCCGATGATGGCGAACACGATCAAGAGGACTCTCCATATCAACGATTTGTTCACGTGTTACCTCTCTCTTCGTTGGCGGCCCGGGTACGCGTCCGCCATGCGTGCCAATTGCTCTGCCGTCCTGTCACTCCTTGATTCGAAATGGATGGGGCTTCTGCTTTGGCGCTTGCTCGGTCATTCCGCCCACTTGATCGTCCTGCGCGCTCATGCTCTTCATCATCAGCCACATCGACAATGGGCAGATCAAGAGCAGGAGATACGGCCCAATACCCAGGACAAGCGCTCGGACCGGCGGCAATAGGGCATAGGCGGCTGCCAGCATTGCCGCCAGAGCGATGCCTGCGGTGATCATTGCTTTCGGATTGCATTTCATGGTGGTGGTACTCCTTTTCAAATGGTTCGGATCTGGACAGCGTCCTTACTTCGTCGGTGGCGTCTGGATCTTGTCCGCGTACTTGCGCATGATCTCGCCCATCGCCTGCATCATGTCCGCATGCATCTGCATCGAAAGCTTCTCGTTGCCAGGTGGCAGGCCCATCATCGGGCAGCTTCCCATCATGCCGCCGCCCATCATGTGGTCCATCATCATGTCGTGCCCCTTGTCCTGTGCACCCGTCTTGGCGCTTTCGGCGCCACGGGTTGCACCGGCCGCTGCGGACCAGCCGCTGGCGCCAAGCATCACCACGGCTAGGGTTGCGGCTACTAGTGATTTCGTATTCATGGCGATCTCCTTATCGATCGCGATTCAATGACCACGCGCCAATCCAGTACCAGACAAGTGGGCGGGCAGACAGTCAGTCCGGCTCCCTCAGGGCGGATGCCAGAGGCCGGATTGCACGGATGCATGCTTTGCCTGGTCGGCCGAAGCACCCTCAGTCACTTGGACTCGGAAGGCCCCATCGGGCTGCCGCCGCCGGTCGACTGGGAATCCATTTGTTTCATCATTGCATTGCAGCGCGCCAACATCGATGCCTGAGAGGCTGATGTACTGGAGGTCGCCGCAGGGTGTTGCGCTGCAGTGCGCGCGCGATTGATGACGTCCCAGTCGGGACCCGCGAGCGCCTGCGCGGTCGCGACGGCGAGTGAAATGAGAACGAGAGTCTTGAGAGTGGAATGCATGATGATCTTCCCCAGTATTCGGTTTTGTCTGGCTCAACCGCAACGGGTCAGAGCACCCACGCTCGGGTAGAGCCACCAAAGTCAAGCACGTGGCCGAAGTGGGCCACGCGTAGGGATAGATCAGATGCGCAAGCGGGCCGTTGCGAGATAGACCGGACCAGGCGAGTTGTTCGCGCTGTCAGCCGTGTGGAAGATGCGGAAGGTGTATGGCGTGGGCGGCAGAACGTGTTCAAGCCCAGCCATAGTCGGCAAGACACCGAGATCGGGCCCGTGACCGTTGCTGTCGGCCCAGTGCCGACCGTCCTGTTGATGGTCAGCGCACAAGGCCAACAACAGCAGCGCAAGCAAGCGAGTGAAGGGGCTGCGGCTATGCTTCATGAATCACGCCAGCATTTGTCCTAGTCTAGCCCCCCGATCTGGGCAGCAAGGCAAGGAGACACGGGTTGGTAGAGTCGAATTCACACATGACAATAGCTACGCCACGCGGCGTCTGAGTCGTAGCGCATTGGAGATCACTGAAACGGAACTCAGGCTCATGGCCAATGCCGCGATCATCGGCGACAGCAACCAGCCGGTGAACGGGTACAGCAACCCCGCCGCCAGCGGGATACCCAGCGCGTTATAGATAAAGGCGAAGCCCAGGTTCTGCCGCATGTTGGCGATAGTGGCCTCGGAGAGTTCGCGTGCTCGGGCGATACCGCGCAGATCGCCCTTGACGAGGGTCATCTGGGCGCTGTGCATCGCCACATCTGTGCCGGTTCCCATCGCAACGCCCACATCGGCCTTTGCCAATGCCGGCGCGTCGTTGATGCCGTCGCCCGCCATCGCAACCACGCGGCCTTCCCCTTGCAGCTTCTCGACGAGCGCCAGCTTGTCGGCCGGCTTCACTTCGCCATGAAACTCGTCGATGCCCAGGCGACCGGCTACCGCCTTCGCCGTGACAGCGCCGTCACCTGTCGCCATCACCACGCGGACCCCGGCTTGCCTGAGCGTCATCAGAGCCTCGGGCGTGCTGGCCTTGACGGGGTCGGAGACGGCAAGCAGACCGGCCAATGTTCGATCTGCCGCCAGATACATGACACTGGCGCCTTGCTGCCGCAGGGTATCCGCCTGAGACGCCAGTGGTGCAACGTCGACCTGTTCCTGCTGCATCAGGGCGGTGTTGCCCAGCACGAGCTGGTGGCCACCGACGCGGCCGCGTACCCCCATGCCCGTGTCCGAGGCGAAATCCTCCGCCTTCGCCAGGGCCAGGCCGCGCTCACGCGCGGCGGTGACGAGGGTCGCGGCTAGCGGATGTTCGCTGCCCTGGTCGAGGCTCGCGGCCAAACGAAGCACCTCGGTTTCCGTGAACGGATCGACACGATAGGCCCGTTCAAAACTCGGACGGCCTTCTGTCAGCGTGCCGGTCTTGTCCACGATCAGGGTGTCGACCTTGCGGAATTGCTCGATGGCCGCCGCGTCCCGGAACAGAATGCCCTTGGTCGCGCCATTCCCGCTGGCCACCATGATGGATGGGGTGGCCAATCCCAGCGCGCAGGGACAGGCAATGATCAGTACAGCCACCGCATTGACCAGGCCAAAGACCCAGCTCGGCTCGGGGCCGAAGACGCCCCAGGCGAAGAACGTGAGCAAGGCGATGGTTACGACCACCACCACGAACACGCCGGCGACCCGGTCCGCCATCCGCTGCATCGGCGCCTTGGAGCGCTGTGCCTGGGCCACCATCTGCACGATCTGCGACAGCACCGTCTGGGCGCCGACCTTTTCTGAGCGCATCACCAGGCTGCCCGAGGTGTTGATGGTGGCGCCGATCACGTGGTCGCCGACGCGCTTGGAGACGGGCAGAGGCTCACCGGTGATCATCGATTCGTCGATGGCGCTGGCCCCTTCGTTCACGACGCCATCCGTGGGCACCTTTTCGTCGGGCCGGACCCTCAGGAGATCGCCGACATGCACGTGCGTGAGCGGAATATCGGCCTCGCTGCCGTCCGGATTGAGGCGGCGTGCCGTCTTGGGGGCCAGGCCGAGCAGCGACTTGATGGCTGCCGAGGTCTGCGAGCGCGCCCGCAACTCGAAGATCTGGCCGAGCAACGTCAGCGAAATGATGACGGCCGCGGCTTCGAAGTAGACCGCGATCCGGCCGTGCATGAGAAAGGCGCGGGGAAACAGCTCTGGGGCAACGGTGGCGGCGACGCTGTAGACGAACGCCGTACCCGTACCCAGACCGATCAGCGTCCACATGTTCGGGCTGCGGTTTCGGAACGACTGGAGGCAGCGGACGTAGATGGGCCAGCCTGCCCAGAGGACCACCGGTGCGGACAAGACGAGTTCCACCCAGCTTTGCGTCGCGGGCTCCAGCACCCCGAGGCGGTCCCCAAGCATCACCAGCGACACGACGGCGATCGTCAGCGGCAAGGTCCACCAGAAGCGATGGCGAAACGCCGCGAGTTCGGGATTCTGGTCGTCGTCGAGGCTTGGCATGAGCGGCTCGAGTGCCATGCCGCACTTTGGGCACGTCCCGGGATGGTCCTCGCGGATTTCGGGGTGCATCGGGCACGTATAGGTCGTGCCCGGCGCCGTCTCGCCTTCATCGGGCGCCGAAACGCTTGGTGTCTCGACATAGCGCGTCGGCTCGGCCTCGAACCGCTTCTGGCAGCCGGCACTGCAGAAGAAGTATTGTGCCCCGGCATAGCTTGCCTGGTATGGCACATCCCGCATGACCGTCATTCCACACACAGGATCGCGTGCACTGGCCCCACAGACGGCAGCGCCGTGACTGGTGGAATCATGGTCTCGTCGATTCGGCGCATTTCCGCTGCCGTGCCCTACGTGCTCATCGTCTCGCGCTGCTGCCATCGCGTGATGTGAGGCAGGGTCGAGAGATTGCCGTTGTCGATCGCTCGTGGTCATCGCGCTCACTGCCTGGTTGCACGTACTGCCGCTCGATGTTTCGGCGGTTCGCCGCTGAACTCATCCAGGATCGGGCATTCGGGGCGGTCATCGCCTTCGCAATGTCGCGACAAGTACAGGAGCGTGTCACGCATGCTGGACAGTGAGGCAATGCGGGCGTCCAGCTCCTGGATTCGCTGTTCCGCAATCGCCTTTACCGTTGCACTCGCGCGCCGTTTGTTTTGCCACAACCCGAGCAACTCGCGGATCTGGGCCATCGAGAAGCCCATCGCCCGCGCTCGCCCAATGAAGCGCAGGGTATGAATGTCAGCTTGACCATACACCCGGTAGTTCCCCGCGCTGCGTGCGGCTGAAGTCACAAGACCAACGCTTTCGTAGTAGCGGATCATCTTGGCCGAGACGCCGGATGCGCCGGCGGCTTGTCCAATATTCATGATGTGCTCCTTACCTTCAATCCCTGTTGTCTCGGACACGCAACTTGAGCAAGCTGCGGGGTGGATGGCATCCAGGGTTCGATGACTCAACGATAGACCTTGCCCCGGTGGGAAGGTCAAGGACACGATCCTTCGGAAACTTGGGCCACGTTGCGAGAAGACCCGGGGCGAAAGGTCCGGTTGCATTACCCGCAAAAGACAGTATCCTTGCGACTATCACGCCCACCGCAAAGAACTCTTGCGTCACTCGGTCCGCCGGCATCCCTGGTTCGCCGGCCTCCTTCTCGTTGTGTTTCTGACAGTCCAACTGGCAGCGGCCGCGTACGCCTGTACCGGTAGCCGCTATCAGGTGGAAGGCAGCGGCACGACGGCGGCAATGACCGAATCCTGTGCCGATATGGCGGCTGGCGGTAGCGACCAAGGCACTGACCAGAGTGCGCTCTGCCTGGCGCACTGCCAGGCAGATTCCAAGAGCGCGGACCATGTTTCACCGCAGCTTCCGGCCTTCCTGCCAGTGCTGAAGAGCGTCGTGGAACCCACGCGCGTGGTCACGGCCGAGGTTCGCATCGCGCTGCGCGCCGAGGTCGAGGCGCGCGGCCCGCCGCCCCTGAACATCCTTCACTGCAGTTTTCAAACGTAGCCTCCAGATCGACGCCCATTCGGTGCTGCCCAGCTAGACTCGGGTAGCTGTCGTCGTTCACGGAGGCTTTATGCTTTTTCCTCGTCGCCTGACGCTGGCGCTGCTTTGCGCGCCTGCCTTCAGCATGGCGGTGTCGCATGCCGCGGCTGCGCAATCTGCCCCTTCTCTTTCCCTCGAGGAGACCGTCGCGCTCGCGACCACTCACGCCGGCGATGCCGAATCCTCGCGAGGCGCCGTCGAGGCAGCCGTGCAAATGGCGGTTTCCGCCGGCCAATTGCCGGACCCGGTGCTCAAACTTGGACTCAACAACGTCCCCGTGACCGGGCCGGACCAGTTCTCGCTCACGCGGGATTTCATGACCATGCGGTCCATCAGCGTGATGCAGGAATTCACGCGCTCGGACAAGCGCCGCGCCAAGGCGGCGCGCTTTGAAGCCGAGGCGACTGCCGCCGAGGCGCAGCGCGCGGTCGGACTGGCCAACGTGCAACGGAATGCCGTCGGTGCCTGGCTCGATCGGTGGTATGCCGAGCAGACCGGTGTCCTGCTAGGCCATCACGGCCATCCCCTGGACCTGGCGCTCCAGGCGGCGACCGCCGCCTATCGCAGCGGGCGTGGCACGCGTGCGGATGTCTTGGCGATGGAGCTGGAAGTCCAGAAGCTGCATGACCGCCTCGACGAAAACCGGGCCGCCGTAGCCACCGCCATGCTTAATCTGCAGCGCTGGGTCGGGCCTGCGGCTAACCGCACACTGTCGCAGCGCCCGCCGCTCGACGTACCCCAGAGCATTCAGCAACTGGCGAAAGACGAATTCGACGCGGTTCCCGAGATCGCGGCGGCACGGCGCGACGTGGCCCTGGCCGAGTCGGAGATCCAGGTGGCAACGGAGGCCAGGACACCAGATGTGACGGTCGAGCTGATGTACAGCCAGCGCGGCCCAGCCTTCTCCAACATGGGGTCGATCAACGTCAGCTTCCCGGTGCCCTGGGACCGGGGCAATCGCCAAGACCGCGACGTCGCTGCCCGGCTGGCACAGGCCAATGAAGCGCGTGCCAAGTCCGAAATCATCCGGCGCAATACCCAGGCCATGGTAGGCGCCAAACTTGCCGAGCTGCAGCGCAACCTTGAGCGGCTCCAACGCTACGACGAGAAGACCTTACCGCTCGCCAATCAGCAGGCGGAGGCAGCGCTCACGGCATACCGGGCCAATACCGGATCGCTGCTTGCCGTCGCCGAGGCCAACCATCGCGCCATCGACACAGCGGTGGAGCGGCTGACGCTGGAGGCCAGGACGGCAAAGCTGTGGGCCGACTTGACCTTCCTGATCCCGCTGCCTACCGCGCAGACCGAGCCAGCCACCAAGGAACGCAAATGAAGAAACCAGTCATTGCCGCGGTCGCCGGCGTCGTTGTCATCGGTGCCGCCCTCTATGGCGCCTACCACCTCGGCGTCATGCGCGGCACACAATCTGCGCAGACGGCCGCGCCAGGCGCGGCGTCTGCGCTCAAAGCAGGCGACACCGATCCGAACACTGGCAAGAAGATCCTGTACTGGCACGATCCGATGGTACCCGGCCAGCGTTTCGACAAGCCAGGCAAGTCCCCTTTCATGGACATGCAGCTCGTGCCCGTTTATGCGGATGGGGATGCCGGAGGCAGCGGAGGCAGCGGCGTCACGGTCGACAGCCGTGTCGCGCAGAATTTGGGCATCCGCACGACTGAGGTCAAGGCGAGCCGGATGAGCGCCGTGCTCGAGGCACCTGGCAATGTCGCCATTGACGAGCGCAGTGTCCAGGTGATCCAGGCGCGGACGAATGCCTTCGTCCAGCACGTAGCGGTCAAAGCGACCCTCGACCCGGTCCGGCGCGGCCAAGCACTGGTGACGCTGTACTCGCCCGATTGGGTGGCCGCGCAAGAGGAATATCTTGCCGTGTCCCGCATGGCCGCGGGTGGCCAATCCGACCTGCGCAGCGCGGCCAAGGCCCGCATGCTGCAGGCTGGCATGACCCCCGGCCAGGTCAGCACCGTCGAATCATCCGGCAAGCTCCAGCCTACTCTTGGCATTGTGAGCCCCGTCGACGGCCTTGTGACAGAGGTTGCGGTCCGGGAGGGCATGACTGTGTCTCCTGGCATGACCCTGTTTCGCCTGGCCGACCTGAGCCAGGTCTGGGTGATTGCCGAGGTACCGGAGGGACAAGCCCACGCCATCGCTCCGGGCCGGGCGGTCAAGGTGTCGCCGACCGGCGCAACCGA
Organism: Cupriavidus nantongensis; assembly: GCF_001598055.1. Classification (NCBI taxonomy): domain Bacteria; kingdom Pseudomonadati; phylum Pseudomonadota; class Betaproteobacteria; order Burkholderiales; family Burkholderiaceae; genus Cupriavidus; species Cupriavidus nantongensis. Next base: position 2,540,660 of record NZ_CP014844.1, on the reverse strand, counting down.
GTCAATCGTTGGCAAGGTCGATACCGTCCTGCCCGATGTCAATCCGGCCACGCGAACCATCAAGGTGCGCATTGTCCTGCCCAACAAGGGCAGGCACCTGTTGCCGGGGATGTTCGTGACGGTCCGGTTTGACAGCGGTGATCAGAAGGAATTGCTGATGATTCCGCTGGAGTCCGTCATCCGCACCGGCCAGCGCAGCATCGTCATGGTCGATGCGGGCAAGGCCGGCTTTGTGGCAACCGAAGTCAAGACCGGGCGCGAGGCCGCCGGCATGGTCGAGGTGCTGGACGGGCTGAAAGCGGGGCAGAAAGTGGTCACCTCCGGGCAGTTCCTCATCGATTCGGAAGCCAGCTTGCGTGGCACGGCCGAACGCATGAGCGCCACGACAGCGGCTTCCGCGCCGGCTGCGGCTGCGCCCGAGCACGAGGGCGTCGGGCGCATCGAGGCCGTGACGCGCGAAGGCCTGACCATCTCGCACGGGCCGATTCCCTCGGCACAGTGGGGCGCGATGACCATGGATTTCGCCGCGCCGCCTGCCGGCCTGCCGAAGGGGCTCAAGACCGGCGACCGCATCCGGTTCCGCTTCCACCTGGACAAGGATGGCCTGGCGATCCTGTCCGCAGTCGAGCCGGCCGGCACCACCCAGGGGGCCAAGCCATGATCGCCCGGCTCATTCTTGCTTCCATCCGCAACCGTTTCCTGGTCCTGCTGGTCACGGTCATGCTGACCGCCTGGGGACTGTGGGCCGTGCGCAGCACGCCGCTCGACGCGTTGCCGGACTTGTCCGATGTGCAAGTGATCATCCGCACGCCGTTTCCCGGCCAGGCGCCACAGATTGTCGAGAACCAGGTCACCTATCCACTGACCACGACCATGCTGTCGGTCCCGGGCGCCAAGACCGTACGCGGCTACTCGTTCTTCGGTGACTCGTTTGTCTATGTGCTATTCGAGGACGGCACCGACCTGTATTGGGCGCGCTCCCGCGTGCTGGAATATCTGAACCAGGTGCAATCCCGCCTGCCCGGCGCCGCCAAGCCGGCGCTGGGGCCGGACGCCACCGGCGTCGGCTGGATCTACGAGTACACGCTGGTGGACAAGACCGGCCAGCACGACCTCAGTCAACTGCGTGCGCTCCAGGACTGGTTCTTGCGCTTCGAGCTGAAATCGCTGCCCAATGTTGCCGAGGTCGCGTCCCTCGGCGGCATGGTGAAGCAGTTCCAGGTCGTCCTGATGCCGGACCGGCTACGCGCCTACAACCTGTCGCAGGGCAAGGTGCTTACGGCGCTCAAGGGCGCCAACCAGGAAACCGGCGGCTCGGTGCTGGAATTGGGCGAGGCGGAGTACATGGTCCGGGCCAGCGGCTACCTGAAGACGCTCGATGATTTCCGGCAGATCCCGCTGGTGACCAGCGACGCCGGCATCCCGGTGCGGCTGGGCGATGTCGCCACCGTCCAGCTTGGTCCCGAGATGCGGCGCGGCATCGCCGAGCTCGACGGCCAGGGAGAGGTCGCCGGCGGTGTCATCGTGATGCGCTCGGGCAAGAACGCGCTGGAAACCATCGAAGCGGTCAAAGCCAAACTCGCCACGCTGCAGAAGAGCCTGCCGGCAGGCGTCCAGATCGTCACCACGTACGATCGCTCCGCCCTGATCAACCGGGCGGTGGAAAACCTGACCCACAAGCTGATCGAAGAGTTTATCGTCGTCGCGGTGGTCTGCCTGGTTTTCCTGTTCCACCTGCGCTCCGCGCTGGTTGCCATCGTTTCATTGCCGCTGGGTGTGCTGGCCGCGTTTCTGGTCATGCGATACCAGGGTGTCAATGCCAACATCATGTCGCTGGGCGGCATCGCCATTGCCATCGGCGCCATGGTCGATGCCGCGGTCGTCATGATCGAGAACGCGCACAAGCATCTCGAGCATTGGCATGCGGATAAGCCCGGCCTGGATCTCACCGGCCATGAACGCTGGAGCGTGATCGGCGAGTCGGCGGCTGAGGTTGGACCGGCGCTGTTCTTCTCGCTGCTGATCATCACGCTGTCATTCATTCCGGTGTTCACGCTGGAGGCGCAGGAGGGCCGACTGTTTTCGCCGCTGGCCTTTACCAAGACCTACTCCATGGCCGCGGCGGCGGGCCTCTCCGTCACCCTGGTGCCGGTCCTGATGGGCTACATGATCCGTGGCAGGATCCCCACGGAGCAGTCCAATCCCCTCAGTCGGTGGCTGATTCGCGCCTATCAGCCAGTGTTGGCCAAGGTGCTCACCTACCCGAAGACCACTGTAGCGATCGCGGCAATTCTGCTCGTCGCGACCGCCTGGCCGATCATGCGAATTGGCGGCGAGTTCATGCCGCCTCTCGATGAGGGTGACCTACTCTACATGCCGTCGGCGCTCCCGGGGCTGTCCACCGGCAAGGCAGCGCAGTTGCTGCAGCAGACCGACCGCCTAATCAAGACCGTTCCCGAGGTAGCCACCGTGTTTGGCAAGGCCGGCCGCGCCGACACGGCGACCGACCCGGCGCCCATCGAGATGTTCGAAACCACCATCCAGTTCAAGCCGCGCGACCAGTGGCGTTCCGGCATGACGACGGACAAGCTGGTGGAGGAGCTCGACCGCGTGGTGAAGGTGCCCGGCCTGTCCAATATCTGGGTGCCGCCGATCCGCAACCGCATCGACATGCTCGCCACCGGCATCAAGAGCCCGGTCGGCATTAAGGTGGCGGGCACCGACCTGAAGGAAATTGACCGACTGGCCACGAGGATCGAGGATGCTGTCAAGGCGGTGCCGGGCGTCACCTCTGCACTCGCCGAACGCCTGTCCGGCGGGCGCTACGTCGATGTCGACATAGACCGGATGGCCGCCGGGCGATATGGGCTCAACATCGAGGATGTCCAGAGCATCGTGTCCTCGGCCATCGGTGGCGACAACGTCGGGGAAGTGGTCGACGGGCTGGCGCGCTTTCCGATCAATGTGCGTTATCCACGGGACTACCGCGACTCGGTGGAACAACTGCGCAGCCTGCCCATTGTCACCGACCGTGGCCAGCATATCACGCTGTCCGACGTGGCGCGCCTCCAGGTGGTGCAAGGACCGCCGATGCTGCGCAGCGAAAACGCCCGCCTGTCGGGCTGGGTGTACGTCGATATTCGCGGACGTGACCTGCGTTCGGCCGTCCAGGACATGCAGGCCGCCGTGGCCAAGGCGGTCCCGATGCCAGCGGGCTATTCCCTCAGTTGGTCGGGTCAGTTCGAGTATCTGGAGCGGGCCACCGCGAAGCTGAAGGTGGTGGTGCCGTTCACGCTGCTGATCATCTTCGTGTTGCTGTACCTGGTGTTCGGCCGTCTCGATGAAGCGCTACTGATCATGGGCACGCTGCCGCTGGCGCTCATCGGCGGATTCTGGCTGCTTTACTTGCTGGGCTACAACCTTTCGGTAGCGGGGGTTGTCGGCTTTATCGCCCTTGCCGGCGTGGCAGCCGAGTTCGGCGTCATCATGCTGCTCTACCTGAAGCAAGCCTGGAGCGAACGCGAGGGCCGAGGCGAAACCAGCGTGTCCGCATTGCTGGACGCCATTCAGGAAGGGGCAGTGCTGCGGGTCCGCCCCAAGGCCATGACCGTCGCTGTCATTCTTGCCGGCCTGATTCCCATCATGTGGTCGCATGGCACCGGCTCGGAGGTCATGCAGCGCATTGCGGCTCCGATGGTTGGCGGCATGGTCACCGCGCCATTGCTTTCCCTGTTTGTTGTGCCGGCGGTGTACTTGCTGATACGCAGACGGCAGGCCGAATCTGTCTCACTTTCCACCCACCCCTCACTCCCGGAGGAATCACAATGAAATACGTCAAAACTCTTGCCATCATGGCTGCTCTCGCTGCCACACCGGCTGCGTTCGCGGCAGGGTCGATGGACGGCATGGATATGAAGGGCATGGACATGAAGCCGTCAGCCGAAACGAAGCAGGCCCCCCACCCGGTTGCGGCAGAGGTAAAGAAGATCGATGCGAAGGCAGGGAAAGTTACCCTCAAGCACGGCCCGATCGAAAATCTCGGCATGTCCGCCATGACCATGGCGTTCCCGGTCAAGGATCGCGCTTCGTTGAAGGACTTCAAGGAAGGTGATGCGGTTACCGCCGTATTCGACACGGTCGACGGCAAGCCGACAGTCGTGGACATGCAGCGCAAGTAAAACTCAGGCGGCACCACCGCTCGCATCGGGGCAGTGTGCCGCCTGCCATGGCCAAAATCCTCCGTCACGCCGCTTCGGTAGACCTCCGAATGGCGTCGTCGGGATCGAAACCGCTTTCCATGAACGTTCGGCCACAGTGAGCCGCCCACCCTTCGACCTGCCACGTGAAGTCATCGTTGTCATCGTGTTTGCCGTGGCGTTCACGGTGTGTGCTACAGGTTCGCTTGCCTGGCATTTTCGTCGCCAGATGCGCATCAAGCGCGGCCTCGAGAATGACAGATCAGGTTCGTCCACGCGACGTCGCATAACTTCAAGACGGCGCAAATAGTCCTGTCAGATCCCACCTGAGCATTCATGCTGGATGCAGCTTGCGAGCCGGTTTCACCAACGAGAGCGGCTTTAGACATCAGCATCGCGGCCCTGCGAGACGTCTTCGGTGGCCAGACGAACTTGCGGATCCGGTCGTTCAAACGGATAAATCAGTTGCTCGCCGTAGCGGTGCGGCACCGGGTCGCCTTCGATGCCGATTGCGCCCAGTGGCGCCTGCGGTTGATAGAAGGTACCGAAGAGGTGGTCCCATACCAGCCAGAACTCCCCGAAATTGACCTGCGCGTCCGCGAAGCGCTCCCGATGGTGCCAGCGATGGAGTTCTGCCACGCCTAACATATACCGCACCGGCCCCAGGCTATAGTCCAGGTTGGCATGCTGGAATGCCAGATGGACCGCCAGGATTGCGAACCAGCCGGCCACTACCTCGGCCGGCGCGCCTAGTATGCCCAGGACCAGTAAGCCCGGACCCGCCATCAGGGCTGCATGCAGCGGGTGGCGGCGTTCCCCGTTTAGCCAGTAGAGCCGCCGCGACGAATGATGAATGCTGTGCAGCCGCCACAGAAAGCCGTAGTGGTGGCTGAGCCGATGGACGGCATACAGCGACAGGTCCAGTGGCGCCCCTGCGAGTAATACCTGCAACAAGTATGGCCATTCCGCAGGCCACCATAGCTTGGGCCAACCCGTTCCTTCCCGCAGCACCACGAACCCCAGCACGGCACCGTGCATCACGGCCAAATTCACAACGGCATGGGCGACATCCGCCGGAAAGTCGAGATCCCGCTTTTGCCACCGTGCATCGAACGGGACAATGCGCTCCAGCCAAGCAACAAGAAATAGCCCGGCGGCGGCCCACAACGCCAGCCAAGCCAGCGGCGTGCCGTGGGATGGGGCGACCGAAACCCCTGTGATTACCAGGGCCATGATGGTCGGATAGGCGCCGTACCGCACCACAGAACGCGCTGTCATTGCGACTCCAGAGTTCAATTTCCTCCAGTTTCTCCAAGCGACAGACAGCTAGCTTGAATAAACATGCTGTGTGCGGGCGACGTCTTGACTCTATAGCAGGTACGGGGTGTGAAATTACTCAGATCTTCTGTGGAAACAGGCGGGTTAACAAAGGAGTTGCATGAACGACCACTTCCCCGACAAAGAACGCCTTGACCTCGACGCGAGTCAGGCGGCCGACCGCCGGATTCTGTGGCTGGTACTACTGATTAATGTCAGCCAATGTCTGGCAGGTATGGGCGTGGGCCTTTGGGCGGCGTCCACGGCGGTGCTTGGTGCGGCTCTGGACAACCTTGCCGACGCGTTGGTGTATGGCGTCAGCCTGTACGCCGTCGGCCGATCGCGAGCCATCAAGGTGCGGGCAGCGCGGCTATCGGGGTGGCTTTTGATTGGGCTGGCCCTGATGCTATGCGTGGAAGTCCTGCGCCGGTTCTTTGGCGGCGAGGCGCCATTGGGGCCGGCGATGATGGTCATGGCAGCGATCAATGCGGCGCTGAACATTATTTGCTTGCGCTTACTGAAACGCCACCGCGGGGAAGACGTCAACTTCAAGGCTTCCGCCATATTCACCAGCAACGACTCGATTGTGAATCTGGCCATTGTGTTGTCCGGAGCGCTCGTGATGTGGTCGGGCTCCAACCTGCCAGACCTGGTTCTGGGTCTGGTGGTATCTGCGATCGCCGCTAACGGAGGTCGTGAAATCCTGGTTGACGCGACAGAACATGAGGAAAAGGCCCGTTCCGAGGCAACTTAACCTCCGACCAGGAGGCAGAGCCCTTGACTCTGTATCTACTTTAGGGTGTGAAATTCTGACATATACAGAAAGAGGCGAATGATGAAACTCGACCAAGCCCATGCCGAAAGTGATGCGAGATCAACTCAAGAAAGGAAGAAGGCGGAGGACCTGAACGGCGCGACATCCGTCTTCCGCATTCCCAACATGGATTGCCGCAACGAAGAAGCGGCAATCCGTGCACGGCTTGCCAAATTGCCAGCGGTAGAGTCCCTTTCGTTCGACCTTCCCCAGCGCCGCCTCACCGTCCGGCATGGGCTACCGAACCCGGGGCCGTTGCTGGAGGCCCTCCATGAGATCGGCATGCAAGCATCGATGGAGGACGACGGCGAAGCCGCGGGCAACGCCGCTTGCGGATCCGCGTGCGCTGGATCCTGCGCCGGCAGCCAGAGCGCTGCGTTAGAAGAGTCAAAAGACACATTCACGATTCCAAACATGGATTGCCGCTCCGAAGAGGCGGCGATCCGCGCGCGGCTGGAGCCGTTGGCCGGCGTCCGGTCGCTCGAGTTCGACCTACCCGCACGCCAGCTGTCTGTCGTCCACACCTTGTCCTCGGTGGAACCCCTGCTGACGGCGTTGCAATCGATCGGCATGCAGGCAAGGCTGGGCGAAGACACAACTCCTCCGGGCGCGAATTGCGCAGCGACAACGGAGACTGCCTGCGGTCCCTGCGGCACGCCCCCCGTCTCCTTCGTCCCTGCAGCCACGGGCAATACCACGCAGTTCCTGATCACAAACATGGACTGCCCCACCGAGGAAGCTTTGATCCGCAAGCGCCTAGGCAAGGTGGAGGGCATCGAACGCCTCGACTTCGACCTGATGAATCGCCGACTGGAGGTGCAACACCGCCTGCCCGATCCGGCACCGGTCCTCGGCGCACTGCGCGAGATCGGCATGCATGCCACGGTCGAGCGCGAGGCAGGGGCAAGTTCCAAGGGACGAGCCACCTACTTGATCGAAAAGATGGACTGCCCGACCGAAGAGGCGCTGCTGCGCAAGGCGTTGGAAGGCATGCCGGGTGTCAGCAGCCTGCAGTTCAACCTGATGAGCCGGACCCTGACCGTCAGCCATTCGCTGAAGGACGAGGTGCCAATCACAGCGGCCATTGAGCGACTTGGCATGCAGCCGGTGCTGCGCGACCATAGTCGGCCTGCCCCCGCAGTCACGAGGGACTTTGGCACCGGCATTTCGAAGGCGGAGTGGCTGCGCATGGGGGCCGCCGGCGTGCTGGCGGTTGGCGCGGAAGTCCTCACATTCGCCGGGATGGGTGAATCGGCATGGCCGGTGGTGGCCGCGTCGCTGGCGGCCATTGCGTTGGGCGGTATCGAGACCCTGAAGAAAGGCTGGATCGCGCTGCGCACGCTGTCACTGAACATGAACCTCCTGATGACGATTGCCGTCATCGGTGCCGCTTTGATCGGCCAGTGGCCGGAAGCCGCCGTGGTGATCTGGCTGTTCGCCATCGCGGAGATGATCGAAGCGCTAAGCCTGGACCGGGCGCGCAACGCGATTCGCAAGCTGATGGACCTGGCGCCGGAAACCGCACTCGTCCGCCAGGACGACGGTCGCTGGCAAGAGGTCAAGGCCGAGACAGTGCCGCTTGGAGCCGTCGTGCGCGTTCGTCCCGGCGAACGTATCGCCTTGGATGGGGTCGTGGTGTCGGGCGCATCAGCCATCAACCAGGCGCCCATCACCGGCGAAAGCATGCCCGTGGAAAAGAACCCCGGCGACACGGTGTTCGCGGGCACGATCAATGAGCGCGGCACATTGGAATTCGAAGTGCACTCGCGCAAGGGAGAGACCACGCTCGACCGTATCGCGCGCTCGGTCCAGGAAGCCCAAGGCCAGCGCGCGCCGACGCAGCGTTTCGTTGATCGTTTCGCGAGCGTCTATACCCCCTCTGTCTTTGCGCTGGCGATCGCCATTGCCGTGATCCCGCCGCTGTTCTTTGGGGCGCCTTGGTTCGAATGGGTCTACAAGGCGCTGGTGATGCTGGTGATTGCTTGTCCCTGCGCCCTGGTGATCTCGACACCGGTGACGGTCGTCAGCGGCCTGGCTGCGGCCGCGCGGCGTGGCATCCTCGTCAAGGGTGGCCTGTACCTGGAGCAAGGGCGTCTGCTGCGCGCGGTGGCACTGGACAAGACTGGCACCCTTACGCACGGCCGCCCGGCGCTGACCGATACGGTACCGACGGGCGCGCTCTCGGAGACGGAAGTGCTGCGCATTGCCGCCAGCCTGGATGCGTTGTCCGAACATCCAGTGGCCACAGCTATCGTCAACGCCTACGGCGACAAGCCGCACGCCTCAGTGCAACGCTTCGAGGCTCTGGCTGGCCGTGGCGTCAAGGGCGACATCGACGGCCAGACCTACTACGTCGGCAACCACCGCCTGGCAAATGAGCTTGGCGTGGCCAGCGAGCAGGTCCGCAAGCTGCTGGAGAGCCTGGAAGCGCAGGCCAAGACAGCAGTGGTGCTTGCCACCGATAAGCAGGCACTGGGTGTCCTGGCAGTTGCCGACACGGTCCGGGACAGCAGCAAGCGTGCGGTAGCGGCGCTCAAGCAGTTGGGCGTAGAGCCGGTGATGCTTACCGGCGACAACCGCAAGACCGCGGAAGCGGTGGCCGCCCAGGTGGGCATCACCGACGCGCGCGGCGACCTGCTGCCGCACGACAAGTTGGCTGCGATCGCAGAGCTTGGCGCGAAGGCGCCGGTAGGCATGGTCGGGGATGGCGTCAACGATGCGCCCGCGCTGGCCAAATCGAACATCGGCTTTGCGATGGGCGCTGCTGGCACCGACACCGCGATCGAGACCGCCGACGTGGCGCTGATGCAGGACGACCTGCGCAAGCTGCCTGAGTTCATCAAGCTGTCGCGCCGGGTGGGTGGCGTGCTGAAGGCAAACATCGCCTTCGCGATCGGTACCAAGGCGGTCTTCATGGTGCTGGCCTTCACCGGCCATGCCAGCCTGTGGCTCGCGATTCTTGCCGACATGGGCGCAAGCCTGGCCGTGGTGTTCAACGGACTGCGCCTGCTGGGGACCAGCCCCTCCACTGAGAGTGACCACCATGCGGGCTGATCGCAGCATTGGCCTGGGTTTCGTATTGGCGGCCCTTATCGTGGCGATGGATATCGGGACGAAAGTAGCCATCGTGGCCTGGGTCGACTACGGTGCAAGCCTCGACTGGCTGCCCGTCCTCAACGTCGTGCATGTGCTGAACCGAGGTGCCGCCTTCAGTTTTCTGCACGGCGCGGGGGGCTGGCAGCGATATTTTTTCATTGGAATTGCCTTGGCGGCCTCCGCGTTCCTTGTGTACATGATTCGGCGTACTGGTACCACCGATACCGAGCGGATCAGCTACGGACTGATCTTGGGCGGCGCGTTGGCCAATATGATCGACCGGGTCGCACGCGGAGCGGTGGTCGACTGGATCGATCTTCATTGGGGTTCGTACCATTGGCCGGCCTTCAATGTGGCTGACATCGGCATCACACTCGGTGCTGCCTTGATCGTGTTCCATGAGCTCTTCGGCAGAATGCAGGCACGCCCAGCCCGCGGATGAACACGAAGCATCCGACAGGCAGCCGCTGCTGACCATCGGCCGCGGCTGGGCCATTTACATCGGACCGATAGAGGCCGGTCGGTTGCACCGACATCAAGCAGCTCAGTTGGCATGGAGCAAACAGGGGATGTTGCTCCTCGAAGGGGCCTGGGGCGGATTGCAGGCCCCGGGACATTTTCTTGCGGCCGGGGTGCCGCATCGTCTCGTAGCGGCCGGCCCGGTGCGCATGGTGTTTCTCGACCCGACCATGCACAGCGTTTGCCCTACTGGCCGTCGGCCCGCAGCCACGATGGCGCCGAGCCCCGTGCAGGCGGATATGCTGGAACATGAGCTGGACCGCTGGCTGCGAGGCGCAATGCCGTCTGAAACAGCGAATGTGTCACAACCTGCCACGGAGGCTTCGCGTTGGGCTGCGGTCCTCCAGTGGCTGGAAACGTCGCTGGAGGGACCCGTGCATGTCGCACATGCCGCCGACGCCGTAGGCCTGTCGTCCTCCCGTTTCATGCATTGGTTCGCGGAGGCGAGCGGACTGTCGTTCCGGGCGTACGTGCGTTGGTTGCGCCTGCAGCGTGCGGTGCGCACCCTCTCCGATGGTTGTACGCTCACCGAGGCTGCTCATCTCGCCGGCTTCGCCGACAGCGCGCACCTGACGCGCACCTTCGTGTCCACATTCGGAGTCCGGCCAGCGCCGCTGCGTGGCGCTCGGATTGTCTGTACGGCACAGTCCAAACCTCCATTCACACTGCACGGACTTGAATTTGTCGACACCATCCGGCATGGAGGGCGTCAGACAGGAGCCCAACAAAGGGGAAAAGCATGAAGATCGGCAAACTTGCTCAAACCGCCGGCACCACGGTGGAGACTATTCGCTTCTACGAGCATGAAGGCTTACTGCCGGCGCCGGCTCGTTCCTCTGGAAACTACCGACTCTACGCTTCCCAGCACCTTGAGCGGTTGGCGTTCATCCGCCATTGCCGCTCGTTGGACATGACCCTGAACGAGATTCGGTCCTTGCTGCGTCTCAAGGATGCGCCCCACGAGGACTGTGGAGAGGTCAACGTCCTGCTAGAAGGCCACATTCGACACGTGGCGCGCCGCATACAAGAGTTGATGGCATTGGAACGTGACCTGAAGCAATTGCGCAGTCAATGCGGTCTGTCGCGAGAGGCCAAGGACTGCGGCATTCTGGAGGGCCTTACGAAAACAGCCCATCAGACACCACAGCTGTTGGGAGAAGAGTAGGGACGCGGATCCCACGAAGGACTACAGGCAGATCCGCCTTCAGCGAACGCTTTCCTGTCGCCGGCGCTAAGCGGCATGTGCGCCACCCCAAACAGCGCAGGCGGAAGCGTTCCCGACGCGCAAGGCAGCCTCTGCCATAGCCCCGCAGAAAGGCACAGACTCCCAAGTGCGCCTCCCAAGCCGCCAAAACGTCTGCCGGGAAATGCATGCCTGCGACCAGACGCGACCAGCCAACAAGGTCCACGCCAGTTTGGGCTAGCCCCTTCTAGTGCTTCATCTAGCACTGTGTAGCTGCCATAGGGTCAAGGAAAACGCTACGCGTTTGCCGAACTTTTCTCCTGAAGTGCGGCGCGGGTGCTTTGTTCGTAGCAGGCGGCATATATGCGTGCAGCCTTGTCTTGACCCTGTAGCCACTACATGGTGTCAAATCGCACCGACATATCAGCTGACAGGCTGCCAATGAGAGGCGCTGGGCTAAAGGCGACCGGCCATATCATTGGGGCATGCCTCGGCACTGCTCTATAACCTGCCGAGCGCGGGATCCAAGCCGACCGATCCAATGTGCTGCAACATCTTCGATTTCACTACACTCGAGCCCATGAATTTCTGCATGCCAAACGCCACTCCGAGAAGTAACCGGTAACCGCCATACACTCACAAAAGGTACGGCTCCGTCGCTCATGCAAACGCCAACCCCACATCCGAAAACTCTGATAGCGGCGGCGCTGTCCGCCGCCATGCTGTGCGCGGTAGGACCGGTGCTAGCGCAGCCAGCGCGCATTGCCGTAGTCAATTCCGAACTTATTCTGCCGGACTCGTTGCCAGCCAAGCAGGCCCACAACAGGCTTGCACAGGAGTTTTCCACGCGCGACCGTGAACTGCAGGACATGGACCGGAAGACCAGGGCCTTGGCTGACAAGCTCGAGAAGGAAGCGGCCGTGCTCACAGATCTTGACCATCAGCGCCGCCAGCACGAAGTGGCCGAGCTGACCCACGAATTCCAGCGCAAGCAGCGTGGATTCCGAGAGGACTTGCAACAGCGCCGCAACGAGGAACTGAATCGCCCCGGGTTTTGCGGAGGCTCTCACTCTTGAGAGAATGCGAGCCATGAGCAAGAACAACGCAAACAAGTTTTCCCCGGAAGTGCGCGAGCGCGCCGTGCGCCTGGTGCAGGAGTCGCGCGGCGAGTACCCGTCGCTGTGGGTGGCGGTCGAGTCCATCGCGCCCAAGATCGGCTGCTCGGCGCAGACGCTGCTGACCTGGGTCAAGCGCCACGAAGTCGACAGCGGACAGCGCGAAGGCGTCACCACCAGCGAGCGAGAACGCATCAAGGAGTTGGAGCGGGAGAACCGAGAGCTGCGCCGCGCCAACGACATCCTGCGCACTGCCAGCGCTTTTTTCGCGCAGGCGGAGCTCGACCGCAAGCTGAAGTCGTAAACACCTACATCGACCGGCACCGGGAGGTTTACGGGGTCGAGCCGATCTGCAAGGTGTTGCAGGTTGCCTCGTCGGCCTATCGGCGCCATGCCGCACGGCTGCGTGATCCGTCACGGCGCAGCGACCGTGCGCGTCGTGATGAACGGCTCATGCCGCAAGTCCAGCGAGTGTGGCAGGAGAACCATCGCGTCTACGGCGCCGACAAGGTCTGGCGGCAACTGAACCGCGAGGGCGTGACGGTTGCCCGCTGCACGGTCGAGCGATTGATGCGCGCCCAGGGACTGCAAGGTGTGCGGCGCGGCAAGCGGCTGCGAACGACCATCGCTGACGACGCCGCCAGTCGCCCGGTGGATCGCGTCAACCGGCAGTTCCGGGCCGACCGTCCCAATCAGCTCTGGGTCTCGGACTTCACCTACGTCTCGACATGGCAGGGTTGGCTGTACGTGGCCTTCGTCGTCGACGTCTACGCCAGGCGCATCGTCGGCTGGCGCGTGAGCAAATCCATGACGACGGACTTCGTGCTCGATGCGCTGGAGCAGGCCCTATACGCTCGCCAGCCTGGCAACGACGGTTCTCTGACCCACCACTCCGATAGGGGATCGCAGTACGTCAGCATCCGCTATAGCGAACGCCTGGCCGAAGCCGGCATCGAGCCGTCGGTCGGCAGCCGTGGCGACAGTTACGACAACGCCTTGGCCGAGACGATCAATGGCTTGTACAAGGCCGAGCTGATCCATCGCCGCGCGCCTTGGAAAACCAGGGAATCCGTCGAACTGGCAACACTGGAATGGGTCGCTTGGTTCAACCATAAGCGCCTGCACTCATCCATCGGCTATATCCCGCCCGCCGAGGCTGAGGCAAACTACTACAACCAACTCGGCAAAACCGCCGACGAGGCCGTTTTACTTTAACCAAACAGCCTCCGCGAAAACCGGGGCGATTCAGCCGACCGGTAGGATGCCGCGCATAGCCAACCGCGAACGTGATACGACCGAGCAGATACAAGCTCACCAGAATCGGCATCAGCCTAAGTTCGGCGCCATACAGCACTGTCGCAAGAATCAAATGCGCGCCTACCGCCAGTACGGTCTGTTCGAGCGAGTTCTGTAGCACCGCCACGCGCAGCTCAATAGCGGGACTAGGACGCGAAAACGCCGAGCCCTGGATATCGGCTTGCGATAAAAAGCGTCCCTTGCTTACGGCTCTCACGCAATCTGCTAACCATAGGAAAACAGGGAGATCGGCCTTGAGCGCAAACGCGACACGGTCGCCAATACCAAGCTGTCCATCGAGGCCGAACAGAGCGGGGGGAAGCCAGATATAACCCGCGCCAAGAACTACCGCGCAAACTAAGCAGGCAAGCATCGAATCGCGTACGATGCGACGTTGTTGCAGACTCCATGGCATGGTTGCACTCCTCGCCTGTTACCCCGGCACGACGATCCTTGGTACGTTAAGCAGCCCCCTTCAATAACCGGCTCGAAAGAGCCAAACTGCCGAGCGCTACTAACCAGCCCGCCAAGACGTCCGCCGGGAAGTGCATCCCTGTGGCCAAACGTGACCAGCCGACTAGCGCGACATAGGTAAGTAGAGCCGGTCGCCAGTGGGCGCGGACCATTGGCCATAACCCACCAGCAACCAGAGCGGCGTACGTGGAATGTCCACTCGGAAGACTGTAGTGCGTCTCAATTGAACCGATTGAATGCCACAGGTGACCGAACACGGCAGCCGGCCGCGGGAAATCGAAGAGAAACTTTGATGCTCCAACTACAGCAAATGCCATACCGAATGCGACTACAAATCGTGCCAAGTGAGCCTGTAGCTCCAACGAACGATCTACATCCGAGGTTGTTCTTGACCAGACCCAAAAGCCTCCCATGACAACAGGCGCGGTCCAATAGTTGCCCAATAGGTAGCTAAACAGCTTGGCCAAAGGCAAGAACATTGCCGGCGTGCCTTCATTGACCAGTAGGAAGATCTCTCGATTCCAGCCGCTCCAGTCGTAGAGAACAAGTGCCCAACTCATCGGATCACCATCCTCCGCCCCTCGCATCCCACCATACGGTAAGGACTCGCGATATGGGAGCGTTGGGTTCTATTGTTCGCAATCGTGCGAACGCCTGAAAGCCGAGGCGGAGGGTCGCCCGAAGTTGTGCGCACCTCACGTAAGCGCATTGCACCCTCCCGCATCTTGCACGCGGCTGCACTTGGCTCGACCCCATACGAGCAATCCGCCGGAAGTCCCCATCGGTTTGTGTTGCGCTGACTCAAAGTAGGTCGCCAGTATTGACTAACGTTGTTATTTCTACGCCCTCTAGCGGCTATAGAGTCAAGCGCGATTCCCCATACTTCCATCACCAAGATGGGTCGCTCGCGCAAACGATATGAATTACAATCATTCGCATTTGTCCGCGAAAACTGCCGCCCGCCCGGCGTGTTCCTCATGCAAGCCCTGCGCATCCTCTCCCTCGTTCTAGTCTCCTTGGCGCTATCCGTCTCGACGGCTTTGGCCGAGCCTCTATCCACGCAAGACAAGGCCAAGCAAGTCTGGCAATTGCTGGACTACCTTGCCGTTGACTATGGCGGTTCAGTCAACGATGGCCGCATCACCAATGAGGCTGAATATGCCGAGATGCAAGAGTTCGCGCAGACGGTCGCGCGACAGCTAGGCGAATTGCCGCCAGGACCCGCCTCCGAACAACTAGGCAAGGAAGCTGGCGCATTGCGTTTGTCCATCGCAGCGAAGGCCTCGCCAGAAACTGTCGCCGAACTGGCTCGGAAGTTGGCCAGCGGCGTCCTCACAGCCTATCCGGTTCCTATGGCACCAAGCAAGGCGCCTGATTTGCAGAACGGGGCGAAGCTCTATCAAAGCCATTGTGCGTCCTGCCACGGCGTATCCGGTAACGCGGACGGCCCCCTCGCAGCGAAACTCAACCCGCCCCCGATTGCGCTGGCCGACCACGCGCGCGCGCAGGAACGCAGCGTCTTTGCCTTGCAACAGATCATCACGCGCGGCGTGGAGGGAACATCGATGCCGGGCTTTGCCCATCTCTCCGAAGACGACCGATGGGCTCTGGCCTATTTTGCTTCGACGCTGTCTTATTCAGATACTGACCGCCAGGCGGGCGCCAAGCTTTGGACTGCTGAACCGGGGCTGCGCGCGGCGGTTCCCACGCTCGACAAGCTTAGCCAGACCTCGGAGGCGGCACTTGCTAAATTCGTGGGTGCACAGACCTCTCGTGATGGTCTTGCATACCTGCGAAGCTCACCGGACGTACTGGCCGCATCGACCACCGATAGTCTCTCAATCGCCAAGGAAAAGCTGAAGGAAAGTGTCACTGCGCTTGACAAGGGAGACACGCGGGCCGCATCGCAACTGGCTTTGTCCGCATATCTTGATGGGTTCGAACCAGTTGAGCCTGCGTTGGCTGCCAAGAACCAGGCTCTCTTCCTGGACATCGAGAAGACGATGGGACTCTATCGAAATGCCGTCGCGAATGGCCAGGCAGAGCGCGCGCATGACATCGCAGCGCAACTGCAGTCAAGGCTGGACGAGGCGCAGGAAGCGCTCGCAGGCGCCAATGACGCATTCTCGACCTTCCTTGGCGCCTTTACGATCCTGCTTCGTGAAGGGCTTGAAGCGCTGTTGGTAGTCGTAGCCATGCTGGCGTTCCTCAAGAAGGCCAATCGCACTGACGTCCTTCCCTACGTTCACGCGGGTTGGGTCACTGCGCTGGGAGCCGGTGGATTGACGTGGGCGGTAGCTACCTACGTCGTTGATCTGAGCGGCGCTAGTCGCGAAATGACCGAAGGCTTCTCCGCGGTCTTCGCGGCGGTCGTCCTACTCGGCGTCGGCATGTGGATGCACCAGAAGAGTCTGGCGGGACGCTGGCAATCGTACGTGAAGGAAAAGCTGTCGTCGGCATTGAACAGGAAATCGGCGTTTATGCTCTTCCTGCTATCGTTCGTCACGGTCTACCGGGAAGTATTTGAGACCGTGCTCTTCTACGCGGCCCTGTGGTCCGATGGCAACGGTGCCTACATGCTCGCGGGACTCGGTTGCGGTATTGCTGTGCTGGCAGTGATTGCGTTTCTGCTCCTGCGATCGACGGCGCGTTTGCCGATTCGACAATTTTTCGCGTTCAGCTCCGCCTTGGTTGGCGTGCTTGCCGTGGTCCTGATTGGCAAGGGCGTGGCGGCACTGCAGAAAGTTGGCCTGTTGCAAGTGACGCCGCTCTCTATGCCGCGTATCGATGTCTTGGGCGTTTACCCCTCTGTGCAAACCATTGCCGCGCAAGTGGCTATTCTCCTCATCATCGTTGCCAGCGTGACCTATAACTTGCGATCGCAACGTACCGCGAGGGTGTGAGCCCCTGTCAGGCGCGAAGCTTTGTTCGTCGACCATTTCAAAGTCAGCGATTTGGCCCAAATGTGGCGGACTTTTTGCGACTACCTTCCATTCGCGGCAGGATCGATGGACGGCATGGACATGTAGGGCTGCCAAGGATGTCACGCAACTGTCGTGCTGTGCGGGCTGAGAAAAAGCCAACCTTCTGGAACTCGGCGATCGCCAAGCTGGCCAATTGGAATGCCGCCCTCGACCTGTTCCGCGAGGACTACCGGGTGCCGCTGGTGCCCTCGGAGTCTGCGGCCTGCCTGGCGGTGTCAATCGAGCTGACCGCCCCAGCTTTGCTGTTGCTGGGACTGGCGACCCGCGCCGTGGCGATGCGACAAGGCAACGCGCGCTGTCG
This sequence comes from Cupriavidus nantongensis, assembly GCF_001598055.1. Classification (NCBI taxonomy): domain Bacteria; kingdom Pseudomonadati; phylum Pseudomonadota; class Betaproteobacteria; order Burkholderiales; family Burkholderiaceae; genus Cupriavidus; species Cupriavidus nantongensis. The sequence goes on along the minus strand of NZ_CP014844.1, from coordinate 2,523,365 downwards.
CTACGGCCCATCATCCGCAAACGTGGCATCGACAAAGGCCCGCAACTGCGTCAGGTCGGTCCTGGCATAGGCCGCCGTGGTCTGCACCGAGGCGTGGCCGAGCAGCGCCTGGGCGGCCGGCAGCGGCACCTGGTGGTCGACCACCAGTGTGCGCGCATAGGCATGGCGCAGCCAGTGCGGGGAGGCCGCGCGCAGTAAGAGCGCCTGCGCCGGCTCGCGCGCCTGCAGACCATCGGCCACGGCCGCAAAGATCGCCTTGACCTCCCGGTACAGGCCTGCCGACTGTAGCGCTTCGCCCTTGTTGCCGTGGATTACAGGCAGCGCCTCGTGCGCCGGCGGCTCGGACGGCAGGCCGCGTGCTTGTCGGTAGGCGCGCAATACCGTCACGCACGGCACCGGCAGCGGAATGGCCCGTGCCTTGCGCCCCTTGCCGCAGACATAGAGCGTCCACCGCCCGGGCGCCTCGGCCTCCAGGCGGGGCAGTGCGATCTCTGTCGACCAGGCCAGTTCCGCCAGGCGCACGCCGGCGTAACGATACAGCGCCCAAATCGCGCGCCGCCGCTGCGCCGCCAGCGTGTTGGTCGTGTTGGCGGCGGCAAACTCCGGCGCCTCAAGCCAGGCATCGCACGCGGCCAGCAGCGCTGGCGGGATCAGCCGCGTCGGCGCGAAGCCGGCCCGGGTGCGGCTGCCGGCGGACAGGCCCGCGGCCGGATTGGCATGCAAGTAGCCGGTGTCGTACCAGTAGCCGTAGAGGCTTGCCACCACCGCCAGCGCGCGCGTGCGGGTCGCTTCTGACAAGGGCGGCGCGGCGTCCTCCCTGCCGGTCTCCCCGTGCTGCAGCGCGTGCCGGTAGCCGAGCAACCGCTGGCGCGTGAGGTCCGAGAGCGGCCCAAGCTCGTGCGCGCCGCACCAGCGCATCAGGCGGCGCAGTTCGGCGCCATAGGCGCGCAACGTGTGGGGCGAGCGCCCGGTTCGGTCGCGCAGGAAGAGCGCCAGCGCCTGTGCATCGTCGGCGGCGCCGAGCGTGTTGGCCGCCGCGTGCGGCTGGGCGAAGCGGCCGGCGCGCGTGAGCCACGCGTGGTCAGCAGGGCCGTAAGCGGCCAGCCACGGGTTCGCCGCGACAGCTCCCCTCGCTTCCGCGGCGGTCGGCACCGTTGCTTCGCTCGCTAAGGCGGCGGTGGACCGGATGCGGCGCCGGTGCGTGTGCAGCAGCCGCGCGAGGACCGTCTCCGGGCGGGGCGCCAGATCCGCCGTCACCGTGCGCAGGCGCCCGCGCTCCCAGTATTCGACTGCCCCATCGTGCGCCAGCAGCAGCTTGAGCACGGTCGGCTGCGCGGCCTTGGCGTCGGCCAGCGAGCCATAGCGGCGCTTGACGCGCGCCAGCGTCCAGTGCGCGTAGACCGGGTGCCCGAGTGCCTCCGCCAGGTAGGCGAGGGCCGCCGCGACGGTGGCCGGCAGTGGGCGCGGCGGCACCGCGCCCGTATCGATCCAGTCGGCCGGCTTCATGACTGGGCGGTCCGCTTGGCGGCCGCCTTGCCCGTCGATCTGGGCACGCGCGTCTTGGCCGCTGGTGGCGCCGCGGCCAGGGTCGCACGCAGCAGCTCGTCGAGCTGGGCGCGCTGGCTGGCGGTGACGGCCTTGAGTGCGCTCGCCTCGCCCGCGGCGGTCTGGCGCGCGGCCCGCTCGCTGGCCAGGTCGGCGTCGAGTCGTGCGCGCTCGTCTTCCAGCGCGGCGATGCGCCGCTCGGCGAATTTGAGTTGGGAGGCCAGTTGCGCGCGCTCGGCCCGCACCGCGTCGCGCTGGTGCGCGGTTTCCTGCAGGAGCTGCTTCGACAGCGCCTCGTAGCGCGCCTGGGTGGTGGCGATCGCCTCGGTGTGGGTGCGCTCGCCCGCCGTGGCGCGCTCCTGGGCGGTCGCCAGCGCCGCCTCGAGCTCGCCCCGGCGTGCGGCTTGCTCATCGGCGCGCGCGCACGCCGCCGCCTGGGCGGCGCACGCTACGGCCAGCGCGGTGTCGCGCGCGGCGAGCTGGCCGCGCACCTCGCTCAGTTCGGCCCGCAGCAGCTCGACCCGCAGTTCGGCCTCGGCGCGGGCGGCCTCGGCGGTGTCGGCTGTGGCTTGCGCCTCGCGCTTCAGGCGCACCACGTCGTCGAGCTGCACCGCGACCGCGGCCTGCCACAGCGCGCGCATCGCTTCGGCGATCTCGACCGGAATCTCGGGCAGGGCGAGGTCGGCCAGGCCCGAGCGCACCACCTCGGCCTCGATCGCGTTGAGCGTACGCGACAGCGTTGCAGGGTCACCGCCGCCCAGGCGGTCACGCAGCTTGCGCACCGACACCACGCGGCGAAAGCGTGCGGCCGTGGGCGGCGCCGCGTCGCCGGCCTCGGTGAGCATGGCCAGCACGGTGGCGCGGATCTGGTCGGGGGTGGCGGCGAGGCGGGGCATGGCAGTTTCCGGAGGCGCATTTCAGCCTATCTTACGCACATACCTAACGTTAGAAAAGCCATTTATGTGTTGCTTGGGAAAACCAAAGACGGATAAATCTAGTTATCTTGCGGAAACAATGGCTTCCAGCCACAGGGCGCGCTTGGCCGCGCGGCGGGGGCGGTCAACGTTCCAAAACCAAGGGGAAAAGGACCAGTCAGCAAGTGACTGATTTGACTAGGGTTTTAGGGTGGGCATCACCCTGGAACCCGCATGGCTGCTACGGGTGGCTACCCCGGTAAATTGCGGCGAAATCAAGGGGACCCCTGATCCAGACATTCGTCTATTCGCTGGCCTGGCCGCATATCCAGTGGGCGGCGATGCTGGTGGTGCGGCTGCGCCCGGGTGCGGGTAACTAGTCGCTGGACGAACTGTAGGGGGCGAGCACTAACCGTCTCGCGCGGCGGCTTGCGAACCATAGGTCGGCCCGCGGCCGGAAAAATGCTTGACCTTCCCTGCCGTGGGAACGTCCATATTAACCATGGGGGACAGAAGCCCCTGCGGCGTGGCAGGACCAAGTCGGCAGAGAGCATCGGATTTTCCGCCGGAGGTTAGTCAAATGGGCGTTCCGGGGCGCACGTTGTATGAAGAGGTCTTTGCGGTGTTCGAAAGGGCATGCCAGGAAAGCGATTTCGAGCTGGCCGAGGACCTCCTGCTCGCCCTAGAAGCGATGGATCGCCGGCAGGAAGCTCATCGGCAACTCGACCGCGCCTACCTGCTGCTAGCCGATCTCTGAGAACGGGAGTCCCCCGACTTTGGTTTCTACCTGCTTGCCATCGGCTGGCCAATGCCCCTGGGGACAGCAGTGGTCCTCTTCCATGCCTTAGCGTGCAATATTTTGTGCGCCGTGCAAAGGCACGGTTTCTCAGCGGGTGCGAATCCCGCCCGGCAACTCTCGCTCCAGCCGGTAGCAATCGGAGCAGTCGTGGAGGTAACGAAGCGGCTGAAGCCTTCGATGTAGAGGGTCATGTAAGTGACTTGGCGAGTATGCAGGCCGTAACGTGAGTGAACGCTGAGCAGGCCTCGAAAGACGCAATGCGGAAGCCGACCCGTCGGAATATCGGGGAAGGCTGCCACCGTGGGGGAAGAGAGCGAAACATGCACCCCGCGGTTCCGCCGGGGTAGTGGCGACAGCATGCATACAAGAGGGAAACCGATGCAACACGGGAAGCCCCGTGCGTGGTCGAGCGCAACGACCAACCGGAAGCCGGTGACGGACAGGCCGGGCGCATAGGGGTGGCGGAGAGGCCCGTATTACCGAGGAAGCTGGGTAATGCCAGTGGAGGAAAGGGGCCTCAGTTCAGAACCAACGTTGAAAGTGGGAAAGGACAGGAGATTGGGAAACCTAGCAACTCCGATTAGCGTTCAGGGACTACGGACGGCGTTACATGCGAAAGCGAAGGAAGAACCCGAGTTTCGCTTCTATGCCTTGTACGACAAGATCTATCGAATGGACGTGCTAAGGCACGCCTATGCGTGTTGCCGCGCCAACAAGGGGGCACCGGGTGTAGACGGCCTGACGTTCGATGATGTTGAGCAGTATGGGCAGGAGCGATGGCTTGGGGAATTGGCGCAGCAGCTTCGGGATGGAACGTATCGTCCGGAAGCGGTAAGAAGGGTCTATATTCCAAAGCCGAACGGCAAACTCAGGCCGCTTGGCATTCCGCGACTGGCGGAAAGGGTGTGTCAGACGGCGGCGATGCTGGTCTTGGAGCCAATCTTCGAGGCCGATCTGCCGCCAGAACAGCATGCCTACCGACAAAACCGGAGTGCACAAAGCGCTGTGCGCGAGGTACACGGGCTACTGGCCAGTGGCCACAAGGATGTTGTGGACGCCGACCTGTCCGGGTACTTCGACACGATCCCGCACGTCGAACTCATGAAATCGGTAGCACGCCGGGTTGTTGATAGGCGTGTTCTGCATCTGGTGAAGCTCTGGCTGGATGCCCCGGTGGAAGAGGAGGATGAGCGAGGTCGCAAGAAGCGCACGACGTCCAATCGGGATACCAAGCGGGGCATTCCGCAGGGCTCGCCGATCTCACCCCTACTGTCCAATCTGTACATGCGACGATTTATCTTGGGGTGGAAGAAGGCTGGCTTGGAACAGCGGCTTGGTGCTCGGATCGTCAATTATGCCGACGATCTGGTCATCTGCTGTAAGGGCAGCAATGCCCAGAAGGCGCTCGCCGCCATGCGGCAGATGATGGGCCTGCTTAAGCTTACGGTGAACGAAGAAAAGACCCGGATTTGCCGCCTTCCGGATGGCGAGTTCGACTTCCTGGGGTACACCTTTGGTCGGCGCTACTCGGTCAAGACTCGGCGGCCGTACATCGCCGCTCGACCGTCGCGAAAGAGCATAAAGCGCATGACTGAAACGGTGCGTATCCAGACAGGCCGAAACATGGCATGGATGGATGCCGGGGAAATGGTGAAGCGTCTGAATCAGAAACTTGGCGGATGGGCCAACTACTTTAGCCTCGGCCCGGTCACTCCTGCCTATCGGTTCCTCGACAAGTACACCACAAACCGGCTCCGCCGATGGTTGTGCAAGAAGCACAAGCAGCGCAGTGGGGGAGTAGCGCGCTACCCCGATGAGGATCTCTACCAGCAGCTTGGACTCATCCGCCTGCCAAAGCTTCCGCAGAACCTTCCGTGGGCGAAGGCATGATGTTCTGTCCGAGAGCCGGATGCGTTAGTAGCGCACGTCCGGTTCGATGAGCGGGATGTGAAAACGGAGCCACGGTTCGGCTAATGAGGCACCGCCAAACGAAAGGGGCGGCTACTGATATGCAGAACCTAACGCCACCGCGTCACATCTCGACTCTACCCGTTTTCTGAAGTGACCCCTTCTTTACGGAGTCCCGCGTATACCAGTCGTTCTTCTCGACAACCGGCTCTTTGCGATAGTGCCGCATGACCCGAAGAAAGCACTCGAGAGGCTGTTCTTCTTTCGTAACCATCGGGCCTAACGTCGTCGGAGACAATTGCACGTTCCGGCTAATTCGAGAAACATCGTCTATTTTGCAGAAAGCGGCCGCTAACCGATCGAGCGGGGGAGTATCCGAAGGTCTTGCGAGCGCCGAGGCAATTTCTTCCATGTGCGCCGGGCTGCAAGGAAACTCATGTCGATCGGACAGTGCGCTCACTTTGGCTTGCAGAGCCGGGTTCGTGCCCTCGTGAAGGTACGCAAACAGGTTGTAATCCAGGTAAATTCTCATGCGATGGAGTTTGCGTATTGTTAAGCGCGCTCATACGTTTGGGAAATGCTGGCCGAACCTGAAGTTGGCGCATTCGCGCTGCACGTGGCTTGGGAGCAGTGGGAGTCTTACTTCTTCGACATTTGAAGGATTCTGAGCACGATGAGTGCGAAGGCAGTCGCGACGATGGCCGTCACCGCATGGCCCATGCCGGCGGCCACGCCGATCGCGGCAGCAATCCAGATGCTCGCGGCAGTTGTGAGCCCCCTGACGTGTGTCTCATTGTCCGGCTTCAGGATCGCCCCTGCACAAAGGAATCCGATGCCTGACGTGAGACCCTGAAGCACGCGGCTCATGTCGGCAAGCTGCACGCCCGCCTGGAGGGGAACCACGACAAAAACGCATGCCCCCAGCGCGACGAGCATGTGAGTGCGCACGCCTGCGGATTTTCCCGAGCTCTCCCGCTCGTACCCCAGCAAGCCCCCCAAAACGATAGAGACGGTCATTCGAACGACGGCACGTACTGCCTCGGCAGCATTAGCGAGATCGGAGAATTCCGAGCTCAATGTGCGGATGATGTCGTTCATTGCGGAGCGTCTCTGGGTGTGTCCTGAAAATGGCCAAGACAGTCTATGTCGCAGAAGATGACTGTCAGATTGCCGAGCTATGACACAACCGGATTCGCTGGCCCGGGGGCAAGATTAACAACGTATTACATTTCGGCAATAAAGCCTGACAACGGAAGGGCAACCTTAGAATGCCGGCCATTAGTGCTCGTTTTCGCGCCAGTGTGTCCACTCGAAGTGCGCGACATTCTCCTCCAGCCCCCGAACCGCATGACCGATTCTTCAATCTCCCCGTCCCAACCCGCTGGTCTCTCGAGGGCGCTGGACAATTTCCTGACACGCCACCGCATCGGCGTTTGGCGTGTTGTCGTAACGTTTGTCCTGGCAAGTCTGGTCTTTGGCCATTCTCGCTGGGACGGTACCTGGGTGTCGCCGCTGCTGCTGACGCTGGGGATGTTGGGGGTGAGCCTGGCCACGGTCGGGCGGCTCTGGTGCGCGTTGTACATTTCCGGGCGCAAGAACAATACCTTGGTGACCTCGGGTCCATATTCACTGTGTCGCCATCCGCTCTATGTCTGCAACTTGCTAGGCATTATCGGACTAGGGGCGATGACCGAGTCGCTGGCGGTTACCGCAGTCCTGGCGCTCGCATTTGCGCTGATGTACCCGGCTGTCATCCGGACGGAAGACCGCTTTCTGGCTTCCGCCTTCCCGGAATTCGCCGAATACGCACGCCGTACACCAGCGTTCTTTCCCCGTCTGTCGCTGTATAGGGGGGAGTCGACATGGACGGTCCATGTGTCTTCCTTTCAACGCAATATTGCGGACTCGGTCTGGTTTCTCGGCCTGTCGGTGGTCGTGGAGTCGTTTGATTTGTTCCATGACGCCGGCGTCCTCCGGGCGGTCGTGACGCTTGCCTGATGCGGGCAACTCCGCATACACGTACAGCCATGCACTACGCTCACGTCTCCGATTCTGTTGTCGAGAGCATGCTCGTGATGCTGGTCGGCCTGATCGTCCTGTATGTGGGGTTCGCTGTCTATTTGCGGTGGAAGCATGGGCCCGCCCCCAAGCGTAAGACTGATGAGGGGCGAAAGCGGCACCCCAAAACGAGCAGGCGAAAGCGATAATCGTAATCTGCTCTTAATGCTGGTGATCGAGGATTCATGTAAACTTCGGCGACGGCCCAGCCGTTAGTACTTCAACCCCAAGCCCCCCGCACAGTCTCCCAAGGAATGCGACGTTTCGTTCTGATCTTCGTGCTGCTCATTTTGCCGTTCCAGTTTTCCTGGGCGGCAGCGGCACGCTATTGTCAGCACGAGAAAGCCACGGCCACTTGGCACCTTGGGCACCACGAGCATCGTCATCAGCAGCCGGAAGGTAAAACGGATGCCGAGAAAAAGCCATTCGTGGATACAGACTGCGGGGTATGCCATCTGGTCTCCCTCCCGTTCGTCTATGGACAGACGCAGGACGTGTTGATAGCGAATCGGGTAGAAGTGACCGATACTCAACATGCGTCCGAGTTCTCGTCTCTGAATGCCAGGGCTCCCGACCGTCCTCAGTGGCAGCGTCTCGCTTGATCGGCGAGACGACGACTCTTTTTCTCCTTTCGTCTCTCGCCGAATTCTCCTGGTCACATACCTTGGTGCAATTCGATGCGAAGACTATTTCTGCCGCTCGGGCTGGCGGTAGCATTTCTCAGCCCAAACTTTGCCGTAGCGCAATCTGACACCGGCACGTCCATGGTGCCCGTCTTCCCAAGGGAAGCGGCGGGACCGTTGACCCTCGAGGCCGCGTTGTCGCTGGCGGCAGGAAGCAATTTCAACCTGTCCGCCGCCGCCAAGGAACTCGATTCCACAGAAGGTGGGATCATGCAGGCCCGGGTTATTCCGAACCCGGAACTCCAGACGCTGGTCGAGGACACGCGGAAATCCACCCGTACATCCACCGCCCAGATGAATATCCCCATCGAACTGGGCGGCAAGCGCTCGGCTCGTATCAATGCCGCGGAAAGGACGCGCGAACTGGCGCAGGCAACGCTGGCTGGCGTTCGCGGTGACATTCGGGCGCAGGTAATCGAGAGCTTTTTTTCCGTCTTGATCGCACAGGAACGCGTCAAGCTGGCAACTGGCTCCGCGGATATCGCTGCGAGGGGCGCGCAAGCCGCTTCACGCCGCGTCGCGGCCGGCAAGATCTCCCCGGTTGACGAAACTAAGGCACGTGTCGAACAGGCCAACGCCGAACTTGAATTGGCCGAAGCAACGGCGAGCCTGCAGTCCGCCCGTCAGGCGTTGACGGCGTTGTGGGGCAATGCATCGCCGCAGTTTACCGAAGCACAGGGCAATCTGGACGCGCTGCCATCCAGGCCGGCGCCTGAACTCCTTCTGAAGGAGCTGGAAAACTCACCGCTGGTGGCCGCAAGCCGCGCTGAACTTGACCGCCGCCAGGCATTGGTGGGCGTTGAGCGCAGCCGCCAGTATCCGGATCTGACAGTCAGTCTGGGTGCCAAGCGAGATACAGAAGCCAACCGCAACATGGCGGTGATCGGTGTGGCGATCCCGTTGCCGATTTTTGACCGGAATCAGGGCAACTTGTATTCGGCCATTCGCCAGGCGGACAAGGCCCAGGATGAATATCTGGCCAATCGCATCAGCCTGACCCGAAATCTCCTGATGGCATCGAACCAGCTGTCGGTATCGCGCGCCTCGGCACAAACGCTGAAGCAGACCGTCTTGCCAGGCGCCGAGCAAGCCTTCAACGCGGCGACCATTGGCTTCGAGGCCGGCAAGTTCAATTATCTGGACGTCCTGGATGCCCAGCGCACGCTGTTCCAGGCACGCATCCGCTATCTCGGCGTGCTTGGACAAACCTATCAGGCGGCGACCACGATCGATCGCATTCTGGGACGTTAAGACGGGATTCATAAAACATGGCTATTTCGAACAAACAAAAGGCTGCCATTGCGGCCATCGTACTGGTGGGCGGCGTCGCGACTGGTGGCGTTCTGCTGAGCGGGCGCTCTGCGCCGGAAGAGCAGGGTGGGCACTCGGAATCCAAGGGGCATGGCGACACCGAGCACCATGGCAAGCAGGCGGCGGAAGCCGACCACAAGGATGACAAGTCACACGGCGACGGCGAGCATCACGAGGTCAAGAAGGGCCCCAATGGTGGCGCGCTCTTTTCGCGTGATGGCTATGACGTCGAAATTGGCACGGCCGAATCCAAGGGCGAGGCCCGTATTCGGCTCTGGGTTAGCAAGTCTGGGAAGGCGGTGGCAAATGGCGTGGCAGCGACAGGCCAGCTCGTGCGGGCTACGGGCGAGTCTCAAGCGCTCAAGTTCGTGGTGTCTGGCGACGCGCTGGAAAGCCAACAGCCAGTTGCCGAGCCCCATGTCTTTGACGTGACCGCAAATGTGACCTTGCCCGGTTCGTCTTCGCCACTCGCCGTGCGGCTCTCGAAAGAGGAAGGCAAGATTGAGTTGACAGCGGACCAGCTGGCCAAGACAGGGGTAGTGGTTCAAACCGCGGGCTCGGCAAAGGTCCAGGCTGGCGTCCAGTTCCCCGGCGAAATCCGTTTCAACGAAGACAAGACAGCCCACGTGGTGCCGCGACTGGCTGGCGTCGTAGAGAGCGTTCCGGCCAATATTGGGCAACAGGTTAAGAAGGGACAGGTTCTCGCGGTCATCGCGAGCACCGGACTTTCTGACCAGCGCAGCGAACTGCTCGCAGCACAGAAACGTCTGGATCTGGCGCGTGTCACTTATGACCGCGAGAAGAAGCTCTGGGAACAGAAGATCTCTGCGGAGCAAGATTATCTGAGCGCCCGCAACGCGCTGCAGGAAGCGCAGATCAGTGTCCAGAACGCGCAGCAGAAGCTGACCGCCATTGGCGCCAGCAACAGCTCGACGGCACTCAATCGCTACGAGCTGCGCGCACCGTTCGACGGCATGATCGTTGAAAAGCATATCTCGCTTGGGGAAGCGGTGGCGGACAACGCCAACGTGTTCACGCTGTCGGATCTGTCGTCCGTCTGGGCCGAGTTCGTGGTGTCTGCCAAGGATGTCGAGCGGGTGCGCATCGGCGAAAAGGCGTCGATCAATTCGGCATCGTCCGATGTGAAGGCAGATGGCACCGTTTCATACGTGGGTTCGCTGCTGGGCGAGCAGACGCGGACGGCGAAGGCCCGCGTAACATTGACCAATCCACAGATGGCTTGGCGACCGGGTCTCTTCGTCACGGTCGACGTATTCGGTGCTGATGTCGAGGTGCCCGTTGCGGTGAAGACCGAGGCCGTCCAGGACGTCAATGGCGAGAGCGTAGTCTTTGTCGCGGTTCAAGGTGGATTCGTGCCGCAGCCGGTGAAGGTCGGCCGGACAAACGGCAAGGTCATCGAGATTGTCGAGGGCCTGAAGCCGGGCGCACGTTACGCCGCCGCCAACAGTTTTGTTCTGAAGGCCGAACTTGGCAAATCCAGCGCCGAACACGGCCATTGATACGGGGGAAACAGCAATGTTTGAACGTATCATTAGTTTCGCCATCCAGCAGCGATGGCTGGTCCTGCTCGCCGTGTTTGGAATGGCCGGGTTAGGGATTTTCAGCTACAACCGACTACCGATCGACGCGGTCCCTGACATTACCAACGTTCAGGTTCAGGTCAATACCTCGGCACCAGGCTATTCACCGCTCGAAACCGAACAGCGTGTTACGTATCCGATCGAGGTCGTGATGGCCGGCCTGCCGGGACTCGAACAGACGCGTTCCCTGTCCCGCTATGGCTTGTCGCAGGTGACGGTCATCTTCAAGGATGGCACGGACGTCTATTTCGCGCGCCAACTCGTCAACCAGCGCATCCAGGAAGCCAAGGACAATCTGCCTGAAGGCGTTGTGCCGGCGATGGGGCCTATTTCGACCGGCCTCGGGGAGATCTATCTATGGACCGTTGAAGCCGAAGAGGGTGCTCGCAAAGCTGACGGGACTGCCTATACGCCGACAGATTTGCGCGAAATCCAGGATTGGGTGGTACGGCCGCAACTGCGTAACGTGCCCGGTGTCACCGAGATCAATACTATCGGTGGTTTCAACAAGCAGTACCTGGTCGCGCCGAGTCTTGAACGGCTAGCGTCGTACGGGCTGACGCTGACCGACGTCGTCAATGCGCTGAACAAGAACAACGACAACGTGGGTGCGGGCTACATCGAGCGTAGGGGCGAGCAGTATCTGGTTCGTGCGCCGGGTCAGGTTGCGTCCGAAGACGACATCCGCAACATTATTGTCGGTACAGCGCAGGGGCAGCCGATCCGCATTCGCGACATCGGGGATGTGGAGATTGGCAAGGAACTGCGTACCGGTGCGGCAACCGAGAATGGCAAGGAAGTTGTGCTGGGCACGGTATTCATGCTCATCGGCGAAAACAGCCGGGCTGTGTCAAAAGCGGTCGATGAAAAGGTCGCTTCCATTAACCGTACGATGCCGGAAGGTGTGAAGATCGTAACGGTATACGACCGGACACGTCTGGTCGACAAGGCCATTGCGACCGTCAAGAAGAACCTTCTTGAAGGCGCGGTGCTCGTCATCGTAATTCTGTTCCTTTTCCTGGGTAACATCCGCGCGGCGCTGATTACCGCGACGATCATTCCGCTGGCGATGTTGTTCACCTTCACGGGGATGGTGAACTACAAGATCAGTGCGAACCTGATGAGCTTGGGCGCGCTCGACTTCGGCATCATCATCGATGGCGCGGTGGTGATTGTCGAAAACTGTGTGAGGCGACTGGCGCATGCGCAGGAACACCATGGCCGGCCATTGACGCGCTCCGAGCGGTTCCATGAGGTGTTTGCCGCAGCGAAGGAGGCGCGTCGCCCACTGATCTTCGGTCAGCTCATCATTATGATCGTCTACCTGCCGATCTTTGCGCTGACGGGGGTGGAAGGCAAGATGTTCCACCCGATGGCGTTCACGGTCGTCCTGGCGCTGCTGGGCGCGATGATTCTGTCCGTGACGTTCGTTCCGGCTGCGGTCGCCTTGTTCATCGGCGAACGGGTGGCCGAGAAAGAAAATCGTCTCATGCTCTGGGCGAAGCGTCGCTACGAGCCGCTGCTGGAAAAGTCGCTCGCGAACACGGCCGTTGTATTGACGTTTGCCGCGGTGTCAATTGTTCTGTGCGTGGCCATTGCGGCCCGCCTGGGCAGCGAGTTCATCCCCAATCTGAACGAAGGCGACATTGCCATCCAGGCGCTGCGCATTCCTGGCACGAGCCTGTCGCAGTCCGTGGAGATGCAGAAGACGATCGAGACGACCCTCAAGGCAAAATTCCCCGAAATCGAGCGCGTGTTTGCGCGGACAGGTACGGCGGAGATTGCATCCGATCCGATGCCGCCGAATATTTCGGATGGCTACATCATGCTCAAGCCTGAGAAGGATTGGCCAGAGCCGAAGAAAACACATGCCGAACTGCTGTCCGCCATCCAGGAGGAAGCCGGCAAGATCCCCGGGAACAACTACGAGTTCTCCCAACCGATCCAGCTGCGGTTCAACGAGCTGATCTCCGGGGTCCGCTCGGACGTCGCAGTCAAGATCTTCGGCGATGACAACAACGTGCTCAGCGAGACGGCGAAGAAGGTATCGGCCGTGCTGCAGGGCATCCCCGGCGCGCAGGAGGTGAAGGTAGAACAGACCACCGGCTTGCCGATGCTGACGGTCAAGATCGATCGGGAGAAGGCGGCGCGATACGGGCTTAACATGAGCGACGTGCAAGACGCGGTGGCAACGGGCGTCGGAGGCCGTGATTCCGGAACCTTCTTCCAGGGCGATCGTCGTTTCGATATCGTGGTCCGCCTGCCCGAAGCTGTGCGCGGCGAGGTCGAGGCTCTGCGCCGATTGCCGATTCCGTTGCCAAAAGGAGTGGACGCGAGAACGACGTTTATCCCATTGAGCGAGGTGGCGACGCTGGAAATGGCGCCCGGCCCGAACCAGATCTCGCGCGAGAACGGCAAGCGCCGCATCGTGATCAGTGCCAACGTTCGTGGACGTGATATTGGTTCATTCGTGCCCGAGGCGGAAGCGGCTATCCAAAGCCAGGTCAAGATCCCGGCTGGCTACTGGATGACATGGGGTGGCACCTTTGAGCAACTGCAGTCCGCCACCACCCGCCTGCAGGTGGTAGTGCCGGTGGCGCTGTTGCTGGTCTTCGTACTGTTGTTTGCGATGTTCAACAACATCAAGGATGGCTTGCTAGTCTTCACGGGCATTCCCTTTGCGCTGACTGGCGGGATTCTTGCCCTGTGGATACGCGGCATTCCGATGTCCATTACTGCAGCGGTGGGCTTCATCGCGCTGTGCGGGGTGGCGGTGCTCAATGGTCTGGTGATGCTGTCGTTTATCCGATCGCTGCGCGAAGAAGGGCATTCCCTCGACAGCGCGGTCCGAGTTGGCGCCCTGACGCGACTGCGTCCGGTGCTGATGACGGCCCTGGTGGCATCCCTGGGTTTCGTGCCGATGGCCATCGCCACCGGTACGGGCGCTGAGGTGCAACGTCCCCTCGCAACGGTGGTAATCGGTGGCATCTTGTCGTCCACGGCGCTGACCCTACTGGTGTTGCCGGTGCTCTATCGACTTGCTCACCGCAAGGATGAGGACGCGGAAGATACTCGCGAGCCAGTCACTCAGACGCATCAACCGGATCAAGGCCGCCAGCCTGCATGACGTAAATCCTTGGGCGGTCATCGTACCGCCCAATTTTTATAGGAGTTTCTATGGGCGCAGGTCACTCACACGACCATCCCGGTGGCAACGAGCGATCGCTCAAGATCGCCCTTGCGCTGACCGGTACGTTCCTGATTGCCGAAGTGGTCGGTGGTGTCATGACGAAGAGCCTGGCGTTGATCTCCGACGCCGCGCACATGCTCACGGACACCGTCGCACTGGCCATCGCACTGGCTGCTATTGCGATCGCCAAGCGACCCGCGGACAAGAAGCGGACATTTGGCTACTACCGTTTTGAGATTCTTGCCGCGGCCTTTAACGCATTGCTGCTGTTCGGTGTGGCTATCTACATCCTGTACGAAGCCTACCTGCGGCTGAAATCGCCACCTCAGATTGAGTCAACCGGCATGTTCGTCGTGGCTGTGCTGGGCCTGATCATCAATCTCATCAGCATGCGCATGCTGTCCTCCGGGCAAAGCAGCAGCCTGAACGTGAAGGGTGCTTATCTGGAAGTCTGGAGCGATCTGCTCGGGTCGGTTGGCGTCATCGCCGATGCGATCATCATCCGCTTCACGGGCTGGGCGTGGGTCGACTCCGCCATTGCGGTGCTGATCGGCCTCTGGGTACTGCCTCGCACTTGGATCCTGCTGAAGTCGAGCCTGAATGTGCTGCTCGAAGGCGTACCCGATGACGTGGATCTGGCAGAGGTTGAGAAGCAAATTCTGGCGACGCCCGGGGTAAAAAGCTTCCATGACCTCCACATCTGGGCACTTACCAGCGGCAAGGCGAGCTTGACGGTTCATGTCGTGAATGACACGGCCGTCAACCCGGAAATGGAAGTGCTACCGGAATTGAAGCAGATGCTGGCTGACAAATTCGATATCACGCACGTGACCATTCAGTTCGAACTGGCACCATGCGAACAAGCGGATGCAGCTCAGCATTTCAATGCATCGCCAGCACTGGTCGGATCGAAGTCGCTTGCTGCAGGAGGAAACTAAGGTGCGGGTACTTGTTGTAGAAGACGAACCGCGTACTGCGGAGTATTTGCAGAAGGGATTGTCGGAGTCGGGTTTCGTGGTCGACATCGCGAACAATGGTGGCGATGGGCTCCACATGGCGGAAGAGACCGACTACGACGTCATCATCCTGGACGTCATGCTGCCAGGTATGGACGGGTGGACGGTCATCAAGTCCATTCGATCCAAGTCCGAGACACCCGTACTGTTTCTGACGGCGCTGGATGATGTGGCGGATCGTGTCAGAGGCTTCGAGTTGGGGGCAGACGATTACCTGGTCAAGCCCTTCGCCTTTGCCGAGCTCCTTGCCCGTATCCGGCGTTGCTTGCGCCAAAGCACCTCGAAGGAGTCCGAGCGATTGCGCATTGCCGATCTGGACATCGACGTGCTTGGAAGGCGGGTATTCCGGGGAACTACCCGCATTGAATTGACGAATCAGGAGTTCTCGCTGTTGCACCTGCTCATGCGCCGGAGAGGGGAGGTGCTGTCGCGAACCACGATCGCGTCCCAGGTCTGGGACGTCAACTTCGACACGGATACCAATGTCGTTGACGTCGCGATCCGGCGCCTGAGATCCAAGGTGGATGATCCCTTCGATCAAAAGCTGATCCATACCGTACGGGGAATGGGCTATGTCCTCGACCCAGAGCGCGGCCGGTGACGGAATGAGGCCCGGGACTTCGATAACCCCGCTGTCACTGACGAGGCGGCTTGGGCTCTTCTTTGCATTGGTACTGTCTATCGCGCTGGCCAGCATGGGCGCCTTTGCTTACTACTCGCTCGCCGCGCAACTCGAGGCCAGAGACGATGAGGTTGTAAAGGGAAAACTCGAACAGGTCGAGCATTTCTTGCGCGAGGTGGACGGGGTGCAGGGCGTCCCGGCGGCGCAGCATCGCTTCGATGATCTGGTGCGAGGTTACTCGGACCTCATCGTTCGCGTCACGGCGCTGGATGGCCGGCTTTTGTTTCGCACGGGCAACGATGCATTGCTGGAAGGCACTGACCAAGCGGCGGTCACGGGAAAGTCATCGCTCATGTTCCAGTCCGCCGATGCGGTGTTGGGGCGAGACGGTACGCGGGCGACGGTGTTCGTGGCGAAGTCTGGCGAGGACAGGAAGCAGGTGACTGCGCGATTCCGGACGACGCTCGTGCTTGGTACCACCGTCGGTGTGATATTGACGGCCCTGGTGGGGGCGGCCATTACGCGCCGTGAGCTGGAGCCGGCGCACGTACTTATCAAGCAGATCAACCGGATCAGTGTGGAACGGCTGAGCTACCGGGTGGACATGCCACCCAAGCCCACCGAAGTGCGTGATATCGCCTCTGCGTTCAATGCGATGCTGCAACGCCTCGAGGATGGTTATCAGAAGCTGTCGCGGTTCTCCGCCGATCTTGCCCATGATTTGCGCACGCCGCTTAACAACCTCATTGGACATGCCGAGGTCGCCTTGTCACGAGACCGCACCGGGCCCGAGTATGTCGCCTTGGTGGAGGAAAGCCTGGTCGAATACCAGCGACTTGCGAGGATGATCGATGCGATGTTGTTCCTCGCGCGAGCTGACAGTGCCAATGTGGCGCTCGAGTTGACGGAACTCCAGTTGAATGCAGAACTTCGCAAGTTGTCCGCCTACTTTTCGGTGCTTGCAGAGGAGCGAAGCGTCGTAATCAGGGTAAGCGGGGATGCCACCCTGGTCGCTGATGCCATTCTGTTCCAGCGTGCGATCAACAATGTTCTGTCAAATGCGGTCCGTCATGCGTGGCCGAATTCGATGATAGATCTGGTGGTGCGCCGCGAAGCGGCACATTGTTGCATCGACATCACGAACGTTGGAGACCCAATCCCGGAGCGGGAACTTTCCCTCATCTTTGATCGGTTCTTCCGTGGGGATAGGGCGAGATCCAACTCGTCACAGTCCACGGGGCTGGGCCTGGCCATCGTCCTGTCGATCATGGAGCTCCATGGCGGCGACGCGTCAGCCGTGAGCGGCTTGGATGGGAAGACACGCTTTACATTGCGCTTCCCGCTCAACGGTGCTGAAGCCTCAGCGCGGGTTTCGGTGGGTAGGCCGAGTCAGGACCGACCAGTCGTTGGGTAGAGTGGTGCAATGAGCCCGATTGCCTATTTGTAATCGCCGGGCAAGGCTGCAGCATGCGTACAATTTATACACTCGTTTTCATAGATCAACGAAGTCTCTAGAAAGGAGATGACTATGAAAACGAAGAAACACGCCTTGCTGTTTGCGGCGTTGCTGTTGGGTGGGATGTCGGCTTCGTATGCTTTGGAAATGACCGGGTTGAAACCGGGCGTGCCTGCGTCGACGGCGACGGCGCAGGCGATGGCGAAGCGTCACGCGACCTTGTATGGCGATCCAGCCGGCCAATCTCAGGCCAGTCGCATTATCGACGTGAAGCCAGGGATGCGGTATGTCAACGTGGACTCTGGCGAGACGGTGGCGTTTCGGGCCGGCGAGAAGATCGTCGCATGGACCTTCGCCCAGATGGTCAGGGATACGAGTGTGGACCTTGGCTTGTTGATGCCGGATCTGCCGGGTAGCGCTGGCGTGCGCGTCTATATTGATAGAAGCGACCTCTTCACAGGTGGCTGAACGTTGCTGAACCGGTGAACTACAGGCCCCGCACAATGCGGGGCCTTTTTCATCGTCATTGGCGTCGGTTCTGCCGCTTAGCAATACACGAGGCGATGGGAAGTTGTAGCACGCGCCACCGCATCATGAACGGCACCGGATTGACGCCGATGGAGGGAAAAAAAGCTTGCCCTCCGGGGAGGGCAAGCTTCGGAAGCTTTCGCCATCGGGATAAAGCGAAAGAGCACCAAGAGCCAAGCAACTGACGGGTGCCTGGCTCCCCCACAGAGGTCGGTCTGAGTTTCAGGGACGGCTTGCGTCAAATTCCGCGTGCGCCATCGGTGAACACATCACGCGGCCCAATACGCGAGCCGTCGGTAAATACGTCACGCTGGCCGAGGCGTGCGCCGTCGGTGAACACGTCGCGCTTGTCGATGCGTGCACCGCCGGCGTAAATGTCGTTGACTGCGGCGCGTCCGCCGTCGGTGTAGGGGTCGCGGGGACGGTGGTGTTGACGGCGGTGTAAAAGCGACAGTAAATGGCGGCGTATGGTTGGGTCAGAAGGTCAACAGCAAGGGGCCGCATGCGGCCCCTTGCTGTTTGGGTTGGATGGTGCAGGCTAGAACGGATCGTCGAGGCTTTTCTCGGAGAGCGAGCGCTGCTCACGCAGCAGGTCATGCAGTGCGAGCTGGTAGTGCGCGCAGATTCGCTCGCGTAGATCGTCGATGAGTTCGACGACGGCGAGGGCCTGTTCTGGGGACCAGTTGTCTGGGATCAGGAAGTCCAGCCCGTTGGTGATTCCTGAAGGCAGGTGCAGATGCGTCATGATGGCTTTTTCTCCGCCCGGGCCACGCTGCGTTTCTTTGCTCGCTGATCGGCCCGCTCACGCGCTTCCTTGACGCGATACGACTCGCCCTCGATCGCGATGACTTCGGCACGATGCACCAGTCGGTCAACCAGCGAGACGACGCAGGCGGCGTTCGGGAACACCTCCGACCATTCGGCGAATGGTCTGTTTGTTGTAACCACCGTACTGGTGGCGCCATATCGGCGACTGATGAGCTCGAACAGCAGATCGGCATGTCGGTTCGAGTACGACAGGTAGCCGACCTCGTCGATGACCAGAACGTCCGGCGAGGCATAGCGGTGCAGGCGTCGACGCAAGGCCGAATCGCTGTCGAGGGCGGCCAGCTCGCCGAGCATCTGGCCGGCGGTGGTGAACAGCGCTGTGTGCCCTTGGACGAGCGCCTGATAGGCCAGATTCAGCGCCAGGGTCGATTTGCCGACGCCGTTCGGGCCGATCAGCACGACGTTGGCCGAGTCCTTGACGAACTCCAGCGACATCAATTCTTCGACGGCGGCCCGGTCGCAGCGCGTCGGCCAGGCCCAGTCGAAGTCGCACAAGGGCTTGAAGTTGCCCAGTCGGGCATCCCGGATGCGTCGCTCCAGCGAGCGGCGCGAGCGCTCCTCTTCTTCCCATTGCAGCAGCGGCGCCACCCAGCCGGCGTCGGCGACCTCCGGCCAGTGTGCCAGTAGCCCATGCAGGCGCAAGGCGTTCGCACGGCTTTGCAGGTTCTCAGGCGTGTTCATTGGCATCTCCCGTGAGCTGATCGTAGATGTCGAGGCGGTGGGGTATCACCAGCTTGTCCTTGTGCCGGACGTGTTCAGGTAGATGGATACCCACGGGCGGCGGTGCCTGGCGCGCCTCGCGCCGGCGCTCCAGCGCCAGGCGCACCGGATTCTGGTGAGGCGCCGCATCGCTGGCGAGGATTTCCTCGATCGCCGCTTGCAATTCAGCGGCGCCATAGCGGTCGAGCAGCCGCAGCAGGTGGGTGGTGATGTTGCCCAGATTGCCGCCCCGTTCCGCTGCGCGCTGCAGCAGCGCCTGGCTGGCCGGCGCCGCCCGAGCCAGATGGTCAAGTCCGCGATGGTGGCGGGCTTCGCGTTTGCGTTCGACCAAGGCATTGATGTGCGCGGCAATCTCTATCTGCGCGCCGCGATCGTAACTGCGCTCATGAGTGGCGAGCAGTTCCGTGCCATCGAGGATGCGTACCTGCCGGGGACTGGCCCGCACCGTGAGCGTGCGTCGCACATGCGTATGCGGGATCGTGTAGTCATTCAGATCGAAGCGCACATACGGTGTCTTGCCGACCTTGACAGCCAGTTGCAGTTCGCATGGATAGGGATTCTCCGGCAAGGCGAGCAGGCTGGGCTGCTCGCGGGAGAACGCCTCGCGTACGCTGATCGTCGGTTCTTCCCGGCAGGGACGATCGGCCGCAAGTCCCGCACACCAATGGGCGGCTTGGGCGTTGAGCTCATCGAGGTCGGTCACGGTGCGTCCGGCGAAGAAGCTCTCGCGTACATAGCGGATGGCGCGCTCGACGCGCCCCTTCTCGTTGCCACGGGCGACGGCAACCGGCCGGGGCTCGTAGCGGTGATGCGCCGCGAACGCGAGCAGTGTCGGATGGAAACGGATCGCATCGCCCTGGCGTTCCAGCACGGCACTCTTCAGGTTGTCGTAGAGCAGGACCCTGGGAAGGCCGGACCAGGCTTCGAAGGCACCGGCATGGCCGGCCAGGAAGCTGTCCATGCGTGCATCAAGGTAGAAGCGCAGATAGATCTGCCGCGACCATGACAGCACCATCACGAAGGCCATCAGCGGCCGGCGTGCGCGGCCGATCTGCAGATGGCCGAAGTGACCCCAATCGACTTGCCCTTGTTCGCCCGGCAAGGTACGCAGACGCAGATAGGCTTCCGGCTGTGGGCGCGGCCGGTGCAGCGCGATCATGTGCCGGAAGTGGTGCTGGCTCCCGCGGTAGCCGCGTTCGGTCACCATCGCATACAGGCGGCTGGCCGTGAGCGACGGGAACTTCTTCAACGTCTCATGGATGAATGGCAGGTAGGCGTCGATCTGCGACGGCCGCTGCACGCTGCCAATCCTGGGCAGGCCGGCCTGCGCCAGCACACGCTGGACGGTGTCGCGGTGCACATGCAACTGGCGCGCGATGGTGCCGGCGCGCCATTTCTCGACGTGGTAGTAACGCAGGATCTGGGCTTCAAGTTCTACTCCAATGGTCATGGGTCGTGTCCTGTGCGGTCAGTCGTACGAACATCACGGAAGACCCGACGACGCAGTGGTCCGAGGCGGACAAAGCCCGAATATGTGCAACGGCAGAAGTGGCAATGCTCAGGCACCGGTGTTGAGGCGCCAGCGGGCGCCGGTGCTCTGGCCGGCGTCGTCAAGGTCAGCGGCAGTAGAGCATCGGCGGCCTGCGCGGCGGAACCCTGATGCGTCACTTTCTTTTGGCGACAGCGGTAGCGGCGCATCCGCTCCGCGTGCGCCAAGCGGCCGCGGCGGCTGCGTTGATAGCGCTGAGCGGCCTCGCGCAGGCTGGCGCGACGCGCTGCTTGCGAGCAGCCGCCATTGCAGTAGATCTGACCGCGGTCGCAGCGGCGGCAAACAACGACCTGCGCCCGGCAATGGGCGCACACAAAGAGGCGGCCCGTGGCCGGCATCGGCGATCCCCCAGTCATGCCGAAACGGCCTCGACGGGATGGACGAGCCGTGCCATACTGGCTCGGCACGCGCGCCCTTGGCACGAGTGGGGCACGACATCGGGATGAACTTGGCGGTTTGGACCGGTGTCGTGCCTGTTTCTTTTCGGCGGTAAAGCCAACCTTTTTACCGCATCCCCACTGCGACGTCACCACCTTGCGGAATGCCCATCACCGGGCGCGTCTGCACTCGCCCTACGGGCTCGCTCCGACGCGCCCGGTGGCCACCTTCAATATCGAATCAGAAGACCTCGAGACAATCCTGCAATGCAGGAGTTGCTCCGCATCTTTAAGCCGCGCCGCCGTTTAGTGCCGGTTTTAGACAGCCATTCACAGGGGTGGCCATGGGGCTTCCAAATCCCAATCTCGCGAACCCCAAACGTTGATGATCCAGATGGAAGGCGATGTGGGCATTGCGTGCTTCGCTGGGATGGGCGAATGGCAGATACTGATATGCGTGGCCACCGGATTGAAATTCCAGGATTCCGCCAGCTAACTGCTCGGTGATGGCCATGATTCCCCCCGGCCGGTGGACCCGCGTGCGTTGTCTCAACAGTCGCCAGGGCGAGTCTCCCCAGGACATGATCGTTACGTCGTCAGGGTGGTAATGCGGGCGCGTACCGGCCAGTAACGCCTCGAAGCCGTTCAGACAGCCAGCGTAGCCCGCTTTCACAGGGCCAGTGACGCGTTCATCGGGCGCGCGGTAGTCCGGGTAGATGTTGACGAACAGGAGCGTGCCCAGTTTCCCGGACAATAGGGGCTCGGTCACGGCGGCGAAATAGCGCCTTGCGACGGACTCGTCGTTGTCTGGCAAGAGATGCAGGCCATCCTGCCGCATGGGCCAGTTCAGCCTGTGTGGCTTACCCTCACGCTTGGGCACGATCGGATACCAGTCGTGGCCCACGATGATCACCAGGCGGCGCACCGGGGCTTTGCCGTAAGTGCGATGCAGAGCGTGGTCCGTCCAGGGACTGATGCCGAAGCTAAAGCCAAGGTCGTGCTGCCTGCAGAGCGCTACCATGCGGGCGGCCAGCGCCGGCGCCGATATGGCGCGGCCGTTCTGCACCTCGGTATCGAGTTTCTCCACGGTTGTACTGAAGGACTCGTACTTTTCGAGCGTTGCCCGATGGAAATCCGACGTTAGGTATGACCATGGACGCGTCCGCGCGGTATCCCAGTAGCTCGCTAACTCCGGGGTAATGCGAGGAAAGATCTCACGGTAAGCCTCGATGATTCGCTGCGCACCTGTACGGTCGTAATGCATCGCTCTCGAAGAAGTATCGACTGGCATGGAGTTCTGGGAACTGTTCTTGGCTTTCTATGCAAGGTGAAGCAAGCGGTGCGCTGGTCCGCAAAGTCATGCCGACAATCACAGCCGCGATAAGCGCATCCTATGGCTTTACACGAAAATGCTCGATCGACTGGCCAGCGTTCACGGCGCGCTGCAGCCAGTCCGGCAGATCGCCGTGACCATCCCACGCGTGGCCATAAGCGTCTCGGAAGCAAATCGGACGGGCGGAGGCATTGGCGAGCGACGCTCCTTCAGAAAAGCAGCCTGCGTTCTGCAGGTCGGCCAGATGCAGGCCATATCTGGCCATTTGCGTCTTGATCCATAGGATCGTCTCGGCGCGCTCGCGCAACAGTTGGGTGTCGGAATCCTGGAGAAGGGCAGGAGGCATGCTGGCGAAAGAGCTAGGGTCGAAGCATCAGGAAAGAAAGGACGTTCGGAAGGCACCCGCCGGACAGGGCAGGGCATCGGGGCCAGACGCAAGAGTATTCTAACTGGTGCGCCACGCCCCAGGTCTACGCCTGACCTCGCCCGCAGCTAATGCCTGCGAAGCGACTGCCTAACGCATTCCCGCATTAGCGGCAATCAATCCGATAGAGACGGGTCAACCCACTTTTGTCGGAAATCACTGCCACATATCATGAATTGATAGTCCGTCCGCGCGAAAGATGGCGTGCGCGGCCCAAGCGAGGAGGTAGGCCATTGGACGGGAATTGAGGATGAGCAACGGCGTCAGACTACCGCCGTCCAGAGGGCCCAGACGTACGTGGGGGTTGGGTTGCCGGGGCGCGGCGGTAAAACCAAGCCCTTATCGAATGCTGCGGACGGCTTCGAGCATCGAGTGTCCTTGGCTGGTCAGGCGAGGATAAGCACTGCCACTATCATGCCCGTGTTCCATCGTGACCAGCTTGTGGGCTAGCAAGCCGTCCAATTGATCAGGTTCGAGATCATCGATATCGTGCGCATCGCCAAGCAAGAGTAGCGCAGCGATTTCGTGCGAACTTAGCATGGTGGCCTCCTTTGCCGGGGTCGGAAAATGGAACCTACGATAGCTGGTCCGTGGATCGAACTCCACGAAGGATGAGGGGAATGGAAATGGACTCGCCGGTGTCAGGGACACGCAGGACGCGCACACCGAGGGGCCACCTTAAACTGATTTTTTGCCGGAAGCAAGTTAAGACTGTGCTGCATCGCAGCGCGGCTTTCGCACCAGTGGTCGCCAGCCTGCCGAGCGATTCCGCTCGAAGCTATGGCCACGCCGCGGCTGTGAGGGACTTTTCGCAAACTTGATGGAAGAGCTGATGCTGTCCTGCACACAGACCTCACCGTCCAAGATGCCTCCCGAGGGTAGGGCAAATCCGAGAGTGGACTTCGTTCGACAATGTGGCTCGCACGACATCAAAGGATAGTCAGCGGCAGCCAGCTTTGACGGGCCCGCCAGCGAGCCAGCCAAGGGATGCCTCCGGCTTCCACCATAGTGGATCCTAATGACCCGAAAAAGTCAGCGCAGCATCTTCTCTCACTTATTATCGGTCATTGCTTCACGTTGATCCTCCTGGCCCAATTTTCCTTGAATTCAAGTGGCATTACATTGAGGCTTTCCTATTGGATTGAGCGCCCCTGATGATCGTGTCAAAAGAAAAGACTTGGTCCGGCCGTGGTCGCCAACCGGCATGGCTTGGCAAGAACCCCAAAAGGTTCCTGATCGCAGAAGAAGCCTAGGTAAGAACGGTATTCATCTCGGCCACTTCAGTGCGAATGTCTGTGATGAATATCCGGATAGTGAGGATGCTTGTGAACTATCGGGGCATGCCTGTGGGCATGCGTGTGCGGCTCCAACCCGTCCCACGGAAAATCATGCTCATGCTGGTGATGTTCGTCGTGGCGGTGGGCATGGGTGTGTTCCATCGCCTCGTGGATATGCTCATGCTCGTGCCGTTCCCGCAGATGCAGCCACACGCCTAACGCCATCAGCGCTGCAGCAAGCCAAAACAGGACACTGGGTATCTCCGGCCATAACGCGAAAGAGATCGCCACGCCAAACAGTGGTGCCACCGAGAAGTAAGCCCCCGTCCTGGCGGTACCAAGGTGGCGAAGCGCGATCACAAACAGCGCCAAGCTCACACCATAGCCAACGAATCCGATCAGCAGCGCCGATGCCAGCGGTAGTCCGGCCGACAGCTTGGCGCCGGCTGCCAGTGCGAATCCGGTATTGCATGCACCTGCCACCAAGCCCTTCAGGCACGCGATCAGGACGGCGTCATTCGATGACACCTTGCGGGTAAGGTTGTTGTCGATTGCCCAGCATCCGCAGGCTGCGACGATAAGCAGCGCACCCGGGGACAAGGCGGCGGCCTCTGGTTGCCAGGACAGCAGGACGCCTCCGGCAACGATGGCGATCATGCCGAGCACGATTTGCCGGTCGGCATTCTCTTTGAACACAATCCAGGCGATAAGCGCGGTGAAGACGCCTTCGACGTTCAACAGGAGCGAGGCAGAGGCGGCGTTCGTGACGACAAGGCCGGTCATCAGAAGCGCCGGACCAGCAACGCCGCCAGCCAGGATCGCTCCCAACAGCCATGGAATCTCGTGACGTGGGATTGGCGGTTGCGATGGCGGCTGGTTAGCAGGCTTCCGAGCAAGCCGTCTTAGAAGCAGGTATCCACCTAGACCCAAACCGCTCCCCAGATACAACAGGCCCGCTAGCAACAGTGGCGAGACAGAACCCGTCAGGGTTTTGGCCAGCGGCGTACTTGCTCCGAACAGTAGTGCAGCAGCGAGCGCGGGGGCGGCAGAACGAATGGACATGTCAGACAGTGCGATGGCAACAGTTATGTTTCAACAAACGCTGCAAGAAATTTCGCCTCCCGCCGGCAGGTGGCCCAGCAGGATCATTGAACATAACGGTTGTGCGATTTTTGCATTGCATAACCATGCAGGGCGGGCGGTTTAGGCAGCGCTTGGCCCGGCGACTCCGCAAACGTCCTCATGAAGGACTACTCGGGCCCGCGGACGATTTCTCCCCACGAATCTAAAGAGGTCGCGGTTGTTCGCTTCACCGGGGCGAGGA
Source organism: Cupriavidus nantongensis (assembly GCF_001598055.1). Classification (NCBI taxonomy): domain Bacteria; kingdom Pseudomonadati; phylum Pseudomonadota; class Betaproteobacteria; order Burkholderiales; family Burkholderiaceae; genus Cupriavidus; species Cupriavidus nantongensis. The sequence continues at coordinate 2,497,902 of NZ_CP014844.1, read as the reverse complement.
CTTGCAGCGCGATGCTAACGAGTTGGACCGGCCTGATGAGTTCGCGGTCCACATCGTGAATTTTGGCTTCCGTGGTATAGATGGCTTGCTGGTCTCCTGCAGTTCGCCACGCTTCCTTCAAGACGGCGTTGTAATGCCCGGTACTTTGCGTACCGCTACCGTCATTGCTGATATCGACAGCAGCAAGCAGCGTAGCTGCTTCCTCATCGCCGTCTGGCAGCAGTTCAATGCGTACCCGCAACATAGTGGTTCCTTGCCTGATTGGTTCACCGGATGGGCACCTTAATGCGACGCGCCTTCCGTATCAAAGACGGAGGGCGACCGAAAAGGGGGGCACGAAGGCGTTGCTACTGGGCTTGCTCCATGTCGATAAGCTTGGCTCGAAGTGTTTCGACGAGCCAGCAGAGGAAACTTTCCCATCCTTCCCGGGTAATGGCTAAACCCTTGCCACCCTCGACCAGAACGCAAGTTGAGAGATCTCTGTCGGTAAGATCAGGCTGCAGAAGCAGCCAACGAGCAAGGATGCTCTCCAACTCGTACGGGACGTCATGCAGGTAGAGGTAGGAGCCGACTTCAGTCTCGACGTAAGGAAGCCCGGCCGGCAGCCAGGCCGACAAGAGCCGCATCTTCTGTTGCAGTGACATAGCAGTTCTGGCTAAGACAGCCCGTTCCGTTCCCATCTGTGATGGTAAAGCGGTTTTCAGTGGGCGAGTCAGAATGTTGGCCGAAGTGACCTTAGAGGGAGCCACGCACGGCTGCCAGAGCGCTGCCACCTGAACGTGAGCCAGAGCGCTGACACCCGAACGTGAGATGGCCGGGTCGAAACCGTCCAGGACCTCTCAGCCGAAGATTTCTTCCCGAGCGGGAAGTTTTGCGTGCTTGTAGAGACTGTGCCGCTTGGATCTTCCCGAACGGGAAGAAAATCCGCGCCCGAACCCAAGTCAGGCAGCTAAACCGCGACGTAAAGCCGTACGGAAAAGATAAAAAGTGCCTCATAGATCAATGCATGACACTTTTACGTCGAGTTACCGGACAACTTTACGTTAGAGGATTTCAGGCGGACATTTGAACTTTGCCAGAACCGGACATTACAACTTTGCCGCTACAGCTTTTTTTCGCATAATGTATCTTATGTTAAATAACAGATAGCCAGCACCTGCGATCCGCCCAGCGCCCCCAACGCTGCTAGTCGAAAGACGCAAAACTATGTTTGATCGCGACGTAAATACGTGTCCGAATGCTCTTCGGCTCATACGCGCCAAAACAAACATACTTTTTCATTTGCATCCCTTACTGCCCACAGTTTTGTTATCGGCCGAATGCCTTCGACCCGTGCGATGATGTCCAACGCATACGTGCCGCAGGAGTTTACATGGCCGCTCAAGAAGATGGGCTAAGCATCTCACCGTTTCCTTCTTCCCTGAGGGATCTCCGAACTCTATGCCAACCAGGGCATCCTTGCGATCCCGTCGATCGCGCTTTACATGATGGCGCGTATCAGGAGCTGGGGACTGTACTGCAGTGGCTGTCTGGATTTGCTACCCATGCTACGGAGCGTGCCTATGAGAAGGAAGTCCATAGGTTTTACTGCTGGGCGCTCTTCATCGATCGAAAGCTGTTGGCCGAAATCACCCCGTCAGACCTAGACTTCTATGATGCATTTCTCCGGGATCCTCCAGACTCCTGGTGCGGAATGCGCAATCGGCGTCGTACTGCCGGAGATTGGCGGCCGTTCGAGGGAGCTTTGTCGGACGCGAGCTGCTCATTCGCATTTCGCGTCTTGGAAAGTTTATTTTCGTTTCTGGTCGATTTCCGGCACATCCAATATAACCTCTTCCGCGAGCGACGAATCCGTCGGAAGAAAAGTGCCATGGGATCCACAAAGCCCTCGAGATCCCTGCCCCTTTTGTCGTTTGTTCGATTACTCCGAGAGCTCGAGTTAGAGTGCGAGAAGTTTCCAGTCGGACATCCAGCGCATGACGAGGCCGAGCGGATGCTCTTCGTAATTCGGTTCATGGGAAACACTGGCATCCGCGGGGAGGAGTTGGCCTGTATCCGCCTGTCCGATTTGTTTTGCTACAAGTCACCAAGCTCCGGAGATGAAACGTGGTCGCTTTCTTTAAGGAACGCGAGCGGGCAGCAGGCAAGGAAGATTGTCCTGAATCCTTCGGCCAAGTATGCCATTTACAGATACTTGGCGGCACGTGGTATCCACATTCCTCCTCCTCCGTCAGCAACGCCCTTGGTATCCCGGCTCCACGGAGACGAGCAAGCTGTTCCTTTAGCAGGTTGCTGAAGTACTCCCCGTACAAGAGGCGAGGCTTCCCCCTGCAAGGCAGTAGGCTTGCGATTTTTCACAATCTGGAAGCGGGACGTCCCTACATCGATTTTTTCGGCGGTTTGGCGCCCGATTCCGGCCTCATTACCGCGATTACTGCAACTGCGGACGGATTTGTCCCAGTGAGCGCATGCGCACGAGGTTGTAGGCGGCCATGCTCAGCACGAACATCTGGTCGACTCGCTTCAGTCCACGCACCATCACCTGGCGCATGCGCCCGACAGTCTTGACCCATCCGAAGCCTTGTTCGATCAGCTTGCGCTTTTGCTGCGAAACGGCATACCCGGCGCTGCAAGCAATGGCATCAGGAACGGCCGAGCGGCGCCCCGAGGTGTTCTGTGCCACGTGGGGCGTCACCTTCAGTTCCAGGCAGGCTTGAATGAACTCTTGCGCGTCGTAGCCCTTGTCTGCACCCACCGTGATTTCGGTGTTCGGGTCGTCCGTCACCTGTCGGGCATCGTTGAGCATCACCTTCGCGGCCTCGCGCTCAGCATGTCCGTCCGCATTGGTCACCATGGCGCTCACCACCAGGCCGTGACGGTTGTCGCTCAGGGTATGACCCATATAGCGAAGTTCACTCGCAGTTTTGCCCTTGCGGTACAGCTTGGCATCGGGATCGGTCTTGGACTCGTGCGTCTCGTTGCTGCGCGTGCGACCTTTGAAGTTGGCGCCGTCGTTGTCGTCCTTGTCGTCGCCGCCGTCCTTGCGCACGAAGCTCTTGTGGCCTGCCCACGCCTGAATCAGCGTGCCGTCCACGCTGAAGTGCTCGCCCGACAGCCAGTTCTTCTTCTGCGCGATGGCCAGCACCTCGTTGAAAAACTGGATCACCGCATCATGCTTGATCAGCCGCTCGCGGTTCTTGGTGAAGACCGTGGGCACCCAAACGGTGTCGTCCATCGACAGCCCGATGAACCAGCGAAACAGCAGGTTGTACTGCGTCTGCTCCATGAGTTGGCGTTCGGAGCGAACGCTGTAGAGCACCTGCAGCAGCATGGCCCGCAGCAACTTCTCCGGCGCGATGCTGGGCTGGCCACCCTTGATATCGTCCTCGTACATCTGTGCGAACAACCGGTCCATCTTTACCAGCGCCTGGTTGGCCATGGCGCGGATCGAGCGCAGCGGGTGGGACTTCGGCACGAAATCATCCAGCCTCCGCATAGTGAACAAACTTTCCGTGAAGGTATCTGCGCCGCGCATGAAAGTGGAGTTGGATGGGTTCCTCAAATCAACGCTTCAGCCAGTTGTCGCGCTGACGTCCACCGGAGGTATTTCAGCGGCCTGTTAGGCCGGGACTCAATCTATGGAATAGTAAAAAACGCCGTGAACCTCGTTGCCGACAGGATCGAACACAAAAATCCGGATGAAGCTGCCCGTTTTAGGAAGGCAACTCCCCATTGGTTGAGGGTCACGTATCGTCGAATGAACGTAGATTCTCGGCAAAATGTCTACGCAATCCCAAGGATGAGTGCTTAGCTTACGGCATATCGGCACCGCTGCACCCGCCCAGGGCACCACCATTCGGCATATGGATACGCGAATAGTCTCGGCATCGTTGTCACTGGCTGGGTTACCGGCTATACGAGCCTGTGGAGTGTTGTGCCGCCGCCAACTAGCGCTGAATCTGAAAATCCTCTAACTGCTATTTCTCGTTCACACATCGCGCCACGCTCGAGTGCTCAGGTTCGCCTTCAGCGCAATTCTGAGCCATAGAGACGAACAAAAGCCCGCTTGCGCGGGCTTTTGGCGGCCACCAATGAGACATTGGGGTGGCCTCGTAGGCTAGGCCTGCTTCCATTATGCCATCGCGAAGCAGGGCTTCATCTATCTCGCAGACGGGGGCAGATTCCAACTGCCGCCGATAGCCTGAAGATGGGCCGCACTGCCAAGGCAGCCAATTGCCTGGCGGTCACGGCAAAGCGTCGGTGGACGCGAGCAGAACGCTTATGATTGACTACTAGCCACGCATTGCTGCCACGATATCAGCGGATTGCCAAATGCACGTGCGTCATTCATGCGCAACGTATAGGTGATGCGACGAAAGCTGGCCTGCCCTGCCCTACGCGTTGACCCGTCGCCGTCCTATTAGCTTGCCGTTGCCGGTGACACCGTGACGTTTGTGAGCGCTTTCGCATTTGGCTGATGAACGACGAAGCCGGTTCTGCAATAGAGCGCTCCGATCGCGGGCGGCTCTATCGCGCCGCCCTCCCCGGCCAATGCAATTCCCGTTTCTAAGCCATGCTCCAGCACGTTGAGAAATTCAGCCTTGTCTTCCCTGGGAATCTCTCGTGTAGCGGGATACGGCGAGGTATAAGCAAACAACATGTCCGCTACTTGCCGCAACCATCGGGCAAAGCCCTCGCGCATTCCTGTGACGTTATCCTTTCTGCGAAACAAGCCATTGGCGATAAATTTCACGAACTCTACAACTGCGCCGTACTGCATGGACACGTTTGGCATTCCTTGAATCAGGTCGCGCGCTAGGCCGATCGCGTACCGGCGATTGAGCGCGGTTGCGAGGTGGGTGGCAACAAATTCAAGCGTCCGCGCCGCCATCTGCGGCTGCTGGAGTCCCCAAAAGACGTCATCTGCATGAAGGGCGAAAACGGTGCGATTGTGCAGCGCCGAGTTGAGGGCGAACTCTGCGTGATCACCACGTGAGATCTTGCCGTCCTGCAAGCCCTTCATCGCCACGAGATAGGGGAACACACCCTTGATACCAAACACTCCATAGACCCAGTTCCTAAGGCGTTCATCCACCGAGAACAAGGCTGCCCCCTTTTCGAGGCACAACGCGAGCGCGTCATAGGTATCTGTATCGAGAAGATCCTTTAGAAGGATGAGTTCGTGAGGCATTTGCTCCGGCCCATACACCGGGCAAACTTCGCAGTGTTCGTCCATTAGCCTCAATGCTTCGGTATATTGGCTTGCCTTCCACTTGCGAGCCTCTTCCGTGATAGGCAAGAATGCGAACTGCCCATCTATATCGGCCGCATGTCCCTCTGCGCGAGAATCCAACGCCTCGACTTCCGCTTGTTTGAATCGATCGTAGGTCCCCCGGCAAACATACACCCGTGGCAACACTGAGAGAAGATCACCCTGTCCAAAGCGGACAAGTTCAGCCAGCGTGAGCGCGTCCATCACAACGGGGAACGATTGGTCGAGCAACAATGCACTTGCGGCCTCAAGCTCTGGCGCTGTGGTGACACCACTTGCGAGCGGAGGGTTGCGCTGGTCCCAACTGAAGACCATTTGCATGCCGTCGGCGCCGAGCATTTGCGCACACAAGCCAAGCGGAAGCTTGCTCTCGGCGTATTGCTCCATTACCGATTTGCTACGTTGCGTTTGCGCCTTGAGTCGGTCATGGATGGGCGAGACATCCAGGTTCCCATCCTCTTTCTCGGTCAGGCTGAAGAGCTGCAGACCAGGCGCGGGTTCTAGCGATTTCGACAAGAGTTCGTGCGCGTACTCGCCCAGTCCTTGATGAGCATCACTGATCTCACGAATCGTGAAATTGCGAACATCGAACGTTCCCTCGATGTCAACGGTGTCGCCGCATGCCAGTCCTAGCATCGTTTTCGCCAGCGGGCTGTCCGCAGCAAGGAATCTCGCAGATTTCGGCAGATCCGTCATGCCTGCAGGATCGATCACGATTTTTACGATGCTCCTGTCCGCGCCCTCAAGCGTCACCATGGAGCCAGGCCTCACCTCCGGAAAGTGTGTTCTACCGTGTCTGGCTCGGTGACCGATCAAAACTCCCATTAGATAGGAGGAGGCGGCACTGACGTCGTCCATGTTCGAGCGGAACATGCGATAAAGCCGCGCGTACCCGACCTCTGGCTTGCCATACTGCAACTCTGCCGCCGCCAAGTGCGCGATCTGCTTCAGGGTCCCCGTAAGACGCTCGGGCGCCTCGCTGAAGGCGTTTCGGATTTGTGCGGGTGGTCTGGTATGAAGAACAACTTGGTACCAAAAGACCCATGCTTCCGCCCGCTCTGGATGGGCCTCGCGATGCAGTCTCGCAAGCAGTTCGAGCTGGCTCCAGTCATTGGCTTCTTGTGCGACGCCCATCGCTAGGCGGCGGAAGGCGTCATCTGAAAGCCATTCGGGTGGCACTTTTTCCAGGAGGTCTTTTGACTTTCGCCGGTACCCACCAAACAATAGGGCACGCAGTCGTCGCGTCTGAATTGGTAGGCTGCGGCCGCTGGGGTCCACCGACTCCAAGAGGCCGACGGCGTCGGAGAACTGATCGGCGCGAATCAAAATATCCGCGACGATCAGACGCTCGCGCGAACTCGAATGGGTGGAGACTCGCTTCTTTATGACCTCGACAAACCGGAGCGCTTCGCTGTCACGGCCGGCATTGAGCATCAGCCCCGCAAAGGCGCTGAGTGTAATCAGATCAAGGCCATCAGCGGGCGTCTCACTGACTTCCTTGACCACCTTTTCGGATTGGCCGGAGTTGCACGCGCACACCATTTCAAGCAGCTTGACAACCGGTTTCTCGTCCGGCGCATGCTCGCGCAATGCGTGAGTGATGCGAGCAAATGCCTCGGACTCGCCTCGGTTTGCGGCCGTTTCGGCCGCAAGGAGCAATCCGTCTTCGTCCAGCGCATTGAGGTGGGCTATGGAAAATTTAACAAGATCCTCGTGCCGGCGGAGGAAGAGCAAGGATCCGATGTGTAGGGCGGCCACGTTATCGGCATACTCAGGAATTTCCGTTTCGATTCGCTCGCATATGGCGAGCGCCACGCCAGGCTTGCCGGTTAGCATGTGGGCAAGCGCCACGTGCGAGGCAGCTTCGGCCCTGTGCTGGCTATTTTCGATCCGCCATAGTTCTGTTGCCGCAGGCTCGAACGCGGCGATTACCTCATCGAGACCCTCACGCAAATCTTCGGCGTAGGCGTCGAAGTCCGCGGAAATCCCGTCCTTTCCTGCGACGCTAACGATGATGCCTGCGGCCCCTTTGCGGGTGAAAAGGCCTGCATCCTTTGCGCGTAAAGCTCGCCGTGCGTAGGTTACCGCCAAGTCGCTCTGTTGCCGATAAAAGGCGTAGGCCATCATTTGCAGCGCATCTGCTTCTTCTCTGAAGCGCGCCGGCAATTCGGCTTCCGTCAAGTCCTCGTTCTCGCAGATTCGAGCATTGGTAGCCGCTAGCCAAACATGGAGCGAAAGCGGGAATAGGCCTAGCAGGCGTGCCCCTTCAGCGTTGGCAAGCTTGAGGTCTCCCTGGATGATATGCGCTCGGATTTTGTTAGCGGCGATGCGCTCGTCATCCCAAAACAGGTCATAGGCACGTAGAAACCACTCAGCAGCGACCTCCTCACGATTCTGTTGCCAGTGTGCAATGCCATTCTGAAGAGTCCAGCGCGCCTTCTGATGTCTGTCGAAGCTCGCGATCTCGGTTTCGAGAGTGGCAAGCAACTCCTGCGCAGCCTGAAATTTCAGGCCGCGCAGCAGGTCGTTCACCTTGTCAAGCTGCCTCGTCACAAGCCCATTCGGTGAATCTGTCCGACCTGTAGGCAACATCTGCAATAGTGCCGCCTTGAATGTTGCTTCCATCGTCGCAGGCATGGCAGCGATCTGCGCCCCAGTCCTTTCTCCCTGCTCACGTAGCACCGCAATGGCACCGCCCGCGCTGTTTGGGGAGTATTTCGGATGCAATGCGTCGTATCGTTGGATGTGGTTGCATATCTCGGTCCACGATTCCACTTCGACCAAGAATTGGCCATTGGCCTGCCGAAGGTCGCTGACTTCCTGTGCGTGCTTGACGAGCGCCGTGTCGCTTGCAGCTGTCGTGGCAATTATGAGGCGGACAATCTTCCAACCCGCCGCGTCGGCCGCGGCAACCTCATCATCAATTGTCTTGGTGGTCACCCCGCCATCGACATACCGCTTGCACTGGATGCCAATTCGACCGGCTCTTGATGTAACGAAAATGTCTACACCGCCCTGCTTCTGCCCTGATCTGCCGTTCCTCTTTGGAGTCGGATCGTCGAACACGACACCGTAGACATCCGTGCACATGTTTTCGAAGCTGTCAGCATTCGTTGGCTTTGAGATCTCGATCTCGAACGCGCGCATTCTGTAGGCCTTTCTAGTTCTGTGTCGACGGATGACCCTTGCAACCATTCCGCGGTCATTGCTTCCCCGCATTCTGCCAACAGGTCCCAGCGACTCCCCTTCCCTTCGCCGCTTGTTCAGACTGGAGCATCATCTTCGACGTGTTCACACGATGAAGTATTGTCCAATGACTGCCACAGGTCTTGCAGCGTAGGGTTGGCGTTGGCAATCGCCCGGTAGCACCTGATTTCCAATTGAGCAGTCCAGGTGTCGTGGCCCGCCTGGACGAGGCGTCCCGCTGCGATCTCCTCCGCAACCGCGCTTACCGGTAACCACGCAACGCCGTATCGCTCGACCACCATCTTCATCAGCAACATCGCCATGTCCGCCTCGTAGCAGCTACGCAGATGGTACGGTGCGTCGGCGCTGTTCAAGATCATATCGACAACGCGTCCCATGAATGTCGTGGCCGTGTACGCGAGGTACGGGAGCGGAGCGTCGGTCGTGCCCGGCAGCGAAAAGATCGGTTTGCCGCGGTCGTCTGGCGCAGATACAGGGATGAAATCCTCATGGCCTAACGTGATGCCGGCGAACTTGTCGCGGTCGAGCAGGATCGGCACGAGTGGATGGTGATAGCCGATCATCAAGTCGCAACTGCCTTCAGCCAATGCGACGACGGCATCGTGAACGTTCGCTGCGACGACTCGCGCATTGAAATCACCGGTTTGTTGGTGGAACTGCTTCAACCACCTTGGCAAGAACGTCAACGAGAGCGTATGGCCGGCGGCGATCTGGATGGAACGGCCTGGCATCTTTGCCTCCTGGCGCAGTTCCGAACGCAGTTCCGTAATGGCACCGACGGATTCTTTGCTTTGCTCGCAGAACCTGCGGCCAGCAGGCGTCAATTCGACCGGGTAGGTGCCTCGGTCTACCAATTCGACGCCAACCCAATCTTCCAGCGACTTTACGCGTCGAGAAAGTGCTGATTGCGTAACAAATCGGAGCTCTGAGGCCCGGGAGAAGCTGTGCGTCTGTTCGATCGCCAAAAGATCTTCGATCCACTTCAGTTGCATTTGGCACCTCTTTGCCGCTGAGGGTCACACGTACCCAAGTGGGCAGCCGAACGCCCACGTAAACCCCATGTATGGACCGAAAACGCAAGAAATAAGCGAATCCTGATCATCAAAGTACAGCATAAAGTGCGCTATGTGGCGCTCCAAGCAAAACTATTCTGGTATGGAATAGTTTCAATTTACATCCTCATAAAGTGGATTCCATTGCGCTCCTAGAATCCGGTTGGCAAACAAGGCGCACTGATGAGGAATGCGATGGCTATTCAACAAGATTTCAAGGGAACGCGGCGCGAGCATGACTTGCTTGGCTACCGCGAGGTGCCGGCAGACGCGTACTACGGCATTCATACGCTGAGGGCACTGGAGAACTTCCCGATCACTGGCGACCCAATCTCGCGTCCAAGGACCAGGATCACATTAAGATGGTCGTGGAGCAGAATCCGCAAATCCCGGATCGCACGGCAAATCTGCTGCGCCACGAAGCGGACCCGACAGTTGCACTCTACGCAACCTGCAAACGTCTGGAATCTGAGGGGGCAAACGCCATTGCGATCCCCTGCAATACCGCCCATGCGTATGTTGAGCGGATTCAGCCGCATCTCTCGATTCCGATCGTCAACATGCTGACGGAAACCATCGGACACATCGTCGGCAAGTATGGAAAGGGAACGAAAGTTGGACTTCTTGCGACGTCGGGCACGGTGGAGAGTCGGGTATATCACGATGCTGCCGCAGGGCAGCTAGAACTGATCACACCGTCGCCCGACTTCCAGGCGATGGTGATGGAGGCAATCTATGGCCCGACAGGCGTGAAGGCTGGCTACACGCAGGGGCACTGTGCAGCGTCGCTTCGGGCAGCCATCGAGCACCTCCAAAATAAGGGTGCGCAAGTCCAGATCCTCGGCTGCACCGAACTCCCGCTCGTTTTCTCGCAGACCGACAGCTTCCCGGTCGGAAGCGCGAGCGTCGCACTAGTGGACCCAACTGATGTCCTTGCAAAACGGTGCGTCCAGCTAGCGTCCTCCGCCCAGGCGTAGTCACCTACACAATGCTCTCCTCGAGGCGGCCTCACGCCTCGGCCCACGCACGACAGTTCATTGATGCCTTTTTTGCGCTTCACTCGTTTTCTTGCCGCCTCGGCATTTGCTTTCGGCGCCCTCCCCCTCCCCGCAACGGCCGCGCAGGCTCCACAGATTGCAGCACGCTCTTACATTTTGCTCGACAGCGGCTCGCATCGCGTCATGCTCGAGAAGAATGCTGACGAGCGTCTACAGCCCGCGTCGCTAACTAAAATGATGACAGCCTACGTCGTGCTTGACGCCCTGAAGGCGAGCACGATCAAGTGGGAACAGTTGGTGCGTGTGGAGGCCAGCGACCTTGCTCATGTGGGCGGCGACGAGGCAACCATGCGCCTCCAGGCCGGCCAGATCATCAGCATTCAGGACCTACTGACGGGTCTCATTGTTGTCTCAGCAAACGATGCGGCAATGGTCCTGGCCCGTACGGTCGCCGGGTCGGAGGACGCATTTCTAGGGAAAATGAACGATTACGCCAATCGTCTAGGGCTGAGTGCCAGTCACTTCGCCACCCCTTCCGGCATTACCACGCCAAACCACTACTCGACTGCCCGAGACATTGCCCACCTGTCGGTGCGCTTGACGGAGGATTTTCCGGTCTACCTGGCCTTCTCCGCTCAGCGGGATTTCAGCTATGGCAGCTTCACCAGACACAACAAGAATCGGCTGCTGGACGATCCAACTATCGATGGCCTGAAGACGGGCCATACTGCCAAGGCAGGCTATTGCCTGGCGGTCACGGCAAAGCGCTCGGTGGCCAAGGGCAAAGCGATGCGACGTGTTTTCGCTGTGGTTCTCGGCGCACCCTCCAACGATGGGCGCTTCGTCGCGGGCAGGCAACTGATCGATTACGGCTTTCATTGAGCCCGCTGCGGCTCTGAGCCGCTCGTCGCTGGGGATGGTCAACGGCAAGCAGCGGTATAGCCCTCTGACTGCATGTTGTGCCGGCGTATGGGGGCGCGCAATGCGAAGCACGAGAACTCCAGGTCGCCGTTGACGGGAGTTTGTGTAATTCCTGGCACGTTAAGACTCTCCCTCACTAGCGGGTTGACGATGCTCACCCCTGCGCTTGGCGAGCGTGATGCGAACCGGTGCCGGGGCAAACGCAGTCTCATGCCGGATGCGCTAACTCCCCTTTGCCCTGCGCCCGCGCGACGTCGGCTTCGCCGGCACACTTCTCCCATACTCATTCCACCACGCTGTCAGCGCCTCCATCGTGGCCCCCAAGCCGCGCGCCTTTGCCGTGATCTCGTACTCGACGCGCGGCGGCACCTCAGCAAACACCGTGCGCGATATTAGGCCATCCGCCTCCAATTCACGAAGCTGTGCCGTCAACATGTGCTGAGTGATCCCCGGTATGGCCTTGCGCAGTTCCCCAAAGCGATAGATCCGCTGGTTGAGCAGCCACATGATTTCCAGCTTCCACTTTCCCGACAGTAGCGCAAATGCCCGGCGCATTTCCTCGTGCATGTTGATCTCATCGCCGCCATTAGTCTTCTTTTCCATACTAACCACCAGTTTTTCATCCTACTTGCTGACTTTTAGCTTAGACGACATTCTGTTGCGTGTCGATGCAATCCCCCAGCTTTAGGAAACCTCATGACTCAAAGTTACGTGTACTGGATCAGCACGGCGCTGCTCTCCTTGCTCTATCTCGCTTCCGCGACGATGTATTTAGCCAAACGGGCTTGGGTTGTCCAGGCACTTACAGACCTTGGCTATCCCGGCTATCTCGTACCGTTTCTCACTGCGGTAAAGCTCCTGGGCGTGGCCGCCATTTTGGCGCGCGTCAGCGCGCCGCTAAGCGACCTGGCCTACGCCGGCATGTTTTATCACCTGCTGCTGTCTGGTTTGGCTCACCTTGGCGTCCGTGAACTGAGAGGTGCGCTGCCTGCGGTAGTCGGCGTTGTGCTGCTCGTTTCGTCGTTCGCAACACAGAACATCGCTCGCGAGACCCCGTCCCCCTACGCTCCATTTGCGGAGCGCCAAACATCCCTCAACTAACGGAGATCAACCATGGCTCGACTCAACGGAAAAGTCGCGATCATCACTGGTGCCAGCCGCGGCATCGCAAAACTGTTTGCCGCAGAAGGCGCCAAAGTGGCCGTTCTTTCGCGCACCCTGGCCAATGTGGATGCGGTCGTTGCCGACATTCGCGCTGATGGCGGAACGGCAATCGGCGCGCTTTGCGACATCGCCAATGCCGGCGAGATTAAGGCAGCGGTGGATAAAGTCGTCGCTACCTATGGCGGGATCGACATCCTCGTCAACAATGCCTTCGACTCATCCGCGCCGTTCTCTTCCATTACCGATCTGTCGACGGAACAGTTGCAGCGCAATTTCGAGATGGGACCGATTGCGTATCTGCGGACGATGCAGGCGGCGTACCCCTACCTCAAGGCGAGCGGTGAAGGACGTGTCATCAACTTCGGCTCAATGGCTGGTGTCCTGGGCTTGGTGGGATATGGTCCGTACAACATGGCCAAAGAGGCAGTGCGCGCTCTCACCCGCACCGCTGCCCGTGAGTGGGGCCCCGACAAGATCACGGTGAATAATGTACTGCCGGTGGCCGAGACATGGGGTCCGGAAACCAACGTCCCTCCGCCGACCAACCCGCTCGGCCGCTATGGTTCGCCGGAAGACGATATTGCGCCTGTCGTCCTGTTCTTGGCGAGTAAGGATGCCCAGTTTTTGACCGGATACAGCCTTACCCCCGACGGCGGCTCGATCATCGACAGCGCTCGATAGCTCGGAGCAACTGTCCGTGGTTCGAACACGTATGCAATGCTATCAAATTTGATCGGGCCACTAGCACCTGAGGCTGTGAAGCGGCAATTGAGAGAGAGATGAAAGTTACCCTTTTCGGAGCGACCGGGAAAACCGGGCCATCCCTTGTAAACGAGGGCCTGCAGCGCGGCTTCGAACTCACCGTCTTTGCACGTTCCAGCAGTAAGTTTGAGAACGCCAATGTGCAGATTGTCCGAGGCGAGTTTACCGATATTGACTTGTTGCGAGACGCAATCCGTGGATCAGATGCGGTGCTTTCGGCGCTGGGCCCTGCCAGGCAGCCACACCCGAAAGGTATGCCAATCACTACGGCGACCCGGGCAATCATCTCAGCGATGGAACGCGAGCAGGTGAAGCGGTTCATCGCGGTCTCGACCGGGACAGCCGCTGATCCTGGCGATGATTTCGACCTCAAGATCTGGCTGCCTGCCGCAATCATCAAGTTCGCGATGCCAAGTGCTTACGAAGATATGATCGGACTTGCAAGAGCGATCCGTATCTCGTCGCTTGATTGGACAATGGTTCGAGCGGCTGTATTGAAGAATCGCCACGCCGCGGAGCAACTCAACGTCGGCTTGTATGGTCACGCCAAGCATTCGCTGACGGTCGCCCGTGAAGACTTGGCCAAATTCATGTTTGATCAAATTGCGAACCACGATTTCGTTCGCCGGGCTCCCGGAATCAGCACCCGACAATGACTTCGGGGAGGAGACCGCTAAGCGCTTAACTGCCCGGCCCAGTGTTCATGAACGCTGATTTTCCGTCCTGCTTACAAAGCGGTAAAACACATCGATTTCCGGGACTGTTGGGAGTTGCACCGCCTTTCAGTCACGAACTGGACTCTCGGCGCATGAATGATGAGCGACCAAGAGTGTCGTACGGGACGGCGGCATTTGACGTCGGTGAAGGGCGCCTCCTACGGCCGTTCTCGTCAGTCCACAGCGCTGCCTCGAACTCTAATGGATGGCCTCGGCACGCAGCAGCTTCCACGTGCCAATTTGGTGGTCGAATACGGCCCCATCGGGAGCCACCGCAGATCGCACATCCCAAAATTGATACCGGTCTGCCTTCCCGCCGATGGCGATAGTTTGTCCGCGGGCAATGCTCGCGCCCTTCACCAACAAATGCCGGGTAATGATTCCGACAACATTCGCACAGTTTGGGATTTCGGCCGGGGCACTGACTTCCTTCATCCCAAAATTATGCATACCGCAACTATAGGCACCGCTGCCGGCCCCATCGACCGTCACGACAAACGCCCGAAGAATCCCATCGACGCCCTCGCTCGCGAAGTCCAGCCATTTTTGCGGCGTATGGGCAATGCCGACGTGCTCGACGAGCACACCCAGCGCCCCAGCTTGAACCACAGCGCTTGCCGCAGCCATCAGATGCATCATCCGATGCAAACTGCCCCCCGCGCCCTTGATAATGACGCACGACGCGTGCTGCCTCACTGCACGCATCTCGCTGGTGTCGTGCCAGTGCAGACCAAAACACCAAAAATCCAGCACGGTATTCCTACGACGTCCTTTCCGAAACTCGATGAGGACGCTCTCCCCCGTGTGCAAATCCGTGAGCATGCCGTCAACAAGACGATACTTTGGCGCTTGAGAACTTAGCGCGGATAGAAATTCGGCACGGGAGACCCACGCGCCCGGAAGGGAAAGAACAACGAGAGAGTTTTGCATCGGACGGCTACATGAAAGTTGTCGAAGCGGCGGCGGAGCGATGCTCGTCACATACCAACTTCGATTTGATCTAATCGACAAAGCAAGGCGTCGGTTAGCCAGGACAGGAAAGCGCACCATCCGCCGTGTGAGAGACCCTGGCCGTCAGGCGTATCGATCAGCCACCCCGACGACTGGCCCGGCGCGCAATCGAGTTGCCACCGTAGCCATCGACGGAGAGGCACCGTGAACTCCGACGGCACGTCGTCAAGGCGGATGTATTCTTCGGGTTCAGATTTGATGGTTTGCAGTCCGCCCGGCAACCAATTCGCCAATGCGCAGTGTCGTTGCGCTGGTGTCGACGTTCGTTCCTCCCTCGGAGGATCTTCGTAACCTACGGTCACCGCCGTCACGCAATCTTCGCAACTGAGCGCACCATCATTCTTTGCGCGTTGGATGTTGCGCAGAATCTCCTGCGTGCGAAGAAACTGGCGCTCGGAAATCTCCCGGGTCGCCCGGAGCCGGCGATTCGCCCGGTACAACGTTTCCAGCGGGTAGCGTTGGGCGAGTTGGACCACATCAAACAGGGTCGGACGCGCGAGGATGATAGGGATTTCCGCCGGGGTGCCGCGCAGTTTGGGGTTGGACCATAGGTGTGCACCCGCGCGAAACGCCAGGTCTCGGAATACAAATTTTTCAGCCATGGTACCCCTCCCAGCAACTCGAAACCGTCTTAGATCGACTCGCGCGATAGCACGGTGCCCTGCGGCACGTCCTCCGAACGATGCATCGTGCGCTTAACCGGTGCCACGACGCTAAGCGCCATGCCGACCAATTGCATTGGGCGAACGAGGTCCCGTTCCACATTGTCTAGCGATGCGATGGTCCGGAACGTTGTGCGCGGCCCCGGGCCCCGCGCATCGAACTCGTCCATGACGATTCGGTAGGCACCGGTCACCAGCGAATCGCCCGCGATGTTCTCGATCTCAAGCTGCCCAAGTGTTCGGCGGCAGTCTTCCTGTCCGTCTGGAATGAGTTCCACGGTCACGCGTAGCATGGTGTTCACTTCCCGCTGAGCGTGCTTGCGGCCATCCCCTGCAGTCGCTGGGTCAGGTCGCACCGTGTCGACGCGCTCGCAAGCCCCAGCGCCCCATCCGTCTCGACCAAGTGGTCGCGCAGCGCGACGGGCCAGCCCTCGCTGTCGTCGTCGATGGCCAGCCAATGTTCGGCCCGCAGCCCAGATCGCGCAACGTATCGCGCGATCTGGGCATACCGCGTGAGTTCGCTGAACCAGCTCGCGTCGATGCGGTGCGCACCCTCATGGTGTCGCGCCATGGCCGAATGCCAAGTAGCGCCGATCACGCGCGCCTGCAACGCAGCGGGCAGATAGGCTTGGGTTCGGCTGAAGCTCTTGAGCACGCGCACCCACGACGTGGAGAGAACAATCTGGACCTGGGGATAGGGGGCGAGAGCTTCCACGAGAATCGGCGCCCACATGAACAGCGAGCCTGCCGCACGCAATTGAGGCCGGCCATTGACCAGATAGGCCGCATCGGGGTGCAGAACACCGTCGTAGTCCAGAAACAAAATCATCGTGCATCGTGTCGTTGCGCTGACGCAGGGCAATGCGTAGCCGCTCGTGCCTGCCGCCCCAGATCCGCCGTTCGGCGGCAGGCCCTCTCGGTGCTATGCGCGCGGGGCGGCGATCGGTGTGCGCAGCAGTGTGACGCCGCGCGAAGCCCTTGGTTAAGGGCCGCTGCAAAGGCGGCATTGTGTCTCAACGACTACAGAATGAGAAGACCTTGACGCAAGAATATGTTCGGAAAGCCTTGTCTTTCATGGAAACGGCGAGCTTATATAGCAGGAAAATATTGTGACTCAACGACCACTGACAGATAAGGGAACGGTCCGCAATATGGACGCATGTCCCGTGTCCATCAGCCCTCCGCTCGTGAATTGCTCGCCCTGAATATTCGGCGACTGCGCGCGGCCTATGCATGGACGCAGGAAGATCTGGCCTGGCAAGCGGACATGGACCGTTCGTTTCTGGCACACGTCGAAAGGGCGGCCCGCAATTTGTCGATCGACGTCATTGAACGGCTGGCGCTCGCCCTGGAAGTCCCGGTCGCGGAACTGTTTCGCGTGCCAGACGTGACGCCCCCGCGCAAGCGCGCCCCGCGTCATTGAGCCAGGGGCGTTTGGCGCAGATTCCTCAGTCGATCTGAAAGAATTCCGGCTGCTGTCCGGCGTTGATGGCCCGCTGAAACCAGTCGGGACGCTCCCCTCGCCCATCCCAGGTTTGCCCCTCGGCATTTTGCGGTAGCGTGGCCGTGCCGCTGTGGGCGCGAAACAGCCGGCCGCCAATAAATCGGCCAGTGTCAGGCCCGATTGCGCCATCTTGATACGCACCCAGCGAATGGCGTCGGCGCGGGCAATCTCATGGGGCGCGTGCATGGGCGGTGGCTCGAAGCGGTTAGGCGGCGGCCTTGCGCCGTGCCCCGGATCGCACCTTGGCGCCGTCGCGCCAATTGCCCAGCAACTCGCGCGACAGGTCCCGTTCAGTCTCGGCACGCTCGGCCCGCCGGGTCATTTCTGCCAAGGCCTCCTGGGCGGCACCCAGTTGTTGCTGTCCGCTCTCCTGCGCGTCCTGCAGCGCCGCGCAACGTACCTGCGCCGCCTGCGCCTGGGCTTGCCAACTACCCAGCGCTTCGGCCGCGGCCACCGCTTCCTGCCGCTGCATGTCGCGCAAGCGATCCACCTCCACCCGCGCCGCATCGAGTCCCCGGTCACTCTGGCGCCGCGCCGTGCGTTCCTGGTCCAATTCCAGTTGGGCACGCCGCACGGCAGCGTCCCCGCGCGCCTCCATCGCTTCGAGTTGCTCGCGCATGCGCTCCAGCTCCGCCAGGAAATCACTGCGCGCGGCGCCCGCCTGCTCGCGCGCCGCCAGCAGTTCGCTCTGCAAGGCCTCCCGGTGCGTCGATGCGGCTGCTTCGGCGCCGCGCGCCTGCGCCACCTGCTCCTGCAACTGGCGGCATTCAGCCCGCAACGCCTCGCGCTCGCGCTCGAGCGCGGTGAGCGCGGCTTGAGCGTCGGCGAAAGCCATCTGCGCGGCATCCCGCTCGGCCGCGACGACTTGCTCCTGCGCCTCTATGTCTTGGCGCGTCGCGGCGAGTTCGGCCAAGACGGCTTCGCCGGCGGCGCGCCAGATGGTCTGGACGGCGTCGGCAGCCACCTGCTTCAGGCTGTCGGGGAGATCGGGATGGTCAATCGTGACCCGCGAACGGGCGCGCAGGTCTTGCCAGAACTGCTGCAGCGCCTGGGCCGGCGTGCCCATGCTGCCCTTGCGCACCAGTTGATAGAGCTTGTTGGTGGTGGGCGTGATGCCGTAGCGAAAGAACAGCAGCCCGCACACCTCGCGGTAGAGCGTGCGCGTGTCGGCGTGAAGGTGCCGCAACTGCTCGACCTCGGCTTCGAGGCGAAGGGGATCTACAGCGTCTGGCGTCATGGTCGAGCACCTTTTTGGACATTCAGAGTTAAATATTACTACGTAATACGTAGTGGATAACAAGATTCGTGTAAAAGTTTAGACATAAGTACGCTTATGTCTATAATATTGGCTCGAATCGCCTCCCCACGCTGCCCCTGTCGGTATGCATAAATTTGTGCCCTCTTTTTGCAGAATTTTGTTCCCGACCCCCATGGGCACGCCTGGCTGGCGCGCTGGAGCGCACGCACCGGCGGCAGGCGCGGCGTGACTCGGCTAGCTTGCGTGGCACGCCTGACGGCGAACGTCATCGCTTTGCGCAGCTGAATCCCGTCCATCGGATCGCCCCGCGCCGTCGGCGGGGTGAAGGCTGACGACGGACCGATGCGTTGGGGGAAGGTACAAAATTGCTTCAAGTGTCGGCTGGGGGAACAATTTCTTGCAGCGTTTCTCGACGCAATATTGTTACCATCGCCCTGCAATCGGCTTGCTGGCGTGCGACCAGCGGGAACAAATTTGTGCAAACCGACGCTTAGGCCGATACACCATGGAACTGCTCCCGATTAAACCTTTGGATGGCCTGGCCGCCCCGCTTCCCACCCCGCTGGAGCGCCTGCGCCTGACCCCGGCGCTGTCCGGCGCGGCCGGCAGCAACCGCGCGCCCGCCAGCGCCACGCGGATCGCCGCGGCCGACGACCTGGCCGCCGTCACCGCCTGGCTCGCGCGCTATGCCGACAGCACCGCGACGCTCACCACTTATCGCCGCGAGGTGGAGCGGCTGATCCTGTGGACCGTGCTCCAGGTGGGCAAGCCCTTGTCCTCGCTGACGCACGAAGACCTGCTCGCCTACGAGCGCTTCCTCGCCGATCCGCAACCCGCCGCGCGCTGGGTGCTGGCCGGCAGCAAGAAGCTTGCACGCGGCCACCCCGACTGGCGCCCGTTTGCCGGGCCGCTGTCGCCGTCCAGCGTGCGCCACGCGATGGTGATCCTGAACGCGCTGTTCGCCTGGCTGACCGAGGCGGGCTACCTGGCCGGCAACCCGCTTGCCCTCGCCCGCCGCCGGCGCGCCCCCACCCGAGCGCGCATCACCCGCTATCTGAGCCACGACCTGTGGGAAACGGTCAAAGACACCGTCGCGGCCATGCCGACCGAGACCGCGCGGGAACGCCGGCACGCCGCGCGCTGCCGGTGGGTGCTGACCGTGCTCTATCTGGGCGGCCTGCGCGCCTCCGAGCTGACGGCGACCCCCATGGGCGCGTTCTTCTGCCGGCGCGATGGCCAGGGCATCGAGCGCTGGTGGCTCGAGGTGACCGGCAAAGGCAACAAGACCCGGCTGGTGCCGGCGACCGACGAACTGATTGCCGAACTCGCGCGCTACCGTCGCGCCCACGACCTGCCGCCTACCCCGCAGTTCGGGGAGACGCGGCCACTGGTGCTGCCGGTGATTGGCAGAGAGGGTGGCGAGAAACCCCTGTCACGCGGCGCGCTGCACCTGATCCTGAAAGAGGTGTTTGGCATGGCCGCGGAGCGCCTGCGGGCGCGCGGGCCCGAGTGGGGGGCGCAGGCCGCGGTGCTGGCCAGCGCCTCGGCCCACTGGCTGCGCCACACCGCCGGCTCGCATATGACCGACCAGCAGGTCGACCTGCGTTATGTGCGCGACAACTTTGGGCACAGCTCGCTGTCGACGACGAGCGGCTATCTGCACAGCGAAGAGGATGCGCGGCACGAGGCCACGCAGGAGCGGCACCGCATCGGATGGATCAGGAAAGCATAAGGCGCGTCAGCACACCAAGCGAAGTGCATTTCCGCACCGATCTGGGATCGCATCAGAGATTGATGCCCAGCCTGATCGCAGGCCTCTACTACTCTTCCAGCCAGGCGTGCTGTCGCCTGGCCGCGTCCTCGCCGATCTTGGCCGTATGGGCCGCTGCCTGTTCAAGCCAAGGCGCATGCGCCCTGGGAACGACCAGCATCGCCAAACCCAGTCCGTCCAACGCACGCAGGGCGTGCTCGAGATTGACGCCCTTGCCGTTCTCGAGCTTGGACAGCATGCCGACCGAGACCCCGCAATGTCTTGCCGCCTGGTCAATGGGCATCCTTTTCCCTGCCCGCGTTGCTCGAATGCGGTCGCCCAGTTGGTGAATGGTGCGAATCGTCGCACGCGACGGTGGCTTCGGATCAGGTAGTGGTCGTGGCATGGAGGTCGTTCTTGCAAAAGGAACACCAGCGTGGAGAGCGGTTTTCTGTGTTGTTTCACTATCGTGAAATTATACTCTCACAATGGCGGCCGGATGCCGGCAAAGATCTGCGCCTGCTAATAAGCACTTCGCAGAGGGTGGCAATTGCAGACACGGCATCGAAAGACCCCAGAAGAGACCGAACACTACGGTCCTGGACGCAACCTCCGTAGTCTCTACTGGGGCCAGGCCCCAACACCTTGACTGCTCTCGGGAGAGCTAGCGTTCTCTTCGCTGCGTCGGACCCGTCGCGATGAAAGGATGCTTAGAAAGCGGTGAAGCCCGTCAACGCGGATATCTCGCGCGTTGTCCGCAAGACCGGTATCAGGACAGGTGGAGGTTGATCGGTGCGAGTTTAACTTGATAGGACTGGGTGAACGATGACCTCATGTCCACGCGTCGCGGGCGCTCAAAGTGAGCGCTCATCTCATGGAAGAGCGCGCATCATGTTTGTTGAGGAAGCACAACAGCGCTAGGCCGGTGAATGCCGCTGCTGCTTCGATTCCAAGCAACATTCGAACGAGATCATTTGGCCACCCGTCAGCGGAAATGCTGACCAGCCGCCCGAGCACCAGGCCGCTGGTGAACACGACGTTGATCCACATCGAGGGCTTTCGCCACGCCTTCGAGAGTAGACCCAGGGCCAGCAACAGACTGATACCGAGATGCATGCCACCGTAGTTGGCACGGATCTCATTGAAGGCATTCACCGAATGGGGTTGCATATCGAGGCCCGCCATTGCCGTAGCGGGGTCGTGAAACGTATGCAAGCCAATTAGCAGGAAAGCCAGTGCCGAAACGGCCAGGTATATTTGAGAGAGGCGATGCATGAGTTGGCTCTCAGGTAGCGGACGTTGACGGAGTGGGTGTCGACTCACTGCCGGTCGGCTCGTTCCTGTCCACCGTCCATGTGTGGATGGGTTCATGACCACGGCGCACCCATTCCGGCGGCCGCCACAGGTGTTGCAGTCGCTGCCACACGGGCCCCGGTGACATCACGTCACGCCACATGTCGACAAACTCGTGGAGATTCAGCACCAGGATATTGTAGGACTTAATCTGTTGGGTGATGCCGTATTGCACCGTCTCCCGTTCTTCTTCGAAAGTGCCAAACATGCGATCGAAAATGATCAACATGCCACCGTAGTTCTTGTCGATATATTGGTCGTTTCGGCCATGATGGGCACGGTGATGGGACGGTGTATTGAAGATGTACTCAATCCAGCCAGGAAGGCGGCGGATCAGTTCGGTATGAATGAAATACTGATAGGACAGATTCACGGCCAGGATGAGTGCGACTGCGGCCGGCGGCACACCGAGGAGCACGGGAGGAAGGAAAAAGATGAAACTCCCAGCGACCACATTGAGCATCGATTGTCGTGCCGCCGTAGTGAAGTTCATGTTCTCGCCGGTATGATGAACGACGTGCGCCGCCCAAAACCAGCGGATTCGATGGCTGGCGCGATGAAACCAGTAGTAGCAGAACTCGACCGACAGAATGATTGGGAGAATGGTCCAACCGTCCACCGGGATATCAAACAAACGTTTTGAATATACCCACGCATAGATGGATCCTGTCACAAGAGCCACTCCCAGGGGCTCCATGATCTGGTAAGTGGTGCCCAATGCGATGTTCGCCCACACCTCTTTCCAGTTCAGTGTCGATTCGGCTCTACGCCTTCGATTGATCAGGGTCTCGAGACTGAATGCAATGATGAAGAGAGGAACCATGCTGAGCATGAACGCCTGCTTCCAATCCACGGACTTCCCAAATATGGAATGCAGCCAGTTCATCATATCGGACGGCAATTTAGACTCCTGTTCGCTTGGCTTGCCGACAGTTTGATCAAACTGGTGACCCTCCGCATTGACAGTCCTCGACACTTTCTTGACACTTCGCGACATTGTTCATTGTCATCCCATGTCCGCGCCCACCGCTTACTACGCCAGCACCTACGTGAACCTGCTTTTCGACTACTTGCAGGACCAAGGGCTGGATGCCGTGCATGTGCTGGGGGAATCCAGCCCTAATTGCCAGGAAGTGCGACTCTACGCGCTCGATCACTGGCGGCGTTTGCTTGAGCGTGCCGCCGAGGTTTGCAATGATCCGCTCCTCGGATTGCACGTTGGCCAGCGCATTGCGCCTGCGCATCTCGGCGTGCTTGGATACGCACTTGGGGCTTGCCCTGACGTCGGGGCTGTCTTGCAACGCTGGCAACAGTACGACCGTGTGGTTGCAAACGTTACGCCGGCGGAGCTAAGAACCGAAGGTAAGTCCGTCGTGATGACGTGGCCCCGTTCGACGGAACCAACGGGGCCGCTCGTTGACGAAACGGCCTTGGCTGCGATGACCCGTTTCACGCGAGCCATGACAGATGGTGATGTGAGGCTGGAGGAGGTGTGCTTTGTTAACGCAACACCTCAAGACACCACCCCTTATCTTGCATACTTCGGCTGCCCGGTGAAGTTCGACCAACCGGAGACGAGTCTGCGCTTCCCCGTCGACCTTTTGCAGGCGCCTCTGCGTCAACCTGATGAAGCGCTACTGCGAATCATGGAGCTTCAGGTACAGGCTCTGCTGGGTGCCATGCCGAAGATGGATGACATGGAACATGCCATCAGGCAAGCGGTAGCCGGGCTCGCGCGTCAAGGCGAAGTGAGCCTTGAAACAGTGGCTTCCTCCATGCACATGACCCCCCGCACGTTGCAGCGGCGACTCGACAAACTGGGTCTGAAATTTCGCGAGCTACGTGACGACACGAGACGCCGGATTGCAGAGAATTACCTAAAAGATCCACGGCTTTCGCTCGCTGAGGTGGCCTGGATACTTGGGTACTCGGAGCACAGTGCATTTACTCGCGCATTCCGGAGATGGACATCGCAGAGCCCGCAAGCCTGGCGCCGCGAAATGGATGCGTGATCCGCTACGGGCAACAGCGCAGTCGCCCATGTGATTGCAGCGCTGAAGGTTTTAGGCTGGCCTCCTCGGCCCAAGTCCCAAGCTCTCGCACCGGGTTGCATGGCCTTCCATCGCCGCTACGGCGGAGTAAGCGACCCGCCCTGGCCCGTCGCCTCACGTGGCGGAGAAGCTGTTGAGCTTCTACCCGACTCATCTTTGAGACGACGGGAAAGCAGGTACTTCCATGCCGTCTACTTACTGCGAATCACCTCGGTGATTGGCTCGAAATAGCAACCATATTTGACATCGCCCACCGTGTCACTCATTTGCATCTCCGCTGTGTTGACGCGAGCCTGGATCCCATCTGTGACGACCTGCGGGTCAGCGGCCTCGCAGTTATAGAGTGCCAGGTACTGCCACGGATGAGGCCCCGCTTTTCGCTGCTGCTCCGTGCGACTGAAGCGCTGTGCGCTCACCACGCCCGGTACGCGCAACACGTCTGGAAGGTGCTGCTCGGTATACCAGCGATTGAACTCTTCTTCACGCCCCGGAACCGCGTTCGTGAGTACCAGATAGGTGAACTTGACCATTCTTATCTCCTTAAGGTTATTGAAGTACAGGGAATGTCCAGCGGCCGATGCCCTGTGACGCGCCCGTGATGGGTATGTGTTGACTGGCGAGTCCCTTGTTCACGTGGTCCTCTTTGCTGGAACCCGCGCTTTGGCATTCCGGCGGTTTCGGCGCTTGAGAGAAAGGGTGTGGCCCAACGCTTCCATCAAACGACGCAAGCCCGTAGACGTTCCCATTCGATGCTGGGAAATCTATGCTGCAACCTTTCGTCCCCGTGTAAGGGGACAACCGGGAAGAAGGCGACGGAGCAAGCTCGAAACGCCAGTGAACAGAGTTCTCCGAAAACTTCAACGAGCGGATGTGCGTGAATTTCGTATCAAGTCTGCGGCCTTCTCTGCCATGGCCATAATGGGAAGGTTCGTGTTCCCACTGATGATCGTTGGCATCACAGATCCATCAATTACTCTCAAGTTCTCAACCCCGCGCACTTTCAACTCCTCGTCAACAACAGCGTTGTCGTCGACTCCCATGCGACACGTGCCAACCGGGTGATAGATGGTTTCCGCATGCGAGCGTATCCATGCCTTACGGGCTGCACCGGTGGAGAAAGCATCGATGTCGAGCCTTCGTTTGATGTACTTCCGGAGCGCCGGCTGGTCGACAATCTCGCACGTGCGTTCCACGCCGCGCACCAAACTCTCCAGGTCAGACTCGTCTGAGAGGAAGCGAGGGTCGATTCGGGGAGAATCGGACGGATCTGAAGAACGCAGTCGCAGCACGCCTCTACTTTTTGGACGCAGCTGGCATACGCGGACTGCAAATCCGTGGGGAACTTTTTCGTTAGGCGGTGGATTGCGCAGCGCAATGATCAGATGGGCCTGCCACTCAGGCAGATCCGGATTTCTGTCGGAGTTGTAAAATGCTCCTGCCTCAACGCCTTGAGAGGAAGCCGGCCCGCCTCCTGAAAGAAGATAGCGAGCTCCTGCCATTCCGCCTCTTACCAGGCCGATATAGGGCGTGAGCGTATTGGGCTGCGACGCTTCTAAGCGAATCGCGCAATCAAGATGGTCCTGAAGGTTCTCACCGACGCCTTGCAGATCGACCACGGGAGCGATACCAATCGACTGCAGATGTTTGGCCGGTCCGATCCCCGAAAGCATCAGGAGTTGCGGTGAGGCAATGGCCCCTGCTGTCAGAATCACTTCGCGGTCCGCGCGAAGCTCCACCTCCTCCCATCCATCCTCAATCACTACGCCTTGCGCTCGCTTTCCGGCAAGGAGAATCCTGCGGACTTTACAGTTCGCCATCAATGTCAGATTGGATCGGTTACCTGCTCGATCCAGGTAACGATAAGCACCGGATCGCTTTCCCTCGGCAATCGTAAGCTCGTAGAATCCTGCGCCTACCTGCGACGCCCCATTGAATCCGTTGTTCTCCGGCATACCGGCCGATACTGCGCTCTCTATGAACGCAGTCGATATGGCGTTTTGCTGCGTGCCGTATGACAGGCGAATCGGACCCGCGTACCCGCGATCGTCATTCCTCGCCTTCGTTACCAGTGATGCATCCTCAATCTTTCGAAAGTACGGACGAAGGGATTCATAGTCCCAGCCCGACAGGCCCTGAGATGCCCAGTTGTCGTAATCGGATCGGTTCCCCCGGATAGCAATCATGGAATTGATCGAGGATGAAC
This sequence comes from Cupriavidus nantongensis, assembly GCF_001598055.1. NCBI lineage: Bacteria > Pseudomonadati > Pseudomonadota > Betaproteobacteria > Burkholderiales > Burkholderiaceae > Cupriavidus > Cupriavidus nantongensis. Next base: position 2,472,018 of record NZ_CP014844.1, on the reverse strand, counting down.
CGCCCACCACCTTGCCCCGGGGTATATAAATATTCCGATTGTCCAGTTGTGTCTGGGGCTCCGTCCAATAGCGCCAGTTGAATTTTTGGCTCTTATAGAGAACCCGGATCCCTGCCGGCATCTGAACAAAGATGGATGACGCGGGAGCGCCCGCCTCTATCAGCAGTACCTTGACGCTGGGATCTTCACTCAGCCGAGAAGCGAGAACACACCCTGCCGAGCCGGCGCCGATAACAATGTAGTCGTATGTAGCGGTTTTCATAATCAGGAGATCACTCAACGCGAGCCGATGCCTTGAGCGCCATGCGCACGCGGCGAATGTGCTCGTCCGACTGTCCGAGCTCATCAATCGGTACTCGTGACGTTTCAGGAGACGCCAAGATGGCAAAAATAGACAACACTGCGCCCCCCATCATGAAATAGGCGGGTGATGAAGGGTTTCCGGTCAGCTTCGTCAGAGAAGCGCTGATTAAAGGAGCGGTGCCGCCAAATAGCACCATGGCCACGTTGTAGCCTACCGACATGGCGCTGTAGCGTGTGCGTGTCGGAAACAACTCCGTCATCATGCAGAACGGCGCGCTGCCATACATCCCCATCAATACCCCGACGCTAGCCATCGTGGCAATTACCACCTCTGGTGTCGAGCCCACGACGATCCGGAACAAAGGAAGCGCAACGACGAGGTATGCCAATGCCGCCGTAAAGGCGACGGGTCGTCGACCCACGCGGTCGGATAGCGCTGCAGCGAATGGGATCACAATCACTGAACCCAGAAAGGCCAGGCCGGACGCCGCTAGAGCTTGCCCGCTACTCAACCGTCCAGTTGACACGAGATAAGACGGGAGATACGCCAGGATCAAGTAGTAAGGGATGCCGTGTGAGATCGCTACGCCAAGACATTTGACAATGCTTCGCCAGTCGTCACGAAGGGCTTCGCGCAATGGTGCTTGTGCCGCGCCCTCGCGTTCCAAGTGCAACCGGAATGCCGGTGTTTCCTCGATGCGCAGCCGCAGCCAGAACGCACCCAACCCAATCGGACCAGCGATCAGGAAGGGCAATCGCCAGGCCCATGCCTCAACTGCCGTCTGACCAAAAATGCTGGTGATCGCCAGAACAAGACCGGATCCGCTCAACGCACCAATTCCAGCCGACATACCGAAGAACCCGATCACAACGCCACGCCGGCGTGTCGGGGCGTACTCGGCAAGGAATGCGAGTGCTCCACCTGCTTCGCCTCCCGCGGAAAATCCCTGAATCATGCGTAGGGCTACCAGCAGCAAAGGAGCGGCGATGCCAATCGCCTCGTATCCCGGTAGGACACCGACCAACCCCGTCGAAACGCTGATCAAACCAACGACAATCGCGAGCGTATCGCGCCGTCCAAGCCGGTCTCCCAGCGATCCAAAAAACAGAGCGCCGAGTGGTCGGGTAACGAATGCGACGGAGAATGCCGCGAAAGCCGCTATCAGGCTAACGATCGGGTCGCTGCTTGGGAAGAACACCTTCGCCAGGGTGGCGGAAAGATAGCCATACAACGAGTAGTCAAACCACTCCAGCATGTTTCCCACGGCGGCACCGGAGATCGGCTTGAGAACATCCCGGACCCGCTGGGGGGTGGGGGTCGAACCTCTTCGGGGATGATGTTGCATTGATTTTGTCTCCACTTCTATAAGCAATGTTTGAAAAACCGAAGCGCGCTTACTCTTATTTGTGGTAAATATTAGGTAGCCTACCTATTACAATCAAATAGGCGTTTACCCTCCCATCAACGAAGTCAGGTGGCTGATTTTGAGCCGCAAATGACACTTTTACGCTTTATCTTGACAGACCATCGTGGCGACCTACGCTCTATGTAATCGATTGCATCGTGGAATGGGCTATGCGCCGATGCGAACGAGTGTTGAAAGACCTGCTTTTTTCTTGCGGTGGCCCCCCTAACTAAAGTCGATCACCCCGGAGGTAGCTATGTCACTGATGGCAGCGGTACGCGAGGCGTTCAATCAATGGGAGCGCTTTCGATTCATGTCGATGTTCGAGTACCTCAGTGCCGAGTTAGGGGAGAGCTGGAGCCTATTTATTTGATTTGTAGGCTGCCAAAGCGAGGTCGCTTCGGCTTTCTCGCTTGCCTTCTTGCACCGGCTTCACTGTCCCCCCGCGCCTCTTTAACAACGCGTCGTGAGGCTGCCCCCTTGGTCAGCGAGTGGTGGCGATCGCGCACTTCTAACCCCACGTCCATGCGGGTGTTTTTTCACGCCTATGCATAGGTAAGAACCGAAGCCCTGCGATCCCGACCTTACGGAAGGTCCCGGCGTCAAAGGTGGCCTCCAGCAGGTCCCAAGCGGGCCTCCGGCCGCGCCTCACTCGGTACCGACCTCTGTCGTCAGCCAGCCCGGCCGGACCGCATATCTACCCTGGGACGAGCTATAACAACCAGAAGGCAAACAGTCCTCGCGCATACCCAGTGGGTCACCGGCGGCATATCTTGACCACTGAAATCGGCGGTCGCCCGCCTTCAGGCCAACTGGGCTCCCCCAGTCTAGCCACGCCCTCCTCTCCCACCCCTGGTCCCGCTCGAGATTTGTGACGCGAGGTCAATCCTCTGCACCGATTAGGGTAAACCCCTTTTGCATATAGTAGGTAGGCTACCTAATATGTACTCACAATTTCCCATCGGAGACATATTCATGACCGCCCCCCAAACCCCCACGCAGTCGACTGGCTGCCCGTTTCACGCGGCCTCACCTGCGCAGTCCACGTGTCCGATGCACGCTGGCGGGGACAGCGGGATCCCCGACTTTCCGCCCGAACGGGTCGATCCTTTGTCGCCGCCGCCGGTGTACTTCCAGATGCAGCAAGGAAGCGGCTTGGGGCAAGCTAGGCTCTGGGACGGAAAGATCGCCTGGCTGATTACGCGCTATGACGACGTCCGCTCGGTCCTGTCTGACCCTCGCTTTAGTTCTGACATTACGAATCCCGGCTATCCCACTGTCAGTGCTGCAATGAAAGTTGCCCGGGGTAGTAACAGGACCTTCATCACCATGGATGCTCCCAAGCATGCAGAGCATCGGCGCATGCTGACAGGTGAATTCTCGATCCGCAAAATCGAGGCCCTACGCCCACGGATTCAGGCGATCGTAGACAAGCTGCTGGACAACTTCGCAACAAAGCCTCAACCCTCCGACCTGGTTAGCGCCTTTACGTTGGCCACGCCGGCATTGGTGATCTCAGAATTGCTTGGCGTTCCGTACGAAGACCATGACTTCTTTCAGGAACTGGCGATGGTCCTGACGTCGAGTAGTGCGACGCTTGAGGAGGCCATCGCTGCAAATCATGAGTTGTGCGAGGTGTACCTGAAGGACCTGGTGGCGAAGAGATCGGAGAACCCCGGGGAAGATATCCTCAGCCGCCTCATCGTCAATCACGTACGAAAGGGCGATATCACCGAAACGGACGTTGTTTCCCTTGCAAGGCTCTTGCTGATCGCCGGCCACGAGACCACGGCGAATACGACCGCAATGGGAGTGCTTTTCCTCCTGCAACGACCGGATATCTGGAATGAGCTTCGACAAGACACAAGCCTCGTTCCAAACGCGGTGGAAGAAATTCTGCGCTACCTGGATGTCACACATTCAGGAAAGCGTCGTGTCGCCACCGAGGACATTGTCGTGAACGGACAAATGATCCAGGCGGGCGACCCCGTTGTAGTGCTGAGTGTCTCGGCCAATCGCGACAGCTCGAAATTTGAAGATCCGAATGTGTTCGACCTTCGCCGAGATTCAAGGACGCAGGTCTCGTTCGGATACGGCCCGCATCAGTGCATCGGTCAACCCCTCGCACGGCTCGAAATGCAGATCATGTTCACCGCCTTGCTGGAGCGGTTTCCGAACCTCGAGCTTGCTGTTCCCGTGGAAAACCTTGATTTCAAGGGCGATTCACTCATGTATGGCGTCAAGGAACTCCCTGTTCGCTGGTAATCCACCACTTAAATGATACGCATCATGAAAATCACGATCTACCCCGAAAAGTGCTGCGGTTCTGGTCAATGTGTCGTCAACGCGCCGGATCTGTTCGACCAAAAGGAGGATGGCATCGTCATTCTCTTGAACGCAGAGCCGTCGGCTGACCAATTCGAATCAGCACGCTTGGCTGCTGGCATCTGCCCAGCGCTCGCCATCGAGATTCACGAGGATCAATGATGAACTCCCCCGAGCACATCGTCGTTGTCGGCGCCTCGGCCGCCGGCATCACGGCAGCACGAGCGCTGCGCGCACAGGGCTGGGGAGGGCGGCTCACGCTGATCGGAAAGGAAGGCGGCATGCCTTATGACCGCCCTCCTCTTTCAAAGAGGCTGATGGCAGGAGAATGTCCGGTAGAGGCGCTCAACTTTGTGTCCGAGGACGGCATGAAGGCGCTGAACCTGCACTACCTGGACGGGACATCGGCCACCGCCCTCGATACGAACGCCAGTTCGCTGCAACTCAGCAACGGCTCTACACTTCAATATGATCGCTTGCTGATCGCCACGGGCGCGGACGCTCGAGTGATTCCCAACCTCAACCAGGCGGCGAACTGCTACAGCCTGCGCAACTTAAACGACGCGCTGGCGATTCGGGAGCATCTGACTGCCGGAAAGCGAGTGCTAGTAGTCGGCGCGGGCTTCATCGGCACAGAGTTAGCGGCGATTGCAAAGACCAGCGGCTGTGAGGTGACCGTCATCGACAAGTCGAAAGTTCCTCTCGGGGCGAGAGTCGGGGATATCGTTGGGAAGCGGATCGAAAAAATCCATGAAGCCAACGGCGTGGTTTTCCACAACGACTGCGAACTCAGGGAGGTGAAATGGCGTGACCGCACCATTACCGAAGTCCGCTTGGACACTGGGGCTGTGATCACTTGCGACGTAATTGTTGTGGCTATCGGCGCAGTTCCCAGCGTGCAGTGGTGCAGCGGATTAAACATCCGCAGCGGCGTAGTCTGCAATGAATACTGTGAAGCAGCCCCGAACGTGTATGCCGCCGGCGATGCTGCAGAGTGGTTTCACAAAGGCTACGGCGAGCACATGCGCATTGAACACCGGACGAATGCAAGCGAACAGGCGATGGCCGCGGCAAAGAACATGCTCGGCTCTCGCGTTGAATACGCTCCGCTTCCGTTTTTCTGGTCGGATCAGTACCAGGTCCAAATCCAAAGCTACGGACGCATCGGCCCGCAATACACCGTTGAAGTTGTCGAAGGGGATCCACTGAAAGACGACTCCTGCATCTTTCGCTACTACAAGGGAGACGTTTTGATGGGCGTTCTTAGTTGGAACGCCAGTAGAAAAGCGCGTGAGTACATCAAGCCGTTGAAGGAGGAGTGGACGAAGAACCACGCTCCAGCTGCGGTAGCAGGTTGAGACTGTATTTCATAATAAATGAGGAGACAACATGACAAAACCCGCTTCGGCTATCCGCAGAGCAGTCCTACTCTGCTCCCTGGCCCTGCCCTCCATCCTGTACGGCCAGCAACCTGACCGGTTGCCGGTCCGGCTCTTTGTTGGCTACGGACCGGGCGGTGGCACCGACGTAGTTGCACGCGCAGTTGGCGAAGAGCTGGCGAAAATCTGGAATCGGCCTGTAATCGTCGAAAATCGGCCCGGCGCAAACGGGGCGATCGCCAGCAAGGCTGTCGCGCGAGCTGAACCGGACGGTTCGACCTTTCTGGTCATGCCCCCGACAACGTTGATCATCGACGCATACTTGCGCCCCACTGTTGCTGTCGATCCCACCAAGGAACTCACTCTTGTGAGCGGGCTGGCCGCAACCCCACTCGTTGTGGTGACCCCGGCTTCCGCGCCATACAACAACCTCGCTGACCTCATTAAGGCAGCTCGTGCGGCCAACGGGAAGTTCACGTACGGATGGGCCAACTTGGGCATGCGTGTCGGTATGGAGGAATTCGCGCAAAAGACCGGAATAAAGATGACCCCAGTCGGCTACAAGAGTGCTGGGCAAAGTGTCCCAGCTATCGTCTCAGGTGAGATCGATATGCTCATGATCGATATGGCACCGATCGCGCAACTCGTTAAGGCAGGAAAAGTGAAGGCCCTTGCCGTGTCGACGCCAGAACGCTCGCCTATGCTGCCAAACGTCCCTACATTCAAGGAAGCGGGGATTGACGTCCAGCTTACGGGAACCATCGCCCTGTATGCGCCTGCCAAGATGCCCCAGAACGCAATCAAAAAAATGCAGAGCGATGTCGCTACGATTTTGAAGAACGGCGAGCTTCGCACGCGGATGCAAGGCACTGGAATGGAAGTCATTACGCAGTCCCCGGAGGATTTCGAGGGCTACCTTAAGCAGCGCAAGAAGAGCATTGATGCAGTAATTAAGGTCGGTGATTTTAAGCTCGAATAGATCGACCTCCGTCACAAGCACAGAATTTCGTAGCTAACCTCTTAGTCATTGGAGTACACGCTGTGTATCCAGAATTATCCCTTTACATCAATGGCGAATTTCTCGGCATTGAAGGCCGGCGACACCAGGACGTAGTCAATCCTGCGACGGAGGAGGTCGTTGGGCGACTGCCGCTCGCCACCCGCGAGGACCTCGACACCGCCGTCGAGGCGGCTCATCGAGCTTTCCTGACGTGGCGCGACTCATCGCCTTTGGAACGCAGTGCAATCTTGCGTAAAGTTGCGGAGCTCGCCCGTCAAAGGGCGCCGGAAATCGGCCGCAACATGACCATTGACCAGGGGAAGCCTCTGCACGAAGCCGTGGGCGAAGTAACGGTTTGTGCAGAGCATGCGGACTGGCATGCAGAAGAGGCTCGGCGGATCTACGGCCGCGTGATCCCCAGCCGCAACCCTAACGTCCGCCAGCTCGTGCTACGTCAGCCGGTCGGAGTCTGCGCAGCCTTCACCCCTTGGAATTTTCCCTTCAATCAGGCGATCCGGAAAATCTCTGCCGCGCTTGGCGCAGGCTGTACGATCATTCTGAAGGGACCAGAAGAGACACCGAGTGCCGTGCTGGCGATCGCTCAACTGTTCCATGATGCGGGCCTTCCTCCTGGTTGCTTAAACATTGTATTTGGCGTCCCGGCGGAGGTGTCAGCACACCTCATTGCATCTCCGCTGGTCCAGAAGATCTCCTTTACGGGGTCCACTGCTGTTGGCAAACAACTAGCAGCTCTAGCAGGATCCCATATGAAGCGAATCACTATGGAGCTTGGTGGTCACTCCCCTGCAATCGTCTTCGACGATGCGGATGTCCATACCGCCGCCGAGATGCTTGCAAACTACAAGCTGCGAAACGCTGGTCAGGTATGCGTCTCGCCCTCCCGCTTCTTCGTCCAGCGCGGGGCTTACGATAGGTTCCTCAGGCGTTTTACGGACGTCATTGGCGCAGTGCGGGTCGGCAACGGTATAGACAGCTCGACACAGATGGGACCGCTCGCAAACCAACGCCGTGTTGCTGCAATGGAAGGGTTGATTGCCGACTCCAAAGCGCGCGGCGGAAAGGTTGTCGTGGGAGGGACCAGGTGCAGCGACACAGGACATTTCTTCGCGCCCAGCGTCGTTATAGACATTTCAGACGACTCCATGCTCATGACTTGCGAGCCATTCGGCCCTGTCGCCCCGGTTGTAGCGTTCGACGATCTGGATGAGGTGCTGGCACGGGCGAACAAACTGACTTACGGCCTGTCGTCTTACGTGTTTACCGAGTCAGCGAAGACAGCGCATGCTGTCTCTACCCGCCTTGAGGCCGGCATGGTCAACATCAACCACTTTGGAAGCGCTCTCGCCGAAACACCGTTTGGAGGCATTAAAGATAGCGGTATCGGGAGTGAGGGTGGGACCGAGACGTTCGACGGCTATCTCGTCACGAAATTTGTAACTCAAGTGTAGATCGGGGGCCGCAAAGGGCGATACGTCGCCCTTTCCCCCGAAGCTACGTTCCCAGTCAGGTTTTGGCGCCTAAGTGAGTGTTAGGCGCCTTTTTTATTAGCGTATAGGTCGCGGCAGTGCGCCCCATATTGGGCGATGCGGTTGCTCTCGGCGACTCTGACAACTCCCTGCATGGCTCCGCAGTTGCAGCGCAAGCGCGGCCGGCTAGCGATAAGCCTTCTCGAATCGTGTCGTCTTCCAGGAAGATTTCGTTGGTATTACTCGTGGTCCAGCCACGGTTCTCTTTTGAACATCTTATCGATGATGGGGAACATCGCGATCACCGTCTGCAACTCCTCGGGCGTCAATCCCTCCATGCGCTTGCCCAGTGCCGCCGTCCGCTGTGCGGCCAATTTGCCGGCCACAGCCCGGCCTTCATCAGTAATCTGAATCATGTTGTTGTACGAGCCGACGGGTGCGGAGCGCGCGATTAACTCGGCGTCGACCATCCGCCCGACAATCTGCGTCATCGTAGGCAATCTGACGCCTTCATTCCTGGCCAGATCGCTAACTCGCATCGGCCCTCTTACGAGCAATGCACTAAGAACAGCGCTCTGCGCGGGGGGCACGTGGGCCGCTCTCATTTCCCGCCGCAGCGCTACAACGATCCGCATCAAGCGGGGTCTAAGTTCGTCCGCAAGCATTTCAACCGTAGGTTCTGTCATGTCTACAAAAAGGGGGCAATCACTGAGCAGATGATATAACGATTCAGTGAAGAATGATCGCGCGAAGTACCTGGAGGCACCGAGTCGATATGGTCCGACTGGTGAGGGTAGCGACCACGCAGACAGCGGCGGCGCGTGAAGGGGTTCTGTGCCTGTGGCCGGGTAGCAACTCAAGGCCGGGCCTTGTCGCGTTCGTTCGCGATGGCCGGAGCACCAATCTTGATGGAGAGGGATGACGAGACGAGGCGCTGGCTGGCGCTCTCGTCTCAAGGCGTCGACGCTTGATCCGCCGACGCGCGGAGCTTGCTAACTCAGCTTGACCAGGTCCTTCTTGTACGTCTTCGCCTTGTTAATGTAGTCGTCAGCGTTCTTCTCGATCGCAGCTTTGACTTCCTCCGTTAGTTCACGTACCTGCTTTGCAGGTGTGCCCATGACCAAGCCTCCTGCCGGGAAGTTCTTGCGCTCGCCGATCAAGGATCCGGCCCCCACGAGGCATTGTTGTCCGAGTTCGGATCCATTCAGGATCACAGCCTGAATGCCGACCAGACTACGTGCTCCGACCTTGCAACCGTGAAGCATCGCCTGGTGTCCAATGGAGACCATCTCGCCTACCTCGACGGGAAAGCCAGGATCGGTGTGCAACACAGCCCCCTCCTGGACGTTCACGCCTCGCCTAATCGTGATCTTTTCATTGTCGCCGCGGATCACAGCGCCGGGCCAGATGGACACGTCTTCGGCGATTTCCACGTCGCCGATGATTACCGCATGCTCGGATACATACGAGCTCGGATGAATTGTCGGTTCTTTCTCTCCAATTCGATAGATCGCCACAAAATGCTCCTCTTATCTTGATGTGACTAACTTTTCGCCGACCGCGTTACTTGCAGGAGGCGAAACACTACTGCATGGGCCGCTCTCGCAGCCCGTGCCGACTTCGACGCCGTTTCTTGCCCTGCCGCTAGATAAATACTTGTTCCTCTGGTTGGACTGCCGGCTCGATTGCATCATCCAGTACCTCGATCCAGTGCTTTACTGGCGTGGGCGTTCCACTTTGCAAATGCTGGATGCAACCGATGTTCGCGGACACGATGCAGTCAGGTTGCTTCTCGCTCAGATGCTCGATCTTGCGGTCTCTGAGCTGGAGTGAAATTTCGGGCTGCAGAACGGAGTAGGTGCCGGCTGAGCCGCAACAAAGGTGACTCTCCACGCTGGCACGATGAACGGAAAAGCCCAACTGTCCCAGATGCTCCTCCACCACTCCCCGCAGCTTCTGGCCGTGTTGCAGCGTGCACGGCGGATGGAACGCCAAGGCCGGCTTGTCGCACGCTTTGACTTTGCCGCGCAGTCTTGGCAGAAGTTCAGGAAGCAATTCGCTCAGGTCGCGGGTCAACTCGCTAACCCGAGCTGCCTTCTCGGCGTACTCCGCGTCATGCTTTAGCAAGTCGGCGTAGTCCTTCACGGTCGCGCCGCAGCCGGACGCGTTCATGACAATTGCCTCGACTTCACCGCTGGAAATCGCCGGCCACCAGGCGTCGATGTTTCTGCGCATATCATCGAGGCCGCCCTTGTGATCTCCGGTGTGCAGCCGGATCGCGCCACAGCAACCGGCTCGAGGAACACTTACAACCTGAAAGTCGGCTGCATCGAGTACCCGCGCGGTCGCAGAATTGATGTTCGGCATCATCGCCGGCTGCACACAACCTTCGAGCATGAGCACTTTCCTGGCGTGGCGGCGCGTTGGGCGCTGACCCGCAGGTCTGCTCGGCGTAAGCTTGTTGGCGAGCTTGGAAGGAAGTAGCGGCCGAACCATTCGGCCAATCTTCATGGCCGGCAAGAACAATGGCGAAGTTAGCCCCTCACGCAGCAGCCAACGCACCGCGCGGTCTTTTGGCGGACGAGGAATTCGCTCATCGACTAGCTTCCGCCCAATGTGAACTAGCTTGCCGTACTCGACACCGCTGGGACAGGTGCTTTCACAGTTCCGGCACGTCAAGCAGCGGTCTAGATTCTGTTGGGTGCTTGCTGTGACCTCTTCCCCCTCAAGCAACTGCTTCATCAAGTAGATGCGTCCCCGGGGTCCGTTACGTTCATCGCCCAGAAGCAGGTAAGTCGGACACGTTGCCGTACAAAAGCCGCAATGCACGCACTTGCGCAGAATCTCTTCGGCCTCCGCCCCTTCTGGAGTGTTGGCAAACTCATGACTTAGTTTTGTCTGCATATGGAGCCCCTTACAGGCCGGGGTAGAGTCGACCAACATTGAAGATGCCATCGGGATCAAACGCTTGCTTGAGATTGCGATGAATCTCGAAGAGCGCATCGCTCGGTGGCGTGAACACGCCGCTCCTATGATGCGGATCCCTGAACAGCGTGGCGTGACCACCAAGCGATGACGCCATTTCCCGAACGTCCTCGATGGGATCGTCGGTGTATAGCCATCTCAATGCACCACCCCATTCAATAAGCTGATTCGCGGCCAAGAAGGGTTGGGAGACTGCCGGAACGGAAACACGCCAGAGAGGCGCGTCGCTCTGTGAAAAGAAGTCGTGGCGGTGGTCGCGGACGGCATCCCACCAGGACAACGCTTCGTCTGGTTCCAGCTCAGTCCCGCCCAAACGCTTTCTGGCTTCCGTGACAGCAGAGGCTGCACCACTCAGTCGGAGGAACAGCTTTCCGTCGTGCCAGGCACTCGCATTGACTGGCAATGCTTGCCGAGTCAGCCCGTTTAAGAGAGACAACGCCCCTGCTTCGTCGCGTTCAATGAACAGGGTGATCCTCGATGAATGAATGGGCAGAACCTTCAGCGAGACCTCACAGATAACACCGAGTGTTCCCATTGAGCCCGCCAGGAGACGCGAAACGTCATAACCGGCAACGTTCTTCATCACTTGCCCGCCGAATGTCAGAAGCTCGCCTTTGCCGTTAATCATGGTCGCGCCGAGAACGAAGTCCCGAATGGACCCTACCCCGACGCGTGCTGGCCCGCTCAGACCTGCCGCGACCGCTCCTCCGACAGTACTTCCTTTAGCAAAGCGTGGCGGCTCAAAGGCAAGGTACTGATTGTGCTCGGCCAGCACGGCCTCAAGTTCTTCTAGCGGTGTGCCTGCACGAGCGGTGACAACCAGCTCAGACGGTTCATAGCTGCAAATTCCGCTGAGGCGCCGGACATCACACGGTTCACCCGACGGCTCTTCACCGTAGAAGCATTTCGTACCGCCGCCAACGATGTTGAGAGAGGTCTTCGTTTTTCTTGCATGCAGGACTGTCTCAATCAGATGAGACACTTCCGTGGGGATCGTCGTCATTCTAGAACCTCGGGATTTCTGGATGCGGCAGCATCCCACGCCGAACAGTCATGCGACCATATTCGGCACATCGATGCAGCGTCGGAATTACCTTCCCAGGATTCAAGAGCGATTGCGGATCGAATGCACGTTTCAGCGCAAACATTTGTTCTCGCTCTGCGCCTGAGAACTGAACGCACATTGAGTTCAGCTTCTCCACGCCCACACCGTGCTCTCCGGTCACCGTCCCGCCAAGCGTGACGCTTGTTTCCAGAATCTCAGCGCCGAATTGCTCCGCCTGGTGCAGTTCTTCGGGATTGTTGGCGTCGAAAAGGATCAGCGGATGTAGATTCCCGTCGCCGGCGTGGAACACGTTCACGCAGCGAAGCCCATAGCGCACCTCCATCTCGCTGATTGCTCGAAGGATCGCAGCGAGACTCTTGCGAGGAATCGTGGAATCCATGCACAGGTAATCCGGGCTCATGCGCCCCGTCGCGGGAAATGCATTCTTTCGCCCGCTCCAGAAACGAAGACGCTGCGCCTCGTCCTGACTTGCTTCAAGACGAGTGGCCCCGCTGGCGGTGAGGACGGCATTCATCTTCACAATCTCGTCCTCGACCTCCAACGCCGTCCCATCACTCTCGCACAATAGGATTGCGGCCGCGTCCAGGTCATAGCCAGCATGCACGAAGTCCTCTACGGCGGCGGTCATCGGCTTGTCCATCAGTTCCAGGCCGGCTGGGATGATGCCGGCCGCGATGACGTTGGCTACGGCGTCACCAGCGGCTTCGACGGTGTCGAAGCTTGCAACGATGCATCGCGCAAGTTCTGGCTTAGGAATTAACTTGACGGTGACTTCCAATGTCACTGCGAGCATCCCTTCACTGCCTACAACGACGCCGAGCAAATCGAGCCCAGGGACATCAAGGGCTTCCGATCCAAACTCTATCGCCTCGCCCTGAATGGTGTATCCCCGTACTTTCATTACGTTCTGCAACGTGAGTCCGTACTTGAGGCAATGGACGCCTCCGGAATTCTCGGCCACGTTTCCACCGATCGTGCAGGCAATCTGGCTGGACGGATCGGGGGCGTAGTACAGCCCATACGTAGCGGCTGCCTCACTGATTGCGGCGTTGCGTACACCGCATTGGACCACTGCGGTACAACTCACAGGATCTACCCTGACGATCCGGTTAAAACGAGCGAGCGAAAGGAGCACGCCCATCTCATGTGGGAGCGCACCGCCTGACAATCCCGTGCCTGCGCCCCGAGCCACGACGGGCGCACCGAGCGTCTTGCACGTTCGCAGAATGGCAACAACCTGCTCTTCTGTTTCGGGAAGCACCACGACGAGCGGCTGCGCCCGATAGGCCGTAAGGCCATCGCATTCAAATGGCTGGGTGTCCTCGCGCTGCGACAGGATAAGGTCCCTAGGCAGCACGCCTTCTAGCGCGGAAACCACTTCCGCACGCCGGGCTTCCCTCCGCTCAGCGTCAGTAGGATGTGCCAACCAGCCGTCACGCGTCGCATTCATGACTTTGCCCTCCTGGTGCGATGAAGCTGCGTCGTGCTGTGCCGGTCTATTGGATAATCAGTGCGGAGCGACGGCGCGACCGTAGCGAGCCGGCGAACCGCGCAATCAGCCTGGACGGATGCTGCAGCTCCAAGGCGGAGCGTTGCTTCCGGGCGCTGAGGCTCAAACGTTGAGCGATGAATGCGATGCATTGTGTGGGGAGGTTCTAATACACTTCTGTCAAAGGCGTCGACGAGACGCCATGACTTGACTGTAGACAATCACGCGATATAGCAGGTTGAGAGTTATTTGCGGTTGAGTTGCAGAAAACTTGATTGCCGTGTTTGGGCCGCTCAACTTAGCGAGTCGGTGAGCCACTCCATAAAGGCGGCGCACTCCCATCTCTCCAGGGCCCCAGGTTCCCAGCATAAGTAGTGCGCCATCGGTGAAGGCACGGATCGATCCGATATGCGGATGAGTCGCCCCCCCTCTAGCCATGACTGCGCCATACGGGTCCTCACTAGTGCCACGCCGAACCCGCACGCGGCTGCGTCATAGAGAAGCCCTAGATCGTTGAATTGAGCGCCCACATGCGGCTCCGTTCTCGTCAATCCACATGAGGAGAACCATGTCGTCCAAGGCTCAAGCGGGCTACGTATCAGACGCGCCTGGTCGATTTCACCCGCCATTTCGAAGCCTTCGAAGGGGCCGAACTCGTTGAGATAGGTAGGGCTGCAAGCCGGCGCCACCTCCTCCGAGAGAACGACGCGATGATCGACGTCCGCATATCCGCCGGCGCCGTACCGGATTTCCAAATCGGATGGCTCGGCTGTGACGTCCAGGAATGGGATGGAGACCTGCAAGATAAGGTCGATGTCCGGATACTTGTTGCGGAACAGTTCCAGTTTGGGCATCAGGAACTGCCTGGAGAAAGTTGGGGTCACCGCGACCCGCAGTCGCGTGGAAGAGGCTTTTCCATTTTTGACCGGCATCTGCTGTAGCGCAGCGAGGCCGCTTCGGACATTCGCCAGGTACGCTGCACCATGTGCAGAAAGCGTGAAGTCACTCCGCCCGAAGAGTTCAACACCGAGGTGAGATTCAAGCTGGCGGATTCGATGACTCACGGCGCTGGTTGTTACACACAACTCGTCGGCGGCACGTGTGGCGCTCCGAAGCCTTGCAACCGTCTCGAAGGTGACAAGACATTGAATGGGCGGGATGTGTTGCAGGGCCATATCTTCTCTCCGTTTGGTGGGCTACCCAGGGCGGATATGCCGCATGTCATCGCTTGAGGCCTAGGGAGCGGCCACACTTCTTGCTGCTCTGTCGCTCGAGCACCATGCCAACGCTGCAACGAGCAAGCGCCCCCAGATTGCTTGCTCAGGATCGACTCACTGGGTCCTCAGGCAAGGACGTACGTGACGCCCTGCAAGGGAAGACCACCAAGTAAGTCGCTCTCCAACCCACAGTGACCTCGCCGCGGGAAGGTCTCTTAGCGATCCGATCTCTTCGTCGACTCCTGCTCCAACCCATGGCCGCGACTGCGTTAACTGCTTGACATTATGCCGCACCAATCTAAACTTATGTAATCGATTGCACGCAGTGCTGTTTTCGCCTCATCACCGTACTGGCATTGGTTATTTACAGTCTCTGATGCAGGTTACCGTAACGTATGTAATCGATTACCACATCACACAGGAGGCAACAATGCAGGAACGTCGTCGTAAGTTTTACGGGTGGGGCTATGAGGGTGACACCGTCACGCCGGACGAAATCCGGGAGTTCGAGGCAGCGTGGACACGCTTGCTGGGTGTCGAGCACTTCGAAGCGACACCTTTTCCGACGCCCGAAGAAATTTCGCTGCGCAAACCTCGCGTACAGCTGCCCGCGTCGCTTCGCGAAATCTGCACAAGCGATCATTACGACCGCCTGTATCACACCTACGGCGCGGGCACCATGGATGTTGCGCGCGCAATGCGCCGGGAATTTTCCAACCCGCCGGACGTCATCGCCTACCCGCGCACTGAGCAGGACATCGTGGACCTGTTCGACTGGTGCGGGCGCCAGAACGTTGCTGCAGTTCCGTACGGCGGCGGCACCAGCGTCGTGGCCGGCGTGAATCCGCCCGAGCACGATCGTTACCGTGGCGTGGTGTCCATCGACATGAAGCACTTCAACAAAGTGCTGGAGGTAGACCAAACATCGCAGGCCGCGCGCATTCAAGCGGGCGTCCTTGGCCCGGAGCTGGAACGACAGCTCAAGCCCACCGGCCTGACCATGCGATTCTTCCTGCAAGCGTGGGAGTTCTCGTCACTGGGGGGTTGGATCGCAACGCGAGCAGCAGGCCACTTTGCGACCGCGTTCACTCAGATCGACGACCACGTCGAGAGCATGCGAGTGGTAACGCCCCAGGGTGCCATTGAATCCCGACGTTTCCCGGTATCGGGTTCGGGACCCAATCCGGATCGACTTTTCCTCGGCTCCGAAGGCGCACTGGGCATCATTACCGAGGCGTGGGTCAAGCTTCACCGCCGGCCGGTCTTCCGCAAGCAGGTGACCGTACGTTTCCGTGACTATGCGCGCGCTGTCGAGGCCACACGGGTACTGTCTCAATCTGGACTGAACCCTGCCAATGCCCGCCTTGTGGAACGCGAAGAAGCCTTGTACACGGGTTCGAGCGACGGCAGCTATGACATTCTCGTGCTGGGATTCGAGTCCGCCGACCACCCGGTCGAGGCACGCCTGAAGCGAGCACTGGAAATTTGCGCGGAGTGCGGCGGCGAATGGGACGATGATCCGGTCAGCGGAAACCAAGGTGGTGCGGACGCTGCGACATCGAGCTGGCGAAACAAGTTCCTGCGCGGCCCATACCTGCGCGAGTACGCCATTGCTCGCGGCGTCATGCGCGAGACCATGGAAACCGCGTGCACGTGGGACAAGTTCGCCGCTCTTCACGCGCACGTCAAGGCAGAAACGCATCGGGCCATTCGCGAAGTTACCGGCCGCCCGGGTTCGGTGACTTGCCGCTTTACCCACCTCTACCCTGATGGCCCTGCGCCATATTTCACGTGGTTTGCCTATGGCGATAAGGCTCGATTGCCCGAGCAGTTCCAAGCGATCAAACGCATTGGAGAGCAAGCCATGGTGGACGCAGGCGGTACGGTGACCCACCACCATGCGCTTGGTCGGGACCATCGCCCTTGGTACGACAAGGAACGGCCGGAGCTGTTCTGCACCGCGCTAAAGGCCGCCAAGCAGGCCTTTGATCCGCACCAGGTCTTGAACCCTGGCGTGCTGTTCGACCCGAGCTAATTAGTTAGAAACTCAAAAAAGAGGAGTAGGAGATATGGCAGGCCCCCTTGCAGGTATCAAGGTCCTAGACTTGAGCCGGATCCTTGCTGGACCCTGGAGCACGCAACTATTGTCCGACCTGGGCGCTGACGTGATGAAGGTTGAGCGTCCCGGCACCGGCGATGACACGCGAGCTTGGGGCCCGCCGTTCCTTACTCGTGAGGATGGCACGACGACGGAAGAGTCGGCGTACTTCCTTTGCGCCAATCGCGGGAAGCGTTCGATCACTCTGGATGTCAGCAGCAAGGTCGGTCAGGATTTGCTGCACGAGCTAGTCAAAGATTGCGACGTCTTCGTTGAGAACTACAAGTTCGGCGATATGCAACGTTACGGGTTGGACTTCAAGACCCTGAGTGAGATCAATCCTCGGCTCGTCTACTGCTCCATCACCGGCTTCGGGCAGACGGGCCCATACCGCAAGCGGGCTGGATACGATTTCGTGGTGCAAGCCATGGGCGGGCTGATGAGCATCACAGGCGAGCGCGACGGCGTCCCCGGTGGCGGCCCGCAAAAATGCGGGGTGCCCATATCGGACTTGATGACTGGCATGTATGCAAGCGTTGCAATTGTCAGCGCGCTATTTGAGCGAGTCGGCAGTGGCCGCGGGCAGTACATCGATATGAGCCTGCTGGATACGCAGGTGGCGTGGCTGGCAAACCAGGCCTCGAACTATTTGGTGGGCGGGAGCCACCCGCGTCGTTGGGGCAACGCGCACCCCAATCTCGCACCTTATCAGTCATTCCCTGCAAGCGATGGCTCTCTGATCGTAGCAGTCGGTAATGACCGGCAGTTCCGAGCCATGTGCGAAGCGCTGGGTTTAATCAATCTTCCGGATGATGACCGCTATCGACGCAATGCGGATCGTCTAAAGAACCGTGAAAGTCTTGTGGAGGTGCTCTCGGCTCGCTTTGAAGAAGAAGAGAGAGACACGTGGCTCAAACTGCTGGAATCGGTCGGCGTACCTTGTGGCCCGATCCAGAGCATTCCAGAAGCACTGGAGGATCCCCATATCCGGGCGCGTGAAATGGTTTTCTCTTTGCCCCACAGCAGCGGTGCAAGCGCGCCCCAGGTTGCGAACCCTATCAAGTTCTCTCGCAGCAGTATCGACTACCTTCGCGCGCCCCCAGCGCTGGGCGAACACACTGAAACCATCCTGAAAAATGAGCTCGGGAAGTCTGTGGAGCAAATTGAGGCAATGCGCCGCGATGGGACGATCTGACGTGTAATCCGCCCGACCACAGTGATCACCATAAAGATCACGTTCAAAGGAGACAGACATGCATCGATTGCTACGAATTGCGGGGGCATTAGCCGTTTGCGGAGTGACACTGACCATCGGTCTGGCCGCCGCCCACGCTAAGGAATGGCCGGTCCAGCCGATTCGGGTCGTTCTTCCATATCCCCCTGGCGGCGCCTCAGACGTGACCGCCAGGCTCCTAAGCGCTAAGCTTAGCCAGGCATGGGGAGAGTCTGTTGTTGTGGAGAACCGGCCTGGCGCAAACGGCATCATCGCTAATGAAGCCGTTGCGAAGGCGCAGCCTGACGGCTACACCGTGCTGATGGCCAACCTTGGGCCGAATGCCATCAACCCGGCCGTATACGGGAGACTTCCTTATGACACGCTGAAAGACTTTACGCCAGTTGTCTTGGTGACAAAGGTGCCGCTCATTATCGTCACGGCAGCAAATTCGCCGGTGAAGGACCTGCGCCAACTGGTCTCATTAGCAAAGGCCAAGCCAGGACAGATTACCTTTGGATCTGCAGGCAACGGTTCGGGCAGCCATCTGGCCGGGGAACTCCTTAGTACCATGGCTGGCGTCAAGATGAACCACGTTCCCTATAAGGGAGACGCGCCTTCGCTCACAGACGTGCTCGGTCAGCAGATCAATGTTGCCCTTCCCACCGCGCTTGCTGGAATGCCACATGTCAAGAGTGGAAAACTCAGGGCTCTTGCGGTCACGAGCAAGACTCGATTGCCGGCACTGCCCGATGTGCCGACGGTAGATGAAGCGCTCGGGATAAGCGGATACGAAGCCGTTTCTTGGGGTGGATTTATGGTGCCGACCGGGACCTCACCAGCCATCGTTGCTAAGATGAACAGCCAGTTCAACAAAGCCCTTCAGGATCCGGAGGTCCGCGACAAGCTGATGGCTCAAGGCGCGCAGATCGCAGGCGGCACCCCGGAAGCATTCGATGCGTTTCTGCGCACCGAAGTTACGAAATGGAAGCGCGTGGCTGATTCAGCAAAGGTCCGGCTCGACTAGCCCTCACCGGGAATGCCGGTCCGTCGTCGGGATACCCCCCGACGACGGAAACTGCCTGTGGACTACCAAGGTCGTTACAATGACGGCAGTCGGCCGATATCCCAGGCTGAAGATAACCGCTGATCCGATATGGTGAATGTCAAGCAAGTCGCCCTCCTCGCCGGCGTTTCCTCGGCAACAGTCTCCCGTGCACTGACATCGCCGGATCGGCTGCGACCTGACACGCTGGAGCGCGTGCAGAACGCCATCGCAAGCCTCAACTACGTCCCGTCTTCCTCGGCTCGGGACCTGCGTCAAGGGCGCACGCGATCGGTCGGCATCATTGCGCCGACACTGATGAACGAGCTTTACGCGAAAGCGGTCGATACCTTAGAGGCGCAGCTCGATCGGCTCGGATACACCGTTTTATTGACGTGCCACCGGGACGACAGTGAGACAGAACTACGCTGCGCGCGCGCGCTTTTGGAGCGCAGAGTCGACGGAATCGCCATTATCGGGTCACAGCATCACCCTGACGTCTTCTCGCTAATCCACAAGCATGCCATTCCGTATGTCCTAATGTGGGCCGTCGATCGTGAGGGTATGCATCCCACGGTGGGATATGACAATCGCTTGGCGATGCGCAGGTTGACGAGCTATTTGGTCAAACAGGGACATCGAAAGTTTGCCGTCCTCCCAGGGCCACTAGAGACTCAATTTCTCTCCTCTCAACGACTTCTGGGCATCCAAGACGTCCTCAGTGAGAACGGCATTTCGATACCCGACGACCGCATTCTCCCGACACCGTACGAAGCATCTGCCGTCCGGCAAGCGGTTCGGACCTGTCTCGAGCGTAATGACTCGCTGCCGCATCAGGAACAGCCGACTGCCCTGATATGCATCAATGACTTCGTTGCTGTGGCAGCGATCGCGGAGTGCCGCACATTGGGACTATCGGTTCCGAGCGACATCTCAGTTACAGGCTTCGGCGACTGGCAGATGGCGGAACTGATGACGCCCGCACTCACGACCGTACACTCGAATCCCGTTCTGATTGGCGAACTTACTTCTCGTAACCTGGTTGATCAGATTGAAGGCGGGTCCAAACGCATTCAGACCGAGTTCGAGCCTGACCTTGTAGTTCGCGAAAGTACGGCGCCGCCCCAATAGTTGGTGAGCCAAACTACGTTTTGTCGCTACGGACGGAACTCAGCCGTCGCTCTAGCTAGGCCCTCACCGGGCACAAAGCGGTCGAAGCATACGTTGTCCAGCTATTAAATGAAGCGTTGCAGACAACGTTCTGAGGGAATTCTTCAGTCATGCGGGGCGCCTAATGGATATCAGTCTCTGCTCCATCCTGATGTCCGCTTAGGGTGGGCCGGTAAGCGCCGGTCATGCCACTGACCTTTGATTGAGGCGTCAGGGTACCGCCGTTGCCAACTAAGTCGAACGTGTCCCAAAAAGCGGACACATTCGTCCCCTCCGGCGCGAGCCAGAAGCGTCACCGCACGAAAAGGGAGTTCGAACCTATTTCGGCCACCCCGCTTTGGCTGCCGCCGCATCCAGCGCACGAGAAAATCGCCCGATGTCTTCCGGCCGGAACTCGGCCAGAAACAGTTCTTTGACCGCCGCCTCGTAGATGCCCCACATCTTCTTGCGCAAGGCCTTACCTTGCCGTGTGACGGACACGAACGCGGCGCGGCCGTCTTCCTCTGACCGGATACGGGTCACCAGCTCTTCACGCTCCAGCCGGTCAATCAGGCGAGTCAGGTTGTACCGCTCGATGGCAAGCACATCGGCCAGCTCATGCATCCGGCGGCTTTCCTCCGGCCCGCTTTCAATCCCCCACAGCACGTCGTACCACGCGTAGACAGGCAGTCCAGCCTCGGCAAGACGCCGATCCACCTCACGTATCAAGGCCCGGTGCGACCGTACAAACGAAAACCACAAATCCGGCTTCTCAGTCGACATGGTATCTCCAATAGTTGCAGTTGCAATTATGCCGCAGAGCGCTCACAATGCCCAGACGATTGCAACTGCAATTTATTTGAAGCGCAATGGCCACGCCTATCCGACCGGGCCTGATGCGAACCGAAGCCCCGTCAATCCCATGGAGACAGAGATGAATGCCCCGGTGTTGCCGCTACACGTATTGCCGCTGGATGTGGACCCGCAGGAAACCCAGGAATGGATTGAGGCCCTGGCCGCCGTGACCGAAGTGGAAGGCCGCGAACGCGCCCACTACCTGATCGGCCGCCTGCATGAATCGGACGCGGCCCGACACGGGGATTTCCATGGCGCAATCACGACGCCCTACGTCAATACGATTGCCGAATCGGGCGAGCAGCCGTACCCAGGCGACACCTCGATCGAGCGCCGACTGGCCGCCATGGCGCGCTGGAATGCCATGGCGATGGTGTTGCGGGCGGGCAAGCACTCCAACGTCGGCGGGCATATCGCCACATATGGGTTCTCCGCTTTCTTCTGATGTCTACGGGTCGACCTTCGATTCTGTTGTTGAGGGTAAACCCCCCTTTGCGCCACATAGGTAGGCTACCTAACATTAGCCACCAATCGCCCTCGGAGATATTTCCATGACGGAGTCGCCTGCTCCCACCCCTTCCTCCAACCCATCTTCCGCGGTAGAAGGGCGCTGTCCTTTTGATGCGGCTGCGAACGAGCCGAAATCAGCGTGTCCTTTTCACGCTGAGGGCGACAGCGGCGGAATCCCAGATTTCCCCCCTAAGCGCGTAGATCCCTTGGCGCCGCCGCCGGTGTTCTTCCAGATGCAACAGAAGGGCGAATTGGCACAAGGTAAGCTTTGGGACGGAAAGATCGCTTGGCTTGTCACGCGTTATGACGATGTTCGCGCTGTCTTGTCGGACTCTCGCTTTAGCTCCGACGTCTCACATCCGGGATTTCCCTCTTCCAGCGCCGCAGTAAAGGTTGTTCGGAGTAGTAACCGGACCTTCATTACCATGGATGAACCCAAGCATTCAGAGCAACGGCGGATGCTGACCAGCGAATTCACGATCCGAAAGATCGAGAATCTGCGGCCGCGACTTCAGGCCATCGTGGACAAGCTCTTGGAAGATTTTGCGATGGGGCCGCAGCCTTCTGACCTGGTTAGCGCCTTTACATTGGCGACACCAGCATTGGCTATCTCAGAGTTGCTTGGTGTTCCATACGACGATCACGACTTCTTCCAAGAACAGGCGATGATCATGACGTCGAGCACCGCGACGAGGGAAGAGGCTAGCGCCGCGAATCAAGCGTTGTGCGAATACCTGCGTGAACTGGTGGCGAAGAGATCCGAAAGCCCCGGGGAGGACATCCTCAGTCGCCTTATCGTTAATCATGTACGGAAGGGCGATATCACTGAAACAGACGTGGTCTCGCTTGGAAGGCTTCTGCTGATTGCCGGGCACGAGACGACGGCAAATACGACGTCGATGGGGGTGCTCTTCCTACTTCAGAGGCCGGACATCTGGGAAGAGCTTCGCCAGAATCCAAGCCTCGTTCCAAACGCGGTGGAGGAGATGCTACGCTTCCTGGATGTCATACAGTCCGGGACGCGACGTGTCGCACTGGAGGACGTTGTCGTGAATGGGCAATTGATCCGAGCCGGTGATCCCGTTGTCGTGCTTAGTATTTCCGCAAATCGCGACCAGGAGCAGTTCAAAGATCCCCACGTCTTTGACCTCCGCCGTGATGCCCGGACACAGATCGCATTCGGATACGGCCCGCATCAGTGCATGGGACAAGTTCTCGCCAGAGTCGAAATGCAGATCATGTTCACCGCCCTACTGAAGCGCCTGCCGAATCTTCGGCTGGCCGTGCCCATCGAGAGCCTCGCGTTCAAGAGCGATTCGCTCATGTATGGTGTTAGGGCACTGCCCGTTAGCTGGTAAATCCACTACGGCGAATCACGATGAAAATCACAATCTATCCCGAAAAATGCTGCGGTTCCGGCCAATGCGTCGTCAATGCGCCGGATCTGTTCGACCAAAAGGATGACGGAATCGTCATTCTTTTGAATGCCGATCCGTCGGCCGATCAATACAAAATCTGCACGCTTGGCTGCTGGGATCTGTCCGGCGTTGGCAATCGAGATTCACGAGGCTCTCTGATGATTCCCCTAAGCAAATCGTAGTCATCGGGGCAACGGCCGCCGGCATCACGGCGGCACGAGCAGCCTGCGCGCGCGAGGCTGGGGCGGATGGTACTTCCATCGCAAAAGAGGGCGGCCTGCCCAACGGCCGCCCATCTCTTTCGAAGCGGTTGATGGCTGGCAAACGTTCAGTAGAGCTCCTCTAAATAGATCGCCTAGCGGGCATAAAATTTCATTCCGCAAATAACATCTGCCGAAACTTTAAATCTATTATAGAAAGATGACTCAAAGTCATAGGATTGGCTCCACCCAATTCTGTTCGAAATATCCGGTATAGATCTTTCCAGTCCTGCCAATTCGAACAGCGAACGCATAAGCCGCTGCGTGTTACATATTTCCGTGAAGCAATTGCCCTGGCTGAAGAGGGTCCGCCTGACTCTCGAGGATGTTGTCTGCAAACTATCCGCTATATCTGCAATATTCCAAGCTTCCTTTGGATTCATAAACACCGACAATGAAATTGCCTCCCAAAGCGGCCTGGAATCCCACAGATCGTGCATTGGTTGATCACGCACCACAGAATAACTAGTTACATCCAGATCGAAGCTGCAATGCGAGCTCTTAAAAATAGAGCCGCCCAAGAACAGACTCGCAGGAGAAAAAGCGGGGAGCTTCACGAACTTCCCCTCTTTAATTACGCGTGAATAGCCTTGTCGGATGATTATCTGCTCGCCACTCAACGAAGTCACTTTCATTGGAATTGGAAGAAAAATATCATGGATCCCGACTTGGCTTCGTGACTGAAGTTGCGTCTGCATCAATTACGCTACTATCCCGGTCCGATACTATGAGCAGCGCGAGGATGTACCACCGCGCTGCCGGAAACGATGAGGGTCACCCGCCATCGCAATTCATCGAGCACTTACTCTTCGCGGCGCCTTAGGCAGCCTTGTCAAGCTCGGGATGCATGGAGTCCGACATCTGCGCCAGATGATGCAGCGTATCTCCGAACACCGATTCCATTTGGGTAAGGCGTCTAAAATAGTGGCTGACGATATACTCATCCGTCATTCCAATCCCACCGTGCAATTGCACGGCCTGCTGGCCGACGAATCGCATCGACCCGCCCAACTGATATTTCGCTTGTGCCATGGCGCGACGTCTCTGGTTCGCCGGCGCGTTGACGTTGAGCGAGGCGTAGTAGCTCATAGACCTCGCGAGCTCTAGACTCATCTTCATATCTGCGACGCGGTGACGCAACGCTTGGAAGCTCGCGATAGCGACGCCGAACTGCTTGCGCGTCTTCATGTAATCCACCAGAGCCTCCAGGGTTACGTCCATCACGCCCACGGCCTCTGCACACGTCATTGCAATGCCAAGATCCACGGCATACGACAGGCAATCCTGGCCTTCGCGGGTGACTAGCGTGCCCGGCGCCTTCGACAACGTCAGCTCCGCGGCGCGCGAGCCGTCGACAGTTTGATAAGGGTGTACCAATACACCTGGGGCGGAGCGCTCCACAAGGAACGCTCCGAGAGTGTCAGCAATCATGGCGGGTACAATGTACGCAGCAGCATGATCGCCAACCGGCACGAGGCTCTTACTCCCAGTAAGCTCCCAACCTTCCGCCGTCTCGACTGCTCGCGTCTCGCACGTATCGATGCGATAACGATTCGCGCGCTCCTGCTGGGCCAGTACGACCAGACTTTCTCCAGAAGCGATCGTAGGCAGCCACGCCGCACGTACGCTTGCTTCGGCGTAGTTCGACAGCACTGCACCCGCAAGTAGAACTTGCGCCAGCGGTTCGAGTACGATGCCCCGCCCCAGTTCCTCCATAACCACCATAACGTCGACCGGCCCCATACCGACGCCGCCATACTCTTCTGGGACGTAAAGTCCAGTCAGCCCAAGCTCCGCAAGCTCCGAATACGCGTCCGGGGAAAATCCGCCGCTGCTCTCGGAACTGCGACGGTGCTCAAACGTATAGCTACGCTTTACCCACTTTCTTACTGCATCTCGCAGTTGGTCCTGGTCGTCAGTGAATTCGAAATCCATGCTCTACTCCTTTATCCGAGGACCACTTGCGAAACAATGTTACGCTGCACTTCATTGGAGCCACCGTAGATAGTGGTTTTCCGCAGATTAAAATATGTCGCGGCAAGCGGAGCGTTCCGTCGCTCTCCACCTGGGAACTCGCCATCCCACTCCGTCAACATAGCGTCTTGAATAAATGGGAGGCTATAGGGACCTGCAGCCAGCATCATCAATTCACTGTAGCGCTGTTGAATCTCACTGCCTCGGATTTTCAGTAGGCCTGCGATATCCAATGGATTCTTCCCGGATTTTTCTGCCGAGATAACGCGAAGAACCAGCATTTCGAGCGCGATAATATCTACCTCGAGCTTCGAAACCTCGTCTTTGAAACGAGGGTCGTCCATCATGCCTTCTGCAGCCGCGATTCGCTTCAGGCGTCGGAGCTCACGCTTGGCACGCCCGACTTCTGCAATGTTCGAGCGTTCGTGACTGAGAAGGTGTTTGGCATAGGTCCAGCCCTTATTTTCTTCGCCAATCAGGTTCTCAACGGGGACCTCAACATTGTCGAACCAGACCTCATTGACCTCGCACTCGCCGTCCAGCAGCTTAATGGGCCGAACCGTGACGCCAGGCGAACGCATGTCAATGAGCAGGAAACTGATCCCTGCCTGCGGCTTCCCTTCTGTATTGGTCCGGACGAGACAGAAAATCCACTCCCCGTACTGAGCCAACGTGGTCCAGATCTTTTGACCATTGACTATGTACTTGTCTCCCTTTCGCTCCGCTCGTGTCTTGAGCGAAGCCAGGTCGGAACCCGATCCCGGCTCGCTGTAACCCTGGCTCCACCAAACATCGCCCGTCACAATGCCGGGCAAGAAGCGCGCCTGTTGCTCAGCGTTACCAAATGCCATGATGACTGGTGCCACCATGACAGGCCCATAGGGCACGAGTCGCGGTGCTCCTGCCAACGCGCACTCTTCCTCGAATATGTGCCGCTGCACTGGTGTCCAGCCCGTGCCGCCGAACTCGACTGGCCACTTATACGTCAGCCAACCCTTTTTCCCCAGAATTTGGTGCCAACGCTGCATATCGGTGCGGGATAGCTGCAGTCCGTTGTGCACCTTGTGCGAGATCTCCTTCGGCAAATGGGCGTCGATCCACGCATGTACCTCTTTTCTAAATTCCTGCTCTTCTTCTGTGAAATTCAGATCCATTTCTCAGTCCCCTACTGTGTTAGTTAGTCCTAGCGGCCCACGAAAACGGGAGCGCGACGCTCCTTGGCCGCCAACGCCCCTTCCCGGGCGTCTTCACTCCTGGCCAGCATCTGAGCTTGGTACTGGGCGCTATAGCCTGCCTCAACCAGTCCTACCGGAATCGAGTGTCTCGCCGCCTGTTTGAGGAAACGCAGTACCAGCGGCGCTGCGCTCGCAATCTGACGCGCTGTCACTAGAGCTGCCTCTGTTTCGCTTCCTGGTTCACAGAGTTCGTTTACGAATCCGACTTCATAGGCCCGTTGGGCGGATACCGGGCGCCCGGTCAACATGAGCTCCATCGCGATCTTGTGGGGAATCCGACCGACCAGCGAGCTAATCAAGCCGGCTGCCATGCCTAGGCGACCTTCGGGATAAACGAAGGTCGTTGCCGAAGTCGCTACACAAAGATCGCAGAATGCAAGCATCGATACGCCCGCCGCTATCACGGGGCCATTAACCGCTGCAATAACCGGCTTTCCAATGTCAAATGCGACATTGGGAATGGCATGCCAAAAGGAATCCGGTGGATCGTTCGTGTCGAGGCCTGCCGTAAACACCGACCCCTCTGCACGTAGCAGGGCAACGCGATCCTCTGAGCCCGCGAAGTCTTGCCACGCGTCGTGCAACGCGTCGCACATTTCCGAGTTCAGCGCGTTTCTCTTATCCGGCCGATTCATCGTAATGACCCGGACGAAATTTTCTGATTCGATTTTTATCAACTCGGCCATGGCGTTCTTAACGCTTCTTGTTCAGGAAGGATTTGAAGATTTCCTGAGTGGCTTCGGTATTCAAGAGTTCGGCGAACATCTTCACTTCCAGGTCGAGCGCAGAACCCACAGCGGCACGATTCTCGTGGTTCAACATCCGCTTTGTCGCGCGTACCGAAGCCTTGGGAAGCTTTGCCAGTTCGGCAGCCGTTTCGCGCGCCCGTGCAAGGGCTTCCCCGTCCTGCGTCAGCGACGTCAGAAGCCCGGCATCGAAAGCTTCTTCTGCATCAAAGAACTTTCCAAGCATCAACCACTCACGTGCCTTCCGGACACCTACCAGCGATTCGAGCAGGTAGCTGGATGCGCCCTCGGGGCACAGACCCAGCGATACGAACGGCATGCGGAAGCGCGCATCTTGGGATGCGTAGGCAAAATCGACGTGTTGCAGCATCGTGGCGCCGATTCCAATCGCCAGTCCCTCGACTGCTGCGATTAGCGGCACATCGATCGCGGCCATCTTCCGGAGAAGCGTGACAGCAGGGGAATCTTCATTACCCCGCCGGGTCTGGAAATCATTGATATCGGCACCGACAGTGAAGTGTCCGCCCGCACCATGCACGATGACTGCGGCACATTCCTTGTCCGCGTTGGCCTCATCCAGAAGACGGGTCAGTTCCTGGTACATCGCGGCGCTGATCGCATTGCGCTTTTCTGGACGCGCAATGCAAATCTCCAGGACGTTTCCGACATTATTAGCTTGGATGCTCATGATTGCTCCTGAAGTGTCTTTTTTGACGTTTGGCAACTAATCACCCCACGTTCTTCGAGACCGGCGATGTGGTCCGCGGAAAGTTCTAGCAAGTCGGAAAGCACGTCTTCTGTGTGCTGACCGAGTTTCGCGGGCGCCCGAACGTAGTGCACCGGCGTTTTACTGAATTTGATGGGATTGGCGATGCCCCGTACCGAGCCGATACCTTTGTCAACCGGCACGTCGATCGCCATCTGACGGTGGATGACCTGTGGGTGAGCAAAGGCTTCCTTGTAGGTATTGATACGACCGTGCGGGATATCCGCTGCGGAGAACGCGGCAAGCCAATGCTCGGTTTGGCGCGCCGCAAGAACCGACGACACCTGCGCAATTAGCGCCTCTCGATTCCGAATGCGTCCGGATGCGGAATAGAACGTCGAATCCCGGGCCAGTTCTTTGGCGTCGATCGCTTGGCAAAAGCGTTGCCACTGGGAATCGTTCCCCACAGCAACTACCACCTTACCGTCTGCCGTATCAAAGACTTGATACGGTACGAGAGACGGATGCGCGTTCCCCCACCGGTGCGGTTCGGCGCCATTGATCAGGCACGACAATCCCTGATTCGACGACAAGCCAACCAGACAATCGAGCAGTGCCAAATCGATGTGCTGACCTTCTCCCGTGACATTCCTGTGGTTCAACGCGGCGAGGATCGCGACCGTCGCATACAGTCCCGTCGTCAGATCAGCAATGGCGATCCCGACCTTCTGTGGCCCACCACCAGGCTCGTCATCACGCTCGCCCGTTATGCTCATCAGCCCGCTTTCCCCCTGGAAAACGAAGTCGTAGCCGGGGCGGTCAGCGTACGGCCCGGATTGGCCGTACCCGGTGATAGAGCAATAGATCAGGCGCGGATTGATCTTTTTCAGACTGTCGTAGTCAAGCCCTCGACGAGCCAGATCACCAACCTTAAAGTTCTCTACAAAGATGTCGCACTCAAGAACGAGCTTACGGATCAGATCCGCACCGTCTGGGTTGGCGATGTCCACGCCAACCGATCGTTTGTTCCGATTTGCGGAAGCGAAGTAGGTGGAATCCTCAAGCACTTCCGCTTCACTCGTCATCGCATACGGCGGCCCCCACTGCCGCGTATCATCCCCTCGCGATGGGTGCTCAATCTTGATGACATCGGCTCCCATGTCGCCCAGCATCTGGGTACACCATGGCCCTGCGAGCACTCGCGTCATATCCAATACGCGAATGTTCCCTAGAGCTTGTTTCTGCATAAGAGACATCCCGTCATCCCTCGTTCATTTGGATAGATTTGTACTCGAGGAACTCATCCAAACCGACGTGACCCGCCTCCCGGCCAACACCGCTTTGTTTGAAGCCGCCGAAGGGCGCTACGGGGTTGAATCGGGCGCCGTTAATATCGACCTGTCCTGCACGAATCTTCTTAGCGGCGTCGAGTGCGAGGTCAGGATCGCCCCAAACGGCCGCCGCCAGGCCATACACCGTTGCGTTGGCGATGCGGATGCCGTCGTCGATTTCGTCGTAGGGAATCACGCAGAGCACGGGGCCAAACACCTCTTCCTTGGCCAGATAGTTATGTTGATCTGTGAGAAACACCTTCGGGCTGACGAAGAATCCTGCAGGCGGAACATCCTGGCCTGACGCGATGAGCGTGGCGCCCTCCGCTACCCCTTTTTCCGCTAGTTCCTGCACGCGGTCACGCTGCTTGCCAGAAATGAGCGGGCCGATCCGATGGCCTTCGACGAGGCTGGATCCGACAGAGAACTTGGCGAGTTCTTGCTTCACCAGGGCTTCGACGGCCGACACATCACGCGAGTGAACAATCAACCTGGTCAGCGCGCTGCAAGTCTGACCGTTGTTGAGGAAGCAGGAAGCGAGCGTTCCCTTGACGGCCACAGTCAGGTCCGCACCCGGCAATACCAAGGAAGGCGACTTGCCGCCCAATTCCAGCGTCACCTTCTTAATGGTCGACGCGGCCAAGCAAGACACTGCACGACCCGCTTCCGTGGATCCTGTGAAGCTAACCATGTCCACGCCGTCAGCTCGCGCCAACGCTGCGCCCACTACCGCACCCAAGCCGTTCACAACGTTCACCACGCCCGAAGGAAAGCCTGCGTCATTGATGGCATCGCAGATAAGGCGCGTTGTTCGGGGCGTCAATTCACTTGGTTTGAGCACGACTGTGTTCCCGGCCAGAAGCGCGGGCACCACCTTCAGAATGATCTGATGAAGCGGGAAATTCCATGGCGTGATACATGCCACGACGCCGAATGGCTCCCGGACGATGACAGATGGGCCCGTTCGCGATTGCCATGGAAATCCTTCCGCCAGCTTTACGAAGTTCCCAATGTTCCGAATGGGCGAGTCGACTTGAACGATGCGTGAGATCTTCAAGGGCGTGCCAACCTCAGCCGCGATAGCATCGGCCAACGACTCCTGCCGATTTGTGAGTTGGTCTTTTAGGCGATTAAGAATTGCGCATTTGTCCGACACGGATGTTGCGGACCAGCTGGCCAATGCGTTCTGCGCGGCACCCAAGGCGAGACCGACGTCCTCCTCGGTACCTGGAAGAATTTGGGCCGATACCAGGCCAGTATTCGGGTCCTCTACGTCGATGAGCTGTGTGCCAGAAGCACGGCGCCACGATCCCCCGATGTATTGCTGATCGAAGATCTCCGGCATCACGACTGCACCTCTGAAATCTCTTCGACTTTCTCGGGGCTACCGGACCATCCCCACGCCAACGAGGTTCGGGATACACCAAGTAGGACGCCATTCAGCGCGCTCGGATGGATCCAGAGGCCGTCCTGCTCGGGCTTGCCCGTGTCGGTCCTTCGGGTCCACTTTGCGTTGCGCGATTCGAGTCGCCTGATTACGTCCGCCAAATCATGCGTTTCGATGTAGCACATGTAAAGTGCGTCACCTCGCTTGCCCGAAAACCTGCCCATGGCAAAGGCGGGATCATGCGCTTCAGCCAATTCGATGCGATCGAGACGATCCGGCGCGAACATCAGCAGCGTGCCTTCATAGCCAAATCGCGCGAACGTGATGTCTACTGCCTTGTCGCGCTGCAGGCCCAGTTTTCGCGCGTAGCAATCCGCGACTTCTCGCCAGTCGGTGCTGAGAACCATGGTGAGCTCGTACAGAAACGACACAGGACCATTCGCTCGAACCCGCGCTGCCGCTTCGCTGACAACGAGTGGCATGCCATAGAGGCCGCCCGCGTTCAAATAGAGACGGCCGTCGGCTTCAGCAAATCGGATACCTTGCTCGGCAAGGAACCTCTGGCATTCAGCCAGGCTAGCTGTCGAGACCCCTCCAAAGAAGAGGCCTTCCCCGAAGCTATCAAGATGATCACTTACGACCCCTGCTCCCCGCGGGGTCCAAAGTTCGACCGTGCTTTCGCCGATTACCAGGCTACGGCCACGGGCATTCAGATGGTCGCTTGCAAGCTCATCAAGATACTGCGCCCCAAGTACTTCCCTGTAGTTCTGCTCTGCTTGATCGAGGTCGCGCACCGCAACGAGGATTCTGTCAACCGAGTTCAACATTGCTTCTTCCTTAAAGTAACTGACCTACTGCACGGTGATGTGCGCGGTACGAATGAGCTTTTGCCATTTCGCCGACTCCTGCTGGATGAATCGGCCGAACTCATCTCGTCCTGCGCCAGAGATGATTCCGCCGATGTCGCCAATCTTGCTGCGGACGTCAGGCATCTTGAGTACAGCTTGAATTTCGGCATCCAAACGGGTGACGATCGGCTTCGGCGTTGCGGCAGGTACCAAGACGCCGAACCAACCAGTGATCTGATAGTTGCTCAGACCAGCTTCAGTCATCGTTGGGACGTCCGGCAGCAACGGGGAACGGACAGCACTCGTGATGGCGAGTGCGCGAACCTTTCCGCCTTTTACGAGATTCAATGCCGAAGGCATGTTGTCAAACATGATCGGTACATGGCCTGCCATCGTGTCGTTCAGGCCGGGGCCGCTACCGCGGTATGGCACATGAACCATGCGCAGGCCCGCTGTCGAAGCGAACAGTTCACCCGCCAAGTGCAAAGATGTTCCGTTGCCAGGCGTTGCGTACGACAAGGGATTGGGCTGTTGCTTCGCGTACTGAACGAGTTCCTTCACCGATTTGACCGGCAGTTGCGGGTTGACCACCAGCAGGTTGGGAACCTCCGCCAGGAGCGTCACCGGCGCGAGATCTCGCGTGGGAGAAAAGCGAGCGTCGGGAGTAAGCGTGGGGTTGATGGCAATAGGACCAATATTGCCCATAACGATGGTGTATCCATCAGCGGGCTGTTTCGCAACATAGGCCGTGCCAACATCGCCCCCAGCGCCTGGCTTGTTCTCGATCACCACGGGCTGCCCGAGTCGTTCAGAGAGCTTGGCACCGACGATACGTGCCAGCATGTCAGTGGTGCCGCCCGGCGGATACGGCACGACCCACTTGATCGGGCGACTCGGCCAGGACTCGCTGGCGTTCGCAACAGATTGACCGGTCGCTGCCCAGCACCCCACCACAGCGGCGCTAAAGCCCAATATCCATCGTTTCATTCGTTGTCTCCTGACCTCAAGAAGCAGGTTGCATCTCAAGGGCACCTGGTTTATGATGTTCACTAGGTGAACTAGCGGTACACAGGGTGTACGAATGAAGAATAATAGATCGATCCAACGCTGTCTAGCGGTGCTGCGCGCTTTCCGAGAGAACGGGCGACCTACGTTGGCGGAGTTGTCGCGTGCCGTAGACCTGCCGCACCCGACCGTTCTGCGCTTTCTATTGACTTTGGAGGAGGAGGGATATGTCGCGCGCGAGGGCAACCAATGGCGCTTGACTACCCGAGTCTTCGAAATCGGCTTTGCTGCTTTGGAAAGTTTGGGAGTGACAGACTCGGTTCAGCAGATGCTCCAGCAACTGGCTGACACGTACGCAGGAACATCCAACCTGGGTGAAGCGAACCCCGACGGGGTGATCATTATTGGAAGGGCGATGGCACTCGCGGAACGCCGTCGCCTCGTGGTGATGAATCTCCGGGTTGGAAGCATCCTGCCTCCAAGTAGCGCGCTCACACAGGCGTTGACCCTCGGGGTCGGTGAATGGGCGATGGTCGAGTATCCAGAGAGCAATCAGATCTCAGTTGCAGTCCCGCTTGCTCGGGTTGGCAACCGCCAGCTGGCTATCGGGATTTCCACATCGCCAGCCGAGGCGACACCCGAAAGGATCGAGAATGAAATCATTCCAACACTTCAGAATGCCGCAGCGATGGTCTCAAGGCTTGTTGGGATGGGGCCAGCGTAGGGAGTTCGCTCATCGCCCCGGGTGCGGAACCGTCGACTGATCAACACGAATCTGCCCGCTTGGCCGCTGGGATCTGTCCGGCGCTTGCAATCGAGGTTCACGAGGATCTCTGATGATTTCCCGTGAGCACATCGTAGTCGTCGGGACACCCGCCGCCGGCATCACGGCATCACGGCATCACGGCGGCACGAGCGCTGCGGGCGCAAGGGCTGGCCCGGACGCCTTACTCTCATCGGAAAAGTAGGCGGCTTACCCTAGCATGGCGCTCATTGGACACGCCGACGAGGCCAGTTTCGCGACGGCTTGTGAAACGCGACGCATCATACTGACGCACGATTCTGATTTCTTGGATGATCAGCGCTTCCCATTTCACCGTAACCCAGGCGTGGTCGTTCTACTAGCTGCAACTGGCAATGGGACGCTGGAAATCGCATTAGCAGATCACTTGCGCATACTAACGCCCCGTACGGCAACGCCCATGTTGGCGCCAATATCTTCGCAACAGACGATCGAGAATGGACCGTCCGCAGGCATACTCGCGCCGAAGGAACGCACGTTGAAACCCGCATCAAGCTGCATCCAGGAGATGACGCCCTAATTTGGGAGTAGCGGAGGCGTACCTAGCTACGCAGACGATTCTGCGACATGAAAGTTGCCGGGCAGGATCAATCTTCGAAGCTGTTCTGATGCGTGGTGTCTGCGACACTGCCGCTTTGGCTGGCGGTCAACGTAAAGGCATTGAGATCTGGGGCCGCTCAGTAGCCAGTACTTTGAGCCCGCATCCGATACTCCAGATCAATGCGGCCACCTTGGTTGTCAGCGTGCTCGTACTGATGATGGCGCGACAACCCGGTGTTCTGGCGATGCACAACTGTCATAGTTGCTGCGGCGCGATCCGTCACTAGGGAATCGCCTTATGTGGACGCCTCCCGGATTGCAAGCCGATTGACATGGTGGTCGACAGGTGAAGGCAGCACGCCTATGTCCGGCCCTTTTGTGCAGGCCGCTCAGCCTGCTGGCCCATATGGAATTCGCTGGCGAGGTCCTCATCTGATCATCGAGCGTTGCTGCTCACATTCCCTATCGGGTTTTCCTCGCCCCGGTCCAACCTGTTAGCCATCATGCGATCAATGCTTGCGCTCCTTGAGAAGAAGTCAGTTCAGGCGGGCCACGCACCTGGCTATGCAGCCATGGCGGGTGCCGTGTATCTCGTATCCCTTGCTAGCACCGCCCAGATGGTCCGGGCGAGTTTGTTGGCTACGGCAGCCACCACTACATTGAAAGGACGTCGCTGAAGCAATCCGTCGAGCCAGGCGGTTCATGCGCCTTTGATGATCACCGATCTGGCGCCGTGTATGAGTAGGGTGCGCAGGTAGGTGTCACCTCGCTTGCTAATGCCAAGCTGGCGCACGTGACCACCGGTGCCCGTTTGTTTCGGTACCAAGCCTAACCAGGCAGCGAACTCACGCCCGGAGCGAAACGTTTTGGCATCGCCGATCGCAGCCACCGCAGCCGTGGCGGTTAGCAGCCCCACGCCAGGAATTTCAGCGATCTTCTGGCATTCCTGATTGTCGCAAAGCGCAACCTTGAGCCGACGTTCCAGCACAGCGATTTCCTTGTCGGTTGCCTGCACGCGTGCCCATTGCTCTCGTAGGCTGTCGATCAGTATGGCTGGCAAGCGATTCGCGATCTTGGCAAGCGCACCAGAAATTTTTTCGGCAAATTCCCGAGATCCTTCCGGAAGGACTTCACCAAACTCATAGAGTAAGCCGCGCAATGCGTTCGTCTGCATGATCCGGAACTTCATCAGTTGAGCCCGGATGCGGTGCAGCGCCAGAATGGTCTGTTGCTGCTCGCTCTTGATCGCAACAAACCGCGCCTCGGGCTGCTGGACTGCTGTCCAGATAGCTCTGGCATCGGCAGCGTCGGTTTTATTACGCAACACAAAGGGACGAACCGATCGCACAGAGATGAGCTTCACTTCGTGGCCGAGCTTCTGCAGTTCTCGTGCCCAACGGTGGGCGCTGCCGCAAGCTTCGATGGCAATGAGTGAACGCTCCCGCTGAGCAAGGAAGTCGGTGACCTGGCTCCGCTTCAACTTGATGCGCTCGATTTCACCGGTGTTGGCATTCACCGCATGAAGTTGGAAGACATGCTTGGCAATATCCATGCCGATGACGGTAAGCTTCATTTTGGATCGTCCCGATCAGGGTCGTTTGCAATCGACACCTCCACTTTGGCATAGGGATGCCATGGCAGCGAGGACCCTTACAGTTACTCTTGCAGGTAAGCGGCGCCCCGTTGCCGGGGGGAGGCGTCCATACCATCTGATTAAATCAGTGCGCGAGTCATCGAGGCATTGGGTGAGCGCGTTGTCATGAGCGTGTCCATGATTCAGGTCCTGTGATGAAGCGACAGATCAGTTTTGCGGAAGCGGAAAGTCACGGCAAGAAGCGTGTGACGCGCCGCCAGCGCTTCCTGTCGGAGATGGAGAGCGTGGTGCCGTGGGCGCGCCTGATTGCGGCGGTCGAGCCGTACTACCCCAAGGGCAAACGTGGCCGGCCGCCGATCGGCCTTGAGCGGATGCTGCGCATTTACTTCCTCCTGCAGTGGTACGGGCTGTCGGACGAGGCACTGGAAGACGCGCTGTACGACAGCATGGCGATGCGGGCGTTTGCCGGGATCGACCTGGCAGTCGAGGCGGTGCCAGACGCGACCACGCTGCTGAAGTTTCGCCGCCTGCTCGTCGAGCATGAACTGACGCGAAAGCCGACGGCTTCGGGAAGAGTTTGCCAAGTTGCAGGTCGAGGTCAATGAAGAGAAGAGTCGCACGGTGGATTTGGACTGCGGTGAGAGCTTTGGCTTTCTGGGATTCGACTTCCGTCGATTGCGCAGCATAAAGAGACAGGTGTGGCGAGCGCACTATACGCCCAAGTTGAAGAAACGCACGGCGTTGCTGCGCAAACTCAAGGAGGTGTTCAGGCGATACCAGTCGCAGCCGGTGGATCGGGTGGTGCAACTGATAAATCCGGTGCTACGTGGCTGGGTGAACTACTTCGCGGTCGGACACTCCAGTGAGTGCTTCAGCTTCATCCAGGACTGGGTGGAAAAGAAGGTCAGGCGCCATCTGGAGCGCTCCCGGAATCGTCGGGGCTTCGGCTGGAAGACGTGGAGTAGGCGGTGGCTCTATGACGAACTGAAGCTGTTCAACGGCTATCGGGTTCGTCGTCGACCATCGACGAAAGCGGCCCCGGCATGATAGGTCCCATATACCTTGACATGAAGCAAACAGGAAAGCGTAGTGCGGGAAAACCGCATGCTGCGTTTGACGTGGCGGGAGTTGGAAACGTGACTATGGTCGCCGGATTGCGGGCCATCGCGAAAGCGGTGGAATCACCACCGGCACCTGAAGGTGCGCGCGCCAGTTCTCGACCCTACCTTAGGGGGCAGTGGCGCAGAAATGCGCCGCTGCTACCCGACGTCGGCGTGGATGCGGCCTCTGGGCTGGTGCATAGCGTGGTGGGCACAGCGGCCAAGAGTCGGACGTGTCGCAGGCCCATGCCTTGCTGCATGGCCACGAGGAGCATGCGTTTGGCGACGCGGGCTACACGGGCGTGGACAAGCGCGAGGAGATGCAAGGCAAGACCGTGAAGTGGCAGGTGGCCGTCAAGCGCGGCAAGATCAAGGCGATGTGTGACGGAGCCGTCAAGGACTTGCTGATCGCCGTCGAGCGGGTCAAGGCACAGATTCGGTCGCGGGTTGAGCATCCGTTCCACGTTATCAAGAATCTGTTTGGTCATCGCAAGGTTCGCTACAAGGGCCTGTTCAAGAACACGGCGCAGTTGTTCAGCCTGTTTGGTTTGGCGAATCTGGTGTTCGCCAGGAGGCTGTTGTTGTCCTTAGAGGGGAGCAATCCGTCCTGAGCGCGCAAAAGCGCGACCAGGAAAGGTGCGAAACGCGAGAAAGACGGCTTGAATCGGCCCATCTCTCCCGGATTGCGAAAGCTGAAGTCCTTGGCTTGTGCAACATCAAGCGCAAACCTCATTGATCAGCAATTCCTTAGTGACAACGGTGCCGCTCATTATCGTCACAGCAGCAAATTCGCCAATAAAGGACCTGCGCCAACTAGTCTCGATGGCAAAGGCTAGGCCAGGGCAGATCACCTTTGGATGCGCCGGCAATGGTTCGGGCAGCCATCTGGCCGGGGAACTCCTTAGTACCATGGCTGGCGTCAAGATGAACCACGTTCCCTATAAGGGAGACGCGCCTTCGCTCACAGACGTGCTCGGTCAGCAGATCAATGTTGCCCTTCCCACCTCGCTCGCGGGAATGCCGCAAGTCAAGAGTGGAAAGCTCAGGGCGCTCGCGGTCACGAGCAAGACTCGATTACCGTCACTGCCCGATGTGCCCACGGTAGATGAAGCACTCGGGATAAACGGCTACGAAGCCGTTTCCTGGGGCGGGTTCATGGTCCCGAGCGGGACATCACAGGCCATCATTGCTAAGATGAACAGCGAGTTCAACAAAGCCCTTCAGGATCCGGAGGTCCGCGACAAGCTGATGGCTCAAGGAGCGCAGATCGCAGGCGGCACGCCTGAGGCGTTCAATGCGTTGCTTCGCGCCGAAGTTTCGAAGTGGAAGCGAGTGGCAGATTCAGCAAAGGTCCGGCTCGACTAGCCTCACCAGGGATGTCGATCCGTCTTCGGGAACCCTCCAACGACGGGAACTGCTTTCGACTACCAATCGTTACAATGGATGGCAGACGGCCGTCATTCCGGCTGAAGATAACATCTGACCCGATATGGTGAATGTCAAGCAAGTCGCCCTCCTCGCCGGCGTTTCCTCGGCAACAGTCTCCCGTGCACTGACATCGCCGGATAGGCTGCGACCTGACACGCTGGAGCGAGTGCAGAACGCTATTGCAAGCCTCAACTACGTTCCCTTCTCGGCGGCTCGCGAACTACGTCAGGGGCGCACGCGATCGGTGGGCATAATTGCGCCGACACTGATGAATGAACTTTACGCCAAAGCAGTAGATACCTTGGAGGCCCAGCTCGACCGGCTTGGATATACCGTTCTGTTGACTTGCCATCGGGACGACAGTGAGACCGAATTGCGCTGCGCCCGCGCCCTATTGGAGCGTAGAGTGGACGGGATCGCAATAATCGGTTCACAACATCATCCCGAAGTCTTCTCGCTGATACACAAGCACGCTATCCCGTATGTACTAATGTGGGCCGTGGACCGCGAAGGGATGCATCCGACGGTGGGGTATGACAACCGCTTGGCTATGCGCAGGCTAACCACCTACTTAGTCAAACAAGGACACCGGCAGTTTGCAGTGCTCCCAGGTCCTCTCGAAACTCAGTTTCTATCGTCTCAACGGCTTCTGGGGATCCGAGACGTCCTCAGCGAGAACGACATTTCCTTACCCGATAACCGCATTTTTCCGACCCCTTACGATGCATCTGCTGTGCGACAAGCGGTGCGCGTCTGCCTGCAGCGCAAGGACTTGCTGTTGCATCGGGAACAGCCGACCGCCCTGATATGCATCAATGACTTCATTGCTGTGGCGGCGATCGCGGAGTGCCGCACATTGGGACTTTCGGTTCCGAGCGACATCTCTGTCACAGGCTTCGGCGACTGGCAGATGGCGGAACTGGTAACACCCGCGCTAACGACAGTGCACTCGAATCCCGTTCTGATTGGCGAGCTTACTTCGCGCAACTTGATTGAGCAGATCGAAGGAGGAGCCAAAAACATCCAGACCGAGTTCGAGCCTGACCTAGTAATTCGCGAAAGTACTGCGCCACCTCGACAATAAATGGCGGCCTCAAATCAAAAGTGCAACACCTTGCCATCATGCATTACTGTCCTGATCGTCCCAAGGCTTCCCATAGCCGCATGATTTCGCGAGCCTTGGTCTGACGGTCGATGACGTTGAACGGTCTTCCATCGAGGCCCATCGCCTCACGAGGGAATTCCGCACATCCTGCTGGTGCAAGTTGGACGATCGAGATGCCCTTTCAAAACGGCATAAAGCTGCCTTGCGGCAGCGACGCATTCTTGTGGCGTTGTTGCTTGTGACACGACCCCGGTCCCCTTTGATGCAGTGGGTAGGATTTTATCGCGCGAGACCTATGTGCCACACGAGCAAATGGGGCACGAAGCAACTGTAGGCGCAGGCAGGACATGGTTCCAGATGGATCGCGGCGATCCAATCGGGTTACATGGCGGTTACATAGACCGCAAAATGCACAAGGGTTTACAGGAAAACCCCTGTAAACCCTTGATTTTATTGGTGCGGCTGCAGGGCTCGAACGCGCCGCCCGATTTCCCGACACAGCGCAGGCAGCGCCACTATGGATTCAAAGATCCATCGCGCAGGCAGCCCAATGAGGCCCGCCACATCAGCTCGATTCGGTCTGTGCAACTTGCGCAATTTGCTCCTTCAGCCATTGCAGACCAGACATGTGTTGTTGTTGACGGTGCCATATCAAGCTGACCTGCACCGCAGGCGTTTCGAAAGGAAGCTCCGCGAGCTGCAAGCCATAGTTGTGCACGAAATGCCTGGCCAAGTGCCAGGGCACGGTACCCAGCAAATCGGTGCTGGCGACGATGGCTGGAATGGTCAGGTAGTGCGGAACTTGCAACTGCACATGGCGCTGCACTTTGGCCGAGCCCAGGACGATCTCGAGCGGACTGCCGCGGCCGGCTCGCGGCAAGAGCGAGACGTGCTGTGCGGCCAGATACGCCGTCTTGTCGAGGCCTTCCCTGAATGCAGGGTGGCCCGGTCGGCCGATAACTGCGAGGCGCTCTTCGTGAATCGGTTGGTAGAGCAAATCGGCGTCGTCGAAGTACAGGTAATCAATCGCCAAGTCCAGATCTCCGCTGGCCAGTCGCTGCGGGATCAGGGCACCTTCGTCCGACAGTACCTGCAGCTTCACCTGCGGCGCCAGCGCCATCAGCCGGGTCATCAGGCTCGGTAACAGCCGTAGCTGCCCATAGTCATTCATCGACAGTCGGAAGGTTCGCTCCGTGTCCGGCTGAAAACTCTCTTGAACGGCAAGCCCTGCCTGCAGCAAGCGCAGGGCTTGCCGTACCGGCACGTGCAGCGTCATCGCCCCGGCAGTGGGCTCGAGTCCCTTAGCGGTACGGCGGAAAAGAGGTTGCCCCAGTTGCTCGCGCAGACGACTGAGCGCATTGCTCACCGCCGGCTGGCTCTTGTGCAGTCGCTCGGCCGCGCGTGACAGGTTGCGCTCCTGCATCAGCATGTCGAACACGAAGAGGAGATTGAGATCAATCTGCTGCAAATTCTGATTCATCAATAATTCTCATCATCAATATCCATTGGAATGAAAATGATCGCACCAATAGACTACAACACCAAGCGACCTACTGGCGCCAGACGTCAGAAAGGTCCGCGGGGGCTTGGCGGAACTGGCCACGTATCGCGAGCCCGACAGCGCAACAGTCTTTGAGAGCCGATCATGTCTTTTGATACCCAAACCTTCCGGAAGAAATACCGGGCGAACATTTCGCCTTACTACAACCCCTGGCTGCATGCTGGCTTCGTTCTTGTTTTCGGCGTGACCTTGATCCTCTTCTTGCTGAACAAGTTGGACCACGTCAGCGCGGTGGAGTGGCTAACTGTGCCGGCCACCTTAATTTTCCACAGCAGTGGCGAGTACCGCACCCATAAGGGTCTCGGGCACAACAAGAAGCGATTCGCGAAGGCGTTCTACCAGCGCCACACGGGCGACCATCATAGTTTTTTCGCAGATGACCAGATGCGCTACGAGTTCGCCAAGGACTGGCGGGTGATTCTGTTCCCGGCATGGCTGATCGTTGTCTACAGCATTGGCGCGCTGCTCGCTTGGTCGATCATCGGCCTGGTCAATGCGAACGTCGCTGCGCTGTTTGCCGCCACGCTACTGGGCGGCTATCTCAGCTACGAGATCTTTCATGCCTGCGAGCACCTCCCGCCGCAGAATCCGATCTGTCGCCTGCCGTGGATTCGCCACATGCGGCGGTTGCATGAGTTGCATCACCGCCGTGACCTGATGCAGACCAAGAACTTCGCCGTAGTGTTTCCACTGTGGGACTGGATCTATGGAACCCTTCATTGGGAGCCCGAAGAAGCAAGCGAGAGCCTGGTCCCCACCGTCAAGATGCAGCATTCCATTGATATCGCCCGGACGCCAAGCCAGGTACTGGCCTACGTGAGTACTCCGCTTCGTTGGCACGAGTGGCATCCTTACCACGTAGCGATCACCGGGCAGGGAGGGTCGCTGCCGGTTGGGAGCCACTTTGCGTACGTCGGCGGCCGTGCAGGCAAGTTGCAGTGGGAAGTCGTGGAAAGTCTTCCGGATCGGCTCTGGCGAACCCGGGCCCGTGGCAACCGGGGTCTTGAGATGTTCGTCACGTATGAGTGCATCGGCACAGCCACTGGCACGCGCTTCGTGCGGACGCTGGAGTATCGGTTTTCCAGTGTGGTGGCCCGCATGGCTGATCGGCTGGTTTTGCGTAAGCGAATTGAGCGCGACTCTGTTGCCTTGCTTCACAAGCTGCGCAGCGTCTCCGAGAGTGTTCTTCCCGCGGCAGAAACGGATTGTGCTTCCAAACAGGCGACATGAAGGGCATGGGGGCATGCAGGCTCCACCGCGCGTGTCAGGCTGCAATGGAGCAATGGCCAGACGGAGGGTCATGTCAACAGGCTCAAGCTCCTCAAGCGCCAAATGTATGGCCGCGCCAATATCGAGCTTCTGCGGCTGCGGGTTGTTACGTCCCGCGCAATCTGAGGTTTGGGGAGGGCCGTTTATCCCGCGAACGGCTGGGGCGATTTTCTGAACATCTCCGCAATCAGCGCGAGACGCAACGGACATAAGGAAGGCCAGTACTGCTCTGATATCGTGCGATGTTTTCCAGGCGCCACACGACAACCAGAACAGACTGGCCTATGCATCGCATTGTATTTGCGTTTCTCACGCTCGAACAACATCTTCTCGCTATCCGTTGGAGAGCGTGCAAAGGTTGGGGAGGACACCAAGAAAGTGCCGCTTAGGCACCGCGCCGGTTGTATGTGAACTAGGCTGATCGGTATCGCAACGGTGGGAGCAAGCCATGCGGTTGATCATCGAAGCCAGGTTGGCGGACGAGGGCAGCGATATTGGCCATGCCGGTGAGGGCGTTTTGGCAGTGATCGAGCGCCGTGACGGTAGTCTTGCGGATCTGGGCCTGACCCTCGCGGAGGGCCGCTCGCTGTTGGCCAAGGTTCAGACCGAGCTGGTTTCGAAACAAGTCGCGGGATGGCTTTCGGGCCAGACTCATTGCAGGAGTTGCGGGGCGGCTTTGAGCCACAAGGACCAGCGCTCGACGGTGGTGCGCACGGTGTATGGCAAGGTGATGGTGAACAGTCCGAGGCTGTGGTCGTGTGCTTGCCAACGGACTGTGCCGACGCCACGATCCGTGATCCATCCCTTGTCTAAAGCGCTGACTAATCGCGCCACGCCAGAGCTGGAATACCTCCAGGCGAAGTGGGCAAGCCATCTGCCATATCGGCAGGCCACGGCGATGCTGAAGGAAATACTGCCTCTGGACAAGGGCATTTCGTTCAGCGGCACTCGAAATCGGATTCGTGCTATCGGAAAGCAACTCGACGCTGACATCGAGCGTGATATTGCGAAGCTGCCCCCTTTCGACGGAGGCGTCCAGGTTCGCGAATCCAGCCATGTCGCGACCGTGAGCGTTGACTCGGCGTGGTTGCGGCATTGCGACTCGGTGAGGGGCCTTGGCCGACATGTCAACCTCATCGCTGGACGAGCGACGTTCACCGACAGGCCGCCAAAGTTCTATGCCTATGTGCACCGGGAAGTTACCTCGGCAGTAGCGCGGCTGGATCAATTTCTCACTCGAAACG
The DNA here is from genome assembly GCF_001598055.1 of Cupriavidus nantongensis. NCBI lineage: Bacteria > Pseudomonadati > Pseudomonadota > Betaproteobacteria > Burkholderiales > Burkholderiaceae > Cupriavidus > Cupriavidus nantongensis. The sequence goes on along the minus strand of NZ_CP014844.1, from coordinate 2,428,938 downwards.
GTGTGGCGACCGACGAGCGCGTTACCGTGATCAGCGACGACGCCGGTGAATTTGAGAAGACCATCCGGGGCAGTCAGCTCGCACGCGGCAGGATTCTCGATTGGTTCCACATCGCTATGAAGTTCAAAGCGGCGCAGCGTTCCGTGTTCGGCAGTAAGGTTATCGATTCACTGGAACGAGAGTCGATAGAGACCGAAATCACGCACGCCAAGTGGCTCGCGTGGCATGGCAAGGGCCGCAAAGCGTTGGAGCGCATCAAGGCATTGGACGCGCAGCTCCTGACCAGAGCGGGGTATGAATTCAGTACGCTGTGGTGGAATCTAGATAAGGTCTGCGGGTACCTGCGGAGCAACGCGTCTACGTTGGTCAACTATGGCGCCCGGCATCGAAAGGGCTTGCCCATCGTAAGCGCCAGTTTCGGCACACCTTGAGTGCGACGAGCGTATTCAGGCAGGATGCGGCGGGGCGGCTTTCGGCGGGGCGAAGCTGAACGGCAACAGGTCGCTGATGTCGGCGTCTGGCGTTCGCTGTGGCAACTCTGTGAGCACGTGGAGCAGATAGGCATATGGCTCGACGTCACAGGCCCGGCACGTCAGCATCAGGCTATAGATCATGGCGCTTGCCTTGGCGCCGGCCACGGTGTCTGCGAAGAGCCATGCCTTTCGATTATGGAAGCCCTTCCATAATCGAAATTATCGTAAGTTCGCAATTATGGAAGCTTCGCGGGAGCTATATCGAACGAACACGCGTCGATCCATGCCGCGGCCCTGCATTTGCTGGGCTACGGCATCGATGCGGATGCATGTCCCGCCGCGCGTCAGCTATCGACTGCCGATAACTAAAGCGCCTGTGCGTCGGGACGGCGACAACTTCCAGGCCCGGATTTTCTGGCGCAAGGCCGTTTGCCTGCTTGACCCTAACAGCCCCGTCATTCGCGTGGGTTTCGAATCCGGTCCCAAAGGCTTCGACGACGTATGGGTGGAATATGACCCCAGCCGTGCACCAAATGACCCAGAAGGAAAACCAATCCTGCGGGAGTACACGCAATGCAAGTGGCACGTTTCGGTAAGCGACTTCGGACATAGCGACCTCATAGATCCCGAGTGGATCAACGCCAATCGTTTTTCCTTTCTTCAGCGGGCCCGAAATGCTCAGCACGCCCACGCGAAAGACGGGATCGGGGTCCGATTCAAATTGCTAACCAACTGGCGGATCGCGCAGACCGACCCGCTCCGACCCCTTATCCATCAGCGTCACAAAGCCATTCGCCTGGAGCAGTTGTTTGGCACGAAGACCGATGCGTCGGCGACAGGCCGGATCCGGAAACTGTGGCGGGAACATCTGGGCATCGACGATGCCGAATTGCGTCTACTGGCCCGCACGCTTTCGCTCGACACCGACTCCACATCGCTGGATGACCTCCGCGAACTGTTGGACATGCACTTCGAGAACCGGGGACTGCTTCGCATACCGCTGAACGAGAGTAGCTTCCGGTATGACGACATCGTCTTCCAATGGCTCGCCCAGGGTCGCCTCGAGTTCACGCGGGACACCTTTCGGGACGCCTGCCAGCGCGAGAATCTGTTTGCGAAAAGGAACTCTCCAAGGACACTAGTGGGTGTCAAGTCGTTCGAGCACGCGTTCGACCGACTAGAGGAACGATGCAGCACCGTCCTGGACTTGATACCGTATTTCAACGATCGGGCCATTCGCGACCAGCAAGATTGGACCGGCAACCTGTACCCCGCGCTCAAGCGCTTTCTCATTGACGCGGCGCGCGAACCGCAACCGTTACTCCTGGCGCTAGACGCCCACTTGACGCTGGCGTTTGCCGCTGGGTCCGTCGTCAACATCAAGTCTGGACGGCACGTGGAAATCGAGCAGCGTACGATCGACCGGCAAAGCTGGAGCGCGACGGACACTTTCACCAATCCAGACTGGCCGACGTGGAACTTTGAAGTGGAAGACTTGACGTCAGAGTCAGGAGAGATGGCCGTGGCTGTTGCGCTCACCCACGATATTCCCGACGCGGTGCGCGGCTATATTGCCACCGCCTTGCCTGGCGTCAGCAAGCTATTAGTCGCGAAACCGTCGTGCGGATCGGGAGCGCAGTCGGTCGCAAGCGGCAGGCACGCTTTCGAACTCGCCGAAGCCTTGGTTCAGCGCATCAATATGGAGCGGAAGGACGTGAAACCTCCAATGCATATTTTTATTGCGGCGCCCAACGCCTTTACGTTCTTCCTGGGCCAGCGTCAGCCGGGTATGGGACGAACAACCTTGTATGAGTATGACTTCGAGGGCGCGTTTGGCGGCGGCTATCAAGCCTCCCTGACGCTCCCGACCTAGCACGCGCGTCAGGCATTGCCGAATGACTGGGCCGATGTGGCTTTGGTGTGGGACATATCTGGCGAAAGTGATGGCAAAAAGCTACCGAACGGTGAGCCACGTCGATGGCTGGACTGGCCTCCCGCAATACGAGATTCGCGACAACAAGGTCTACCGGGCGGTGTCCCATGTTAGCGGTTGAACTGGCCTGCCTCAGTATGAGATCCGTGGCGATAAGGTGTACCGTACCGTGTCGCATGCAGACAGCTGGAGCGCAGTTCCTCAATATGAAATCCGAGGCAACAAGTTGTATCGCACGTGCTCCCATGCACAGGGTTGGACCGGCTCTGCACAATACGAATTACGCTAGCGCAACCAGCGCGTACGCGGAGTGGCTCACGTCGCATGTACCGTCAGCTTTCTTAGAATCACTCGTATTGGAGCGTGCGGCGGCGTTCCAGCCATTGAAAGCGCCGATCAATGTCCAACGTTGGGTCAGTTGCCGAGAGTTGATCGGGCACTCGGCCTACTGGTCGGTATGCCCTGGAGAAGCTGGCCCGCACAGAATCCATAACAGTTCGAGGCAAGACATCGCTGCCGATCGGGTGACATTCGCTACCTCCGGAACTAGTTTTCGTTCCAGCCTGCCTCCAACGAAAACAAAGTGATGGCGGATACCCGCCAAGGAAGCTCGAAACGCTGCAGCGGCACTGACGCAAAGCCCGGCGAGTTCATGAGAAACGGCCGGACGTCTAAACTGTGCTTCCTTCGGCCACACAGCCTCAAATATCGGCCCGTTGAAGGTCCGACCACGCCCTCTCGGGATCATAAGGGGCGTGCTGGCTTTCCCGCTTTCAAGGTGCTTTCGCTGCTGGCGAGTTGGCGCATGACTCCGACCACCACCGTGCGATGCCCGATTTCAGATTTCTTACGCAGAAATGCGGGGAAGATTCGGCAAAGGCCGAAACGGAGCCAAAGGCATTCCCACGGGCATCCGGAATACTACGACTCCCCGCTCGACAGTCTCCGAGTATTGATGGGCCATGACGACACCTTGTACCAGTTCGATCAGACGATCCCATTTCACAAATCCGGAGGTCGCTGCTTCTCGAATCGCACGATGCATTGTCGCATACGCCAATAGAATTCCTGCTCGGGTCGATGCTCTCGAGTTCTCGTCCCTGGAGAGAAACCATCCCAAATCTCTACTTGGCGACACCTGTTCTACTGCTGAATCAAGCGCGATAACACTATTGGCAGGTTGTTCCACAAAATAGCGTAGCAGCAGGTAGGCCTGTACTCGTGCATCCCCTGTGCTGACTTGTATTCCGTCGCCCTTCCTGAAGACGACAAATTGCTTCAGCGGAACCCTCCCGGAGCTCGCAATACCCGCAGCATAAGAACGCAGAAGCCGCAAAGTGCAGCAATAGACAACGCGTATAAGCTCGTCTTCGCGCCGTCTAATAGTAAACAAAGGCACGAATGACATATTTCCCGCCAAATGTCGTTGCCAGAACAGGGCTACGCCGTTGCATGATGGCCGTTCCAATATCTCCGGAGGCTTTGCCAGCGCACATGCAATCGCAAAGGCACATTCCGCATCCGCGGCCCATATTTCGACGTTGGAGTAGGCGATCCAACTGTCACCGCGAGCGGAGACATCCTCTACCCACTCATTCAACGTAGAGAATGCTTGTCGATATATTTTTACGTGGGTTCGATGTTCGTGGAGGTAGCTTTCGACAAAAACTCCTGGACTAAGGGGCGCCCCCGATAATGCACAGTGACATACCGGACAATGAAGCGCCTCTCTGAAGTTTTCCAAAATACCTATATCGGAGAGAAGGCTACTACACTTCATGCAACGATCATGTATATCAACATTGTGAATCGGGCATCGCGCTAACTTGCTACACTGAAACCAGATCGAGTGATATCCGGACTCCAAACAAACGGGACAAAATCTAAGGCGACTAGTAAAAATGGCGCCCAACAAATTTGAAACCTCCCCAGCCACCAGCGAACGCTCCTCTGGAAACCTAGTACTATTGAAGTTAACTCGCTCTATGACATGGCGGATTCGTTTCAGCTTGCCGAAAAAAGTCTGCGTGCGCGTGGGAAAATTCGGAGCATCGAGTAACCTCATTGCGGCTTGCATGCCAACTGCATTCAGCCAACACAACCGATGAAAATACCCGAATGAAGACTCATTTGGTATCGAATCTAATCCACCACCGCACCAGTGAGCGTCTTTCATGCCTAAGCTTGAGAGCAGTCTGGTCTATCCGTGGCATCCGGTTTTTCATCCCAGGCCGATTTAGCTGCAAACTTAGCGGCACTCTGCCAATCTTCCTTTGGAAACTCGAAGTTTGGGCAATCTTTATCCATACCCTTAAACGCTAAAAACCCAAGAGCATCGAAAATACGCCTCGAAAGCAATTTTCCATTTTGACTTGGTTCTGATATTTTATCGTCTCTTATAAGATGTACCTCCTTCATTGCCTGCCAAAATAAACTGGCTTGATTAGCTAGGCGAAAGCCAGAGGCATATCCGAGTGGAAAACAAAATTCTGTCCATGTTGGTCCAAAATCCGTCGGCCATCTTTTCACGTCGATCACCTCAAGCAGATCTTGCAGCTCTTCCAATCCATATCCGCTGAGTCTCAGCCGATGCCTAAAATACCGATCCAGGCAGCCTATTTGCTGCTCACTGGATAAGGTTCTGAATAATTCACGAATTTTTGGAGACTCGCCACAACAAATCACGACGAAATCAATCCTCACCTCTTCTAATTCATTATGCAGATCTTTGATAAAACCGAAAATCTATAGGACGAAGGGCCTGCGCTTCGTCAACCAGCATCACAATTAGCTTCCAATTAGTCTCCAGTGCAGAAGCCACAATGTCATTAATCAATCTCCGACTTAATTCGTATGAATTTCCATCAAGAGCAGCATGATTAACCGTATAAAGCAAATCCCTCACAAATCCACCATGAGAAAATATTTCCCTATTTAAGCCTCTATAAGAGAGTACGTGAATTTCGCTGAGATCTCTTGGTAACCGCTCACGAAGGACATTCATCATGATGGTTTTTCCCTCGCCAGCGATCTCTTCTATGAAAAAACTTTGCCTGAGAAACAATAAAGTTCTGGCGTTGTCATAAAAATTCGATATCGGGAGTGTCCATAATGGTGATTCCGCTCTGCTCTTCTTGGATATAATCGGGTGCTGCAGCATTAATGCTCGAAGATGACCCTCATCCATTTCTTTCTCCACGATCGCACGCAATCATTTCTTATTCCCCGAATCCAGCTTGAATATTCCGCGCGGATTTATATTTGGAAGCAGATCGTTATCACTCCCAACATTATTATTGTGGTTATCTTCTTCGGCCGGCTTTAGGGATGCTGATTTCGAACCAGTAAAGCTATCCCGAGCTACTTTCGCTATCGCAAGCGCAGTTTTTTTTCCGATATTTTCGCCGCTATTTTCGCTCGTTACAAACTCATAATCTACTTTTCCGGATCTAGCATAAATATCGGGGCTCCGGCCTCGGGGCCGTCCCTTTGCTTTTGCGCCTACCAGTTCTCTGACCCGCAATGCACATCGCCAGTTTTCCCATTTTTCCTCACCGTATAGCTTGCCCAAATTCTCGCCAGTTTCCGCGTCACTTGCCCATGCCTCTCTCGCATCGAGACGATTGATGTAGACAAACACTTTTCTTCCTATCATAGAAAAATCAGAAGCGATACGAGGATTTGTATATCGGCAGTATGCCGTATTAATGTACGGCCTACGCGTATGGACGCCCCATTCTCCCCTAACCTCCACCTTTCGTCGGTGCATAAGGAGTCGATCATTTGAATTGATAGATCTTGGTAGAGGCTGTGGAACCCATAGAAGCTCATGCTTATCTACGAATCTTTGCAGAACATTAATTACAGTTGCACCATTAAGTCGATCACCGGTTGAGATAGTATTATGTTCACGGACAACGGCATTCAACATATCGACCACAAAATCAAGGTCGATTCCGTCATTTAAACCGAGCTGTTCGACATCGGGGGGCCGGCGAACATCGTCGGGGCCCGACGCGTATGTGGCCTTCAGGCGATGCTCTCCGCGTTCTTTTGAAACCCCAATGATCCTTTCGACTAACGACCTTCCCCACCAGGCACGTGGGGGGCCGAACTCAATGGCACAACCAAATACATCAATAACGTTATTTACAAAATCATTTGCAATATTGCACCAACCGTTATCCACCCTAAGCAAACTGAATGCTTGCCCTGCCAACTGCGGTATCAACGAGCATATCAAGGTGGGGCCGCGTGCAACAAAATCCATATTGGTGCTACGTACCTCAATGCGAACGTCACCAGAATTCCGTGCGTCTAACACGACAGGCACACTGCTCAACATCGTCTGCAACGCACAATCGGCGCTCGGGTTAACTTCCAGAGAGATATGTGCGCCCAAAATTGCGCTTGTTTTTACCTCGACCAGCAACCCTAGATACCAACGAGATATAGGTATCAAATGCCCTGTACCGTTGGGATCAATCACCCTAACATGAGTGGGAATATCAATAACTGTGTAATCAAGCTCTACGACTGCAAACGGGAGAAGTGGCGATATGAGAGCATTAGGACCCATACCATGTCCTAGATTGTTAGTCGCCTCAGCACCCATTCTGGCTTTTACCGCACGCTCTGATCTTTCATTCTTCAAAGAATGAAGGAAGCGCAAAAGGGATCGTCTACCCTTGTCTTCCGTCAGGAAGGGCCATTCATTCTCTCCAACCCCTTTTGTCCGTAATTCAGAAAGAAACTCGCCATGTATTTCAATATAAGGCTGCGGCCCTAACTGCGGCGAACGGCTATTTTTTGACTTCTTTTGTTTATCCGGCTGCAGAAAGAATTTTTGTATTAAATCTTTCTTGACATCAGGAAACTTTTCGAATAACTGCGCCAGCGCGCCAGCGTAACCACTAGAGCGTTGATCGGCCAATGGATGCTTCGCAATAATGGGTTTCGTTCTGAAGTAAGGCTTAATGCGAAAACTCGGAAGCAACGCATAAAATCCTACAATACACCCCTCCCCTGCTGATGCCACGCATCGTCGGAGCAAGCGCCTCACTTCGTTTGGCGAGAATTTTGTCTGTTCTTGAATCTCACCGTAGGGAATATCGGCAGCATATAACTCAACGGCAAGCTTTCGATTCAGAAACGTTCGACGAGTCGCATCGTCAAGAACGGTGATATCGGGATGGGGCCAGTCGACAAGCTCACCGTGATATTGTTGAATCAACGATCTCCGCGCGCCCCCGCCCATTATTCAACCCGTTCTAGAAGGGAACGTCGGTGAAATGCGCTAGTACGAAGTTCGGTTTTAAGTTTCCCGTTTGCCAAGTAGCGCGCCACACTAGCAAGTAAGTGTGCGGGATCACAATCTTCTAGTGCGAGAACCTCCTGGAGCGTGAAGCTACTTCTGGCGCTAATTAATCCTGGGAGGGCCCTGGGATTCGGGTCTATAGCTCCTCTAACGCGTGTTCGATAGGAACATAGCAACATCCAATTATGGGGCAGCCATTGCGCCATTCGGATTTCGCCTTCGGTCTTGGTTATCCTATTCTTGTGTCGCGTGGGTGCCCCGTTCCTAGAGTGATTGAAGTGCCAACACTCCGTCTTGCCAGACTGATATAAAACATCAACTGTTTGTTTGTATTTTTTTTCAGATTTTTCTTTTGGTGGCCTGGATGGAAGATACGACAGTATTTCAGGATTTCCTTCGGCTAGCAATAAATGCGAAAATGCAACCACGCCGAAAATGCCAAAGCGACGATCATTTTTTGGGGAATCAAAAAAATAGACCGACGCGTGGCCGCGATTTGGATTTCTAACAAATTCAGCCGGGCTCAATCTGTGCTGGTCTGCGGCGTGATACATGATGAGTCACAACGGCGAGTCTTGGAGAATATATGGTAGAAAATTTTGTGAGTAGATAACGGTATCAGTAACCCTATGAAACTGGTTGCATAGTGCGCATAATTTTAATATTTTTTATTATCAGAAAATCGCAAAATTCGCATTTAAACCCAAGGACTTTCCCCAAAAAAATACTTTCGGTTGCGGGGACAATGTGTGGAGTGGAGCGGAATGAACTCCATGAACTGCAGGCGATTACTAGGAGCTCTGAGACAAGAGCGCAGAACCAAGGCTTTCGCCGTTTGCCTGCAAGCTCAAGGGAGGTAGGGGCGGGTAGGCGGCGCTCACACGCCAGCGGAGACATAGGCAGCATGACAACGGCTGCGGTCGCTCCCGAAAAAGACACACAATTACATCTTCGGCGTAGAACCGATAGAATATTTCATCCCCAAAAAAGACGAAAATATGTGTTGAATGCAGCGACAAAGTCTACGTAAGTAGATAATTCTTATCAGATTTTACCCCATCACTTTTCTCGTCGTCTGACTCTGCTTGGCCAAAACGCAAGCCCCCAATCGAACGCCTTCCGTGCGCCAGCCCACATTGCCTCTCTGATTGCCACCCTAAGCTAGAAAAGTCCGGTGCGAATGTCTTTGCGCATTCCACCGCGAGCTTCGCTGCGCGGAACTCCCGCATTCCATGGCAACGCTGTCACCGCAGGAGGTGATGCAAATGCGTCGACTCACCATTTTCCGCAAAACCGTGTGGGCGTCAGTGGTTGGCTTGTCGCTGGTGGCGCTGCCGACTCACGCAGCCCCGCCCAGCTTTGATAATGACGCCTGCATCAACCCCTCCGCCGAGGCCCGGCTCAAGCAGCGGGAAACCGCTGTGCTCGGCCCCGGCCATGCCGAGGCGCATGCCCGGGCGCGCGCCAAGCAGTGCCGCGTGGCAAGAGGCCTGGAGAAAGCGCCCGAGCCGGATGAACAGGTCCTTGCGGCCGCCAGAGCCCAGGCGACCAACACGGCCGGCCAATGGAGCGCACCGTTCGTGATTCCCGTGGTCGGCATTACCGCGGTATTGCTGCACACCGGCAAGGTGCTGTTCTGGTCGTATGAGCCGACGCAATACCATAATCCGGCAGCGTCGAACACCGGTGTCGCCTATGTGTGGGATCCCGCGACACGCACGGGGTATCCCATAACGCCGCCTGAGAATATCTGGTGTGCCGGCCAGACGATATTGAGCGACGGCAGGGTTTTCATTGCGGGTGGCAATCTGCGCTACCCCGACCCGAATGCGCCGGAAGGCCAGCAGAACTTCCAGGGCGCGCTGAGCAGCTATACCTTCAATCCGCTCAGCGAGAGCTGGACCACCCAGCCAAATATGTCGGTCGGCCGCTGGTATCCGACGGTGACCAAGCTGGCAGACAACCGGGTAGTTATCACCAGTGGCCTCGACGAAACGGGATCCGGAAATACCACGTCGGTGGTTGAGTTGTTCACCCCGGCCGCGGGCATGGACAGCGTTGGCACGATGAGCACGGTTGCGTTCCACCACCCGTCCGGCATGTACCCTTTCCAATACCTGCTGGGTTCGGGCCAGATGATGCAGGCGGGGCCGGCCTTCTTCAATACGGTGCTGCTGGCGCCCGGCACCTGGTCATGGAGCAGCATTCCGAACATGCTGAGCTCGCACTATGAGTACGCCAACGGCGTTATCTATACCGATGCCTCCGTCACGCCCGTCAAGCAGGCCGTGATGATCGCGGGCGGCGCCGAAGGCGACAGCGCGTTCCGCAACAACGAATGGTTCGATGTCAGCAACCCCAACGCCGGGTGGCGACAATTTCCGCAATGGCTGCAGCCTCGCCATAATGCCAATACCGTGATCCTGCCGGATGGCACGCTGTTTACGGTGGGTGGCAATGCGGCCAGCAACGGTTATGACAACCCGCATTTTGACAGCGAGCTTTACAACAAGCCCGCCGGCGATCCGACCGGGACCTGGGTTCCGATGAGCCCGAACACCATCCAGGCGGGCTACCACTCCAGTGCCATTCTGTTGCCGGACGCCACCGTCTTGCTGTCGCAGGACGACATGAATCCCCTGGCCGCCAGTACGCACCAGGCACAGGTATATTCGCCACCGTACCTGTTCAAGGGCGCGCGACCAAATATCACCAGCGCACCGGGTACATTGGGCCTGGGACAAACCTTTACCGTTGGCTCCAGCACGCCCAATGTTTCGAGCGTTGCGCTGGTGGCGCCGGGGGCCGTGACGCACGGCAACGACATGCACCAGCGCTATATCAAATTGCGCCATACCAAACAGGGGGCCAAGAACCTGCGCGTCACCCTGCCCGCCTCCAGCTCGCTGGTGCCGCCCGGTTATTACATGCTGTTTATCATCGACTCGCAAGGCGTCCCTTCCGTCGCCAAATTCGTCCGGGTTTCCTGAGGCAGGAGGTCGCACGACATGACGGCATGATTGTTGCAAGGCCGGGTATGGTTGTCCGTTCAGGAGACAGTCATGCCATTCGATGCACCCCAGCCCGGCCGCCTTGGGCGCCATGCCAGATCCGCGCTTGCGGCGGCATTGCTTTGCCTGACAACCGGCCTGTACGCTGCGCCGCCCGCCGGCGACGTGGACTTCATGAACAAGGCCGCACAGGCGGGCCAGATGGAGATCGATGCCAGCAAGCTGGCCGAGACCAAGGCCACCAGCGCCACGGTCAAGCGTTTTGCCGGCCAGATGCTGCAGGATCACCGCGCCGCGGCGGAAGATCTCAAGCGGCTGGCCAACGCCAAGGGCGTGCAATTGCCGACCACCCCAAGTCCCGCTGACCAGAAGAAGCTGGAAGCCATGGGCGCACTGCAAGGCGCCAGCTTCGACAAGCAGTACGCCGACGAAGTCGGGGTCAAGGCGCATAACGATGCGGTGGCACTGTTCCGCAAGGCCGCAAGCGACGCCCGCGACAGCGATGTACGCGATTTCGCAAAGAAGACCTTGCCGACGCTCGAGCACCATCTGGAATCGGCCAAGAAAATGGCCTCGGAGGTATCGCGATAGCTGACCATGCCTGCGGCAAGCATCTGACGTCAGGGAGGCAATATCGTGTGTACCAATTTCACCGCGGTGACGGGCCCGGCGCTGCGCGATGTGTTCGGGGCCGAGCCGCCGCCAGGAACATGGAAGCCGGAAATCTGGCCAGGCGATACCGCGCCCATCGTCCGTATGGATGCCAGTGGCCGACGCGAAAGCTTGCTCGCCACCTTCGGCCTTGTGCCGCGCTCGCGCCACGTCCACGGCGCCCGGGATTTTGAAACCATGAATGTCCGCGCCGAGTGCGTCGGCGACAAGCGCGGTTCATGCAGCGCGTGGCACCGCAGCCAGCTGTGCCTGGTGCCTGCGATGGCGATTTACGAACCGTGCTACGTCGCTGGCCAGGGCTGGATCCGCTACCGGATCTGGCTGCCGGACGAGCCGGCGCTCGGCATCGCCGGGTTGTGGAAGCAATGGCCGGATGGAACGGTTTCCTTCGCCATGTTCACGGTGAGCGCGCCCGGCCATGCAGTAATGAAGCTGATGCATGCCCCCGGCAAGGAAAAACGGTCGGTCGTGATGATCCCGTATCTTCAATGGCAAGCATGGCTCGCATGCCGGGATCCCGAACTGGCGCGCAGCTTCATGGCACTCTACCCTGCCGAGAAAATGATGGCGGTCCCTGCCCCGCTTACGCCAGCAGCCGCCGAGGAAGCGGGCGCGCCATCGCGATAGGCTCAGGCAAAACGGTCATGCAGGATCGAAGCGCTCAGCTGTCGCTTCTTCCAGTACATATGGTCGATGCGCTGCTGCAGCTTGCCCAGCACCGCGGGGTCCAGCGTTTCATAAGTCAGCAGCACGGCCGGGTGCGAGCCGTCGCCGTCCTCATGCTCCAGGCTGTCGAATGGCGGGAATCCGTATTTTTCCAGGAACGCCCGGATCTCCTCGTCCGAGGTATCGGGCTCGATATTGGTGAGCAGCAGGCGGCTCATTTTCCCTCCCAATGGCAAGGGTGGCGGGGCAGTGCCATTTTGAGGTTAGCACCTCGACACCATCCCTGCAGCACACCGATTCCATGCGCCCATTGGCCGGGATTTGCACGAATGCGTCTACCGGCACCGGCAGAGCTTGCAAATAATCCACGCCAGGCCCCAAAGTCACCACCGTCGAAGCCCGCCACGAATTTAGCCAGACGAGGACCTCCAACGGCAAAAAAGCGGCGTTTCAGTAACGGCGAGCAGTGCTCGCGTCGCTCCCCATCGCTGGACGATGCCGGCAGCATCCTCTAGAATTCCGCGCTGCGCCCCGGCATCGAACCGCCGTCGCGGGTGCTTCCTCCTACCAGCCCCGATTCGTCCAATGTAACGTCCCACCGAACCCTTCCAGTCCCAGACGACCGAACTGGAGGTTCGTGGTGCACGCCGCGCTTCGTTCCTGCTGCGCCCCGCCTTGCATAGGCGGCAAACGTTTTGCCCGCCCTGTTTCGCTTTCCCCGGAAAGCCCCCTTGCGTGGCATTGCCGCCCTGGCAGTCCTCCTGTCGGCCGCCCCATTGTCTTATTCACCGTTAGCAACGGCTTTACCCACATGAATACGCACACCATCCGCGAGGAGTGGTTCTCCAACGTCCGCGGCGATATCCTCGCCGGCATCGTCGTCGCCCTCGCGCTCATCCCCGAGGCGCTTGCCTTCTCCATCATCGCCGGCGTCGACCCCAAGGTCGGCCTTTACGCAGCCTTCAGCATCGCCGTGGTCTGCGCCATCGCGGGCGGACGGCCCGGCATGATTTCGGCCGCTACCGGCGCGGTGGCGCTGTTGATCGGCTCGCTGGTCAAGGCGCACGGCGTGGAATACGTGCTTGCCGCCGGCATCCTGGCTGGCGTGCTGCAGATCGGCGCAGGTTATCTGCGGCTTGGCGCATTGATGCGATTTGTGTCCCGCTCGGTCATTACCGGCTTCGTGAATGCGCTGGCGATCCTGATCTTCCTGGCCCAGCTGCCGCAATTGCAGTCGGTGCCGTGGTACGTCTACGCGATGGTCGGCGCCGGCCTGGCCATCATTTACCTGTTGCCCCGCATTACCACGGCTATCCCCTCGCCTCTCGTCTGCATCATCGTGCTGACCGGGCTGTCCATGGCATTGCAGCTGGATCTGCGCACCGTCGGGGACATGGGTGCGTTCCCGGAGGAATTGCCGGTCCTGGCGTTTCCGCACGTGCCGCTGTCGCTGGAAACACTGCGAATCATCTTGCCGTATTCGGTCAGCATCGCGGTGGTCGGCCTGCTTGAATCGCTGATGACGGCAAGCATCGTCGATGATTTCACCGATACCCCAAGCGACAAGAACCGCGAATGCCGCGGTCAGGGCTGCGCCAATATCGTCGCCGGTTTTCTCGGTGGCATGCCGGGCTGCGCCATGATCGGGCAGACCGTTATCAATCTCAAGTCAGGTGGCCGCGGTCGCCTGTCGACCTTCGTCGCGGGCGCGCTGCTGTTGATTCTGGTGGTGTTCCTGGGCCCGTGGGTGCAGAGGATTCCCATGGCCGCGCTGGTCGCGGTAATGATCATGGTATCGATCAGCACCTTCGACTGGGGCTCGGTGCTCAAGCTGCGGAACCATCCGAAGAGTTCTTCCGTGGTGATGGTGGCCACCGTCGTCGCGGTTGTGGCGACCGACAACCTGGCACTAGGCGTTGGCCTGGGGGTACTGCTCAGCGCCGTCTTCTTCACCGAAAAGGCGCGCCGCGTTCTCACGGTCGAATCGGTGCTGGACACCGTGCGCAACGAACGGCGTTATACGGTGCGCGGACAGGTGTTCTTCGCTTCCTCGGAGGCGCTGGTATCGGAATTCGACTTCACCGAGCCGGTGCGCTCGGTCCACCTGGACTTGTCACACGCGCATTTCTGGGACCTCACGGCAATCGATGCGCTCGACCGTATCGTCCATAATTTCCGCCGCCACGGCATCGCCGTCGATGTCGCGGGACTGAATCGGGCCAGTGCCACCCTGATCGAGAAATACGCGACACACGACAAGGCTGACACGGTGTCGTCCAGCCTGTCGCACTAAGACATCGAAGGGTGACGGGCCTGGCTCAGCGGTGCCGGCGCCCGTCCGGTTGGGCCACGCCAAAGTGGCGATGGAAAAGCAAAAACCCCTCGCAGCACACGCTGTCGAGGGGTTTTGCACAATAAGAGCCTGGCGATGACCTACTTTCACACGGGAATCCGCACTATCATCGGCGCGGAGCTGTTTCACGGTCCTGTTCGGGATGGGAAGGGGTGGTTCCGGCTCGCTATGGTCACCAGGCATGAGGGGTTGTGACGCTGGGGTTGAGGCCAGCATCACGAATCGGGATGTAGTGTTGGTTGTGCGTGTATCGAGGCACAAGGCGACGCTCAACCAGGTGAAACACACTGGTTATAGGATCAAGCCTTACGGGCAATTAGTACTGGTTAGCTTAACGCATTACTGCGCTTCCACACCCAGCCTATCAACGTCCTGGTCTCGAACGACCCTTCAAGGAGGTCAAGCCTCCAGGGAATCCTCATCTTCAGGCGAGTTTCCCGCTTAGATGCTTTCAGCGGTTATCTCTTCCGTACATAGCTACCCTGCGATGCCTCTGGCGAGACAACAGGTACACCAGCGGTACGTCCACTCCGGTCCTCTCGTACTAGGAGCAGCCCCCGTCAAGATTCCAACGCCCACGGCAGATAGGGACCAAACTGTCTCACGACGTTTTAAACCCAGCTCACGTACCTCTTTAAATGGCGAACAGCCATACCCTTGGGACCGGCTACAGCCCCAGGATGAGATGAGCCGACATCGAGGTGCCAAACACCGCCGTCGATATGAACTCTTGGGCGGTATCAGCCTGTTATCCCCAGAGTACCTTTTATCCGTTGAGCGATGGCCCTTCCATTCAGAACCACCGGATCACTATGTCCTGCTTTCGCACCTGCTCGACTTGTCGGTCTCGCAGTTAAGCACGCTTTTGCCATTGCACTTTAGGTACGATGTCCGACCGTACCAAGCGTACCTTCGAACTCCTCCGTTACACTTTGGGAGGAGACCGCCCCAGTCAAACTGCCTACCATGCACTGTCCCCGACCCGGATTCACGGGCCAAGGTTAGAACCTCAAACAAACCAGGGTGGTATTTCAAGGACGGCTCCACGTGAACTGGCGTCCACGCTTCAAAGCCTCCCACCTATCCTACACAGATCGGTTCAAAGTCCAATGCAAAGCTACAGTAAAGGTTCATGGGGTCTTTCCGTCTAGCCGCGGGGAGATTGCATCATCACAAACACTTCAACTTCGCTGAGTCTCGGGAGGAGACAGTGTGGCCATCGTTACGCCATTCGTGCAGGTCGGAACTTACCCGACAAGGAATTTCGCTACCTTAGGACCGTTATAGTTACGGCCGCCGTTTACCGGGACTTCAATCAAGAGCTTGCACCCCATCATTTAATCTTCCGGCACCGGGCAGGCGTCACACCCTATACGTCCACTTTCGTGTTTGCAGAGTGCTGTGTTTTTATTAAACAGTCGCAGCCACCATTTTATTGCAACCCCTTCACCCTTCTGGCGCAGGCCAGTCAAGCTACCAGGGCGTACCTTATCCCGAAGTTACGGTACCAATTTGCCGAGTTCCTTCTCCCGAGTTCTCTCAAGCGCCTTAGAATACTCATCTCGCCCACCTGTGTCGGTTTGCGGTACGGTCTCGTATGACTGAAGCTTAGAGGCTTTTCTTGGAACCACTTCCAATTGCTTCGCAGCACTAGGCCGCTCGCCCCGTAGCCTTGAATTACGCGCCCGGATTTGCCTAAGCGCCTTCTCCACTACAGGGACCGGGACTTCCAACACCCGGAGAACCTTCCGCGATCCGTCCCCCCATCGCATCATACGACGGTGCAGGAATATTAACCTGCTTCCCATCAGCTACGCATCTCTGCCTCGCCTTAGGGGCCGACTCACCCTACGCCGATGAACGTTGCGTAGGAAACCTTGGGCTTACGGCGAGGGGGCCTTTCACCCCCTTTATCGCTACTCATGTCAGCATTCGCACTTCTGATACCTCCAGCATCCTTTACAAGACACCTTCACAGGCTTACAGAACGCTCTCCTACCACGCGTGCGCTCCTTTAAATCCACTAGCACGACCACCAGCGATCATTGTTGGTGGCTTTGTCGATGCTGCGCATCGACAAGCTTGGTGCACTTAAAGGAACGCACGCGTCCGCAGCTTCGGTGACTGGCTTAGCCCCGTTACATCTTCCGCGCAGGACGACTCGATCAGTGAGCTATTACGCTTTCTTTAAAGGGTGGCTGCTTCTAAGCCAACCTCCTGACTGTTTTAGCCTTCCCACTTCGTTTCCCACTTAGCCAATCTTTGGGACCTTAGCTGGCGGTCTGGGTTGTTTCCCTCTTGACACCGGACGTTAGCACCCGATGTCTGTCTCCCGTGATTGCACTCTTCGGTATTCGGAGTTTGCTATGGCGGGGTAATCAGCAATAGACCCCCCAACCATGACAGTGCTCTACCCCCGAAGGTGAGACACGAGGCACTACCTAAATAGTTTTCGGAGAGAACCAGCTATTTCCAGATTTGTTTAGCCTTTCACCCCTATCCACAGCTCATCCCCTAACTTTTCAACGTTAGTGGGTTCGGTCCTCCAGTACGTGTTACCGCACCTTCAACCTGGCCATGGATAGATCATCTGGTTTCGGGTCTACACCCAGCGACTCAACGCCCTGTTCGGACTCGCTTTCGCTACGCCTTCCCTAACCGGTTAAGCTTGCCACTGAATGTAAGTCGCTGACCCATTATACAAAAGGTACGCCGTCACCCCCGAAAGGGCTCCGACTGTTTGTATGCATGCGGTTTCAGGATCTATTTCACTCCCCTCCCGGGGTTCTTTTCGCCTTTCCCTCACGGTACTGGTTCACTATCGGTCGATCACGAGTATTTAGCCTTGGAGGATGGTCCCCCCATCTTCAGACAGGATTTCACGTGTCCCGCCCTACTTGTCGTACACCTAGTTCCACAATCGTGTTTTCGCATACAGGGCTATCACCTGCTATGGCCGGGCTTTCCATCCCGTTCTGCTAACACCACTGCTAAAGAGTACAAGGCTGTTCCCATTTCGTTCGCCACTACTTTGGGAATCTCGGTTGATTTCTGTTCCTGCAGCTACTTAGATGTTTCAGTTCGCCGCGTTCGCTTCCCACACCTATGGATTCAGTGTGGGATGACCCATACGGGCCGGGTTTCCCCATTCGGACATCTCCGGATCAAAGCTCGTTTGCCAGCTCCCCGAAGCTTTTCGCAGGCTACCGCGTCCTTCATCGCCTGTGATCGCCAAGGCATCCACCACATGCACTTGTTCGCTTGACCCTATAACAAGTGTGTCTCATCGACACGCTCACTACAGGTTGAGTTCTCGCATTTGTGCCGTATTCCAAGTCATCTTTCGATCACTTTAAAATACATTTGGTTGATACAATCACAACCCGGTATCGCGTTCAACTACTGTGCTTCTCATCAAAGCACCGCGACACCTTTACTACATCCCATATTGTTAAAGAACAGCCGATCCGCAGGTCAGACCCGCGCTCGCTTGGCAATGCCAAATGCAAACGCTCAAAGCTTAAGCGCTTGCATTTGGCCATCTGGCCTTAACCAACAAACTACCGATAAGTGTGGACGCTCAACGTTGGCTGCACGCTCTGAAAGGAGGTGATCCAGCCGCACCTTCCGATACGGCTACCTTGTTACGACTTCACCCCAGTCATGAACCCTGCCGTGGTAATCGCCCTCCTTGCGGTTAGGCTAACTACTTCTGGCAAAACCCACTCCCATGGTGTGACGGGCGGTGTGTACAAGACCCGGGAACGTATTCACCGCGGCATGCTGATCCGCGATTACTAGCGATTCCAGCTTCACGTAGTCGAGTTGCAGACTACGATCCGGACTACGATGCGTTTTCTGGGATTAGCTCCCCCTCGCGGGTTGGCAACCCTCTGTACGCACCATTGTATGACGTGTGAAGCCCTACCCATAAGGGCCATGAGGACTTGACGTCATCCCCACCTTCCTCCGGTTTGTCACCGGCAGTCTCTCTAGAGTGCCCTTTCGTAGCAACTAGAGACAAGGGTTGCGCTCGTTGCGGGACTTAACCCAACATCTCACGACACGAGCTGACGACAGCCATGCAGCACCTGTGTCCACTTTCCCTTTCGGGCACCTGATGCATCTCTGCTTCGTTAGTGGCATGTCAAGGGTAGGTAAGGTTTTTCGCGTTGCATCGAATTAATCCACATCATCCACCGCTTGTGCGGGTCCCCGTCAATTCCTTTGAGTTTTAATCTTGCGACCGTACTCCCCAGGCGGTCAACTTCACGCGTTAGCTACGTTACTGAAGAAATGAATCCCCAACAACTAGTTGACATCGTTTAGGGCGTGGACTACCAGGGTATCTAATCCTGTTTGCTCCCCACGCTTTCGTGCATGAGCGTCAGTCACGTCCCAGGGGGCTGCCTTCGCCATCGGTATTCCTCCACATCTCTACGCATTTCACTGCTACACGTGGAATTCTACCCCCCTCTGACGCACTCTAGCCTGACAGTCACAAGCGCCATTCCCAGGTTGAGCCCGGGGATTTCACGCCTGTCTTATCAAACCGCCTGCGCACGCTTTACGCCCAGTAATTCCGATTAACGCTCGCACCCTACGTATTACCGCGGCTGCTGGCACGTAGTTAGCCGGTGCTTATTCTTCCGGTACCGTCATCGACCCGAGGTATTAGCCCAGGCCATTTCTTTCCGGACAAAAGTGCTTTACAACCCGAAGGCCTTCTTCACACACGCGGCATTGCTGGATCAGGGTTGCCCCCATTGTCCAAAATTCCCCACTGCTGCCTCCCGTAGGAGTCTGGGCCGTGTCTCAGTCCCAGTGTGGCTGATCGTCCTCTCAGACCAGCTACTGATCGTCGCCTTGGTAGGCCTTTACCCCACCAACTAGCTAATCAGACATCGGCCGCTCCTATCGCGCGAGGCCGTTACCGGTCCCCCGCTTTCACCCTCGGGTCGTATGCGGTATTAGCTAATCTTTCGACTAGTTATCCCCCACGACAGGGCACGTTCCGATGTATTACTCACCCGTTCGCCACTCGCCGCCAGGCCGAAGCCCGCGCTGCCGTTCGACTTGCATGTGTAAGGCATGCCGCCAGCGTTCAATCTGAGCCAGGATCAAACTCTTCAGTTCAATCTCTGTGTGGGTCCGTAGACCCTCGCTCTTTCGAGCGGTCGCTCACTCTCAGAAAACTGACTGACCAGATCCGAAGACCCAGTCACGTTTTGCTGTGCGAGCACTGTATAACTTTTAAGCTAAAAGACCGAAGTCTTTCGCATCCGCTATCAAGCGCCCACACTTATCGGTTGTTTGTTTGTTAAAGAACTTCGCTCACCGGCTTTGCCGTTCAGCGCGCTGCGTTGTCAGCAGCGAAGGAACGAGACTTTAAAGAAATTTTTTCGATTAAGCAACTGGTTTCGAAAAATTCTTTATTGCGCCGGACGCCCTCTTTCGAGTCAATTCTTGCGCGCCGTTCCATTCCCGTTGCGCGATGCCTTGCGAACGAGGGGGCGAATCTTAATGCCTGGATGGCAGCCTTGCAAGTGTTTTATCCAACGCAATTAAAAAGAGCCTCTTCTGTCACCTTGGGGGGCGGCGCGCCCCCGCCAGGCGATCGATATCGCCCGGTGGGAAGCGCGGCCGGCTTTGCCGCATTCCTGAAAGGCCGCAAAACCCTCAGTCGGACAGCTTCTTCGGGCGCACGGCATCGGCCGTACCCTGGATGAAGGCCTGGATCTTGACGACGTCTTCGGCCGTCAGCTTGCCGGTGAAATCCGGCATGCCCTGGCCGACATAAGGCCCGTTGAACACGATCTTGTCCAGGTTCTGGATCAAGCCGGAGCCTACGTAAGCCAGGTTGGGAATATTGCCGCCCTTGTCCACCCCGGGCACGCCATGGCAGAACACGCAGTTGTTGACGTACAGCTTCTGCCCTTCCTGTACATGGGCGGGGTCGTACTTCACGCCCTGCAGCAGCTCGGCCATCGGATACGGGGCGGACGGCGGAGCCTTGGCCTTGGCGCCAATGGCAAAGGTGTAGACCGTGCCGGGCGCCTTGCGGTCGGTGGCGCGAGTGCTCAGGCCGAACACGCCGCCCCAGCCCACCGCGATCGATACATACTGCTTGCCGTCGACCATGTAGGTGACCGGCGGCGCCACCACCCCGGTGCCGGTCGGGGTCTCCCACAGCTTCTCGCCGGTCGCCGCGTGGTACGCGATAAAGCGGCCGTCGGCGGTGCCCTGGAACACCAGTTCTCCGGCGGTGGTCAGCGTGCCGCCGTTCCACGGCCCGGTGTAGTCCTGCTGCCAGGCCGCCTTCTGCCGGACCGGGTCCCAGGCGATCAGCCGTCCCATCGGCTTGCTTTTCGGCGGTTCGGCGTTGACCAGCATGCCCAGGTTCCAGCCCACGCCGCGGTGCGCCTCCGGCGAGTCCTTCTGGTTGTGCACCCAGTGCTTGTTGTCGGCCAGGGTCAGCGGTACATGCTGCGCCGGGATATAAGCCAGGCGCAGGCGCGGGTTGTATGACATGGCATGCCAGTTGTGCGCGCCGAACGGTCCGGGCACGGCGTCGACCGGCTTGCCCGAGGTGTCCGCCTGCGGCGTCTCGATCGGTCGTCCATTCTTGTCATAGCCAGATGCCCAGTTGACATCGACGAAGTTCTTTGCCGAGATGAACTTGCCGTCGGTGCGGTCGATCACGAAGAAGAAGCCGTTCTTGGGCGCATGCAGCAGCACCTTGCGCAGCCGGCCGTCGATCTTCAGGTCGGCCAGGATGATGTCCTGGGTCGAGGTGTAGTCCCAGTTGTCCCCCGGCGTTTCCTGGTAGTGCCAGACGTACTCGCCGGTATCCGGGTTCAGTGCCACCACCGAGGCCACATAGAGGTTGTCGCCGCCCTTGGGGCTGCGCACCTTGCGGCTCCACGGACCGGCATTGCCGGTGCCGATGTACATCAGGTTGAGATCGGGGTCGAAGGCCATGGTGTTCCACACCGTGCCGCCACCGCCGTTGACCCAGTACTTGCCGGCGGGATCCCAGGTGCGGGCCGCGCGTGCCATGGCTTCGTTCTCGAACGGCTTCGAGGGGTCGCCCGGCACCGTGAACCAGCGCCACTGCTGCGCGCCGGTGTCGGCGTCGTAGGCGGTGATATAGCCGCGTGCGCCATATTCGGCGCCGCCATTGCCGATGATGACCTTGCCCTTGTAGACGCGCGGCGCGCCGGTGATGGTGTAGGAATGGCTGCGGTCGACGATGGTGTCCTGCTCCCATACCTTCTTGCCGGTAGCCGCGTCGATGGCGATCAGCCTGCCGTCGAAGGCGCCGACGTACACCTTGCCCTTGTGCAGCGCGACGCCGCGGTTGACGACGTCGCAGCAGCCCTTGTAGGCCATCTCGCGCGGCACCTTGGGATCGTAGCTCCACAGCTTCCTGCCGGTGCGCGCATCGATGGCGTGGACCACGCTCCACGGCGCCGTGACATACATCACGCCGTCCACCACCAGCGGCGTGGCCTCGACACCGCGCGTCGATTCGAGGTCATAGGACCAGGCCAGGCCAAGGCTCCTGATGTTGCCGGCGTTGATCTGGTCCAGCTTGCTGAAGCGAGTTTCCGCGTAGTCGAGTCCATACGAAGGCCAGTTCGGCGTGCTGGCCTCGTTGGTGCGAATCGCTGCGCCATCGATGCGCGCGGTGGCAGTGCGGATTTGCTGCACCGTCAGCGGCTTCGCCTGGCTGCCAGCCGCTGCATCCGCCGCAGGTGCGCTGGCGGGCGCCAGCGTCAGCAGCGCCAGCGCGACCGCTGCCACAGTGCGCACGCGCCCTCCGTCGCCGGCTTCTTTGCTTCCTGTCATCTTGGTCTCCTCTCTCTATCGATTCGTGGCTTGGTCAGAACACCTTGAGCAAACGAAGGTTGAAACGGCTGCTCTCCAGCGGGCCATTGCGCACCGAGATGTCGCGTCCGTAGGTGCCGAGCACCTGAACGGCAGGCGTGGGGAACCACGCCATGCCCACGGAGAACTTGGACGTATTGGTGTGATCGTTGCGGGAGACGCCGTTCACCTTGCTTTCGCCGCCGGCCGCGTAGGACAGCCCGCCGCGGATGTCGAAGCTGTCGGTCAGGTGGTAGCGCAGCCATGCCTGCCCCTGGAACAGCGGCTCCTGCCTGAGCGTGGCTGCGGTCGGCCCGAACTTGTCGTTGCTGCCGAAGAAGGTCACGTCGGCGACCAGGTCCAGCGTGAACTTGTTTGTCAGCGGCGTGATATAGCCCGCCTGCAGCGCGAATTTCCAGCGATGCTCGCCAAGGTTCAGCGGCCGGTCCTTGTCATAGCTGCCCACCGGCACGTACAGGAACGGCGTGATGCCGAAATAGCGCTTCTTTTCCGGCTGGTTCACCAGCCAGACCGTGGCGGCCAGGATCAGGTCGCCCACGCCGCTGGCGCTGCCGAGCGCGCTGAGGTTATCGGTCGCACGCAGCTTGCCGAACGGCAGCAGGAATTGCGGGTCGATGGTGTAGCCGCCGACCTCCATAAAGCGCACGTAGCGCACGATGCCGACATCCGAATCCAGGCTGCCGCCGGCGATGCGCTCGCCGCCGGCGTAGATCTTGTTACGCTCGGCGTGCTGGTAGTACAGCAGGCCAAGGTTCGTGCCTGCCGGCAGTGCGGTGTAGTCGCCCGCATCCACGTCGATCGCCAGTGCCGGCGCCGCGCCAAGCAGCAGCGCCGCGCCGGCCGCGCTGCGGCGCAGGGCCGAGCGCATCCCCGGGCGGAATGCCGTCCGTAGCTTCTTCATGTCTCCTCCACTTCTTCTAATTGGATTGCCCGTGCTACGGCACGGCGAACTTGCCGTGCCGCCCCGCCGGGCAGCGGGTACGCTGGTATGGGGAAAAGCGATCAGCCCCCCTGCTGCCGCGCGATATTGATCACGCTCATTTGCGCATATTCGGCCAGGCCCTCGGCAGCGAACTCCACGCCAACGCCGGACTCCTTGGCACCCACCAGCGGGATATGCGGGCCGAAATGCAGATGCTGGTTGATCCAGGCGGTACCGACATCGAGCCGCTGCGCCACCGCGTAGGCGCGCTGCGGGTCGGACGACCATACCGAGCCGCCCAGGCCGTACGGCGAGGCATTGACGCGCGCCAGCGCCTCGTCGATGTCGTGGTACGTCAGCACCGGCAGGATCGG
This sequence comes from Cupriavidus nantongensis, assembly GCF_001598055.1. Lineage (NCBI taxonomy): Bacteria > Pseudomonadati > Pseudomonadota > Betaproteobacteria > Burkholderiales > Burkholderiaceae > Cupriavidus > Cupriavidus nantongensis. The sequence continues at coordinate 2,405,327 of NZ_CP014844.1, read as the reverse complement.
CGCGAACTGTTCCTCGGCCACCAGTTCGTTGCCGTCGGGCAGATCGCGCACAATGGTCGGCGCGACGAAATAGCCGTCGCCAGGCAGCGCGGCGCCGCCGGTCAGGATCTTGCCGTCGCGGCGTGCGGCGGCCAGGAAGCGGCCCGCCTTGTCGAACTGCATGGCGTTCTGCAGCGGCCCGATGGTAACGCCCGGCTCCGCGCCATTGCCGACCACCGCTGCATTGGCCAGCTCGGCCAGCGCCTCGCACAGTTCGTCATGGATCGACGCATGCACGTACAGGCGCTTCAGTGCCAGGCACACCTGGCCGCAGTTGTAGAAGGCGCTGCCGAAGATCTTTGGCGCGATCTCCGCCACGCTGGCATCGTCGAGCACGATGGCGCCGTCGTTGCCGCCCAGCTCCAGCGTGACGCGCTTGAGCCGCGGGCCGGCGCTTTCCATCACCTTCTTGCCCGTCGCGGTGGAACCGGTGAACGACACCTTGGCCACGTCCGGATGCGCGGTCAGGAAAGCCCCGAGGTCGTTGCGGTCGGTAATCACATTGAGCACGCCCGGCGGGAAGATGTCCCTGGCCAGCGCGCCCAGCCGCAGCGATGCCAGCGGCGTGGTCGGCGCGGGCTTGAGCACGACCGTATTGCCCAGCAGCAGCGCGGGCGCAATCTTGTAGGCCGCGATCAGCAGCGGGAAATTCCACGCGGCAATCGCCGCCACCACGCCCAGCGGCTTGTGATGGATTTCGACGCGATGCGTCGCGTCGTCCTGCACCACCTCGACCGGAAGCTCGAGTCCGGCGAGATGCCGCACGAACGCTTGCGCGAACGCCAGTTCCTGATGCGCTTCCGCCAGCGGCTTGCCCTGCTCCAGTACCAGCAATGCCGCCAGCTCTTCGGCATTGGCACCCATTTCATCCGCAAAGCGAAGCAGCAACGCGCGCCGTGCCGGCAAGCCTGCTGCGGCCCAGCCGGGCTGGGCCTGTTTGGCGGCGGCTACCGCGTCGCGCGCCTCGCGCTCCGTGGCGCACGACACGGTGGTGAATACCTGGCCGGTGGCCGGGTTGACGACATCGAGGCGAGCCGTGCCCTCGACCAGTTTTCCGCCTATCAGCAGTGCTGCGTTGCTTGCCATGTGCTTGGTCTCCTTTGGTCCCTTGGTCCGTGCGCGCGGTGCTTGCCGCACGCTCGGCACTGTTGACGCAAAGGCTGTGCCTGCGCGCCATCCCGCAGTTTTTGCCGCTTCGCGGCGCGGGCGATGCGCATGGCTGTAGCAGTCTGAACCAGTGTCTCGATACAGCTGCGACACCGGGAATGGCAAGCACGCAAAAGCAAAACCCCCGCCGCCTGCGCACAGGCTGCGGGGGTCTGGAGCGGGCTGGCGCCGCCGGTCAGGAGGACTTGCTGCGCGCCAGCTTGCGGTACAAGGTCGCGCGCGAGATGCCGAGTGCGCGCGCGGCCTGCGAGCGGTTGCCGCTGAGCGCCGCCAGCGTGCGATGGATCAGCTCGCTCTGCATGTCGGCCATCATGGTCGAGTGCGTGTCAGGCCTGGCGGGCAAGACGCCGGGAGCCGGCGCGCCGGTCGCAGCCACCGCCAGCCAGCCCTCGTCGAAGTGTTCGCGTTGCACCAGTTCACTGTCGCCGGACAGCGCCATCGCGGCACGCAGTACCTGGTGCAGTTCGCGGATATTGCCCGGCCATCGATGCGCCATCAGCACCGCCATCGCATCGGCCTCGAGCCGCTTGGGGCGGCCGCGCGCCAGCGACTGCATCATGGCGTCGATCAGTTCGGGCAAGTCGGTGCGCTCGCGCAGCGCCGGCATGCGCACCGACATGCCGTTCAGGCGGTAGAACAGGTCCTGGCGGAAGCTGCCCTGGCGCACCAGTTCGTCCAGGTTGCGGTGGGTCGCGCAAATGACGGAGATGTCGACCGGCACCGGCTTGCTGCCGCCGACGCGCGTCAGGCTGCGCTCCTGCAGCACGCTCAGCAGCCGCGTCTGCAGCGGCAGCGGCATATCGCCAATCTCGTCGAGAAACAGCGTGCCATGGTTGGCCTGCTCGATCTTGCCGATGCTGCCGCCCTTGCGGCTGCCGGTGAACGCGCCGTCGGCGTAGCCGAAGAGTTCTGCCTCGGCCAGGCTCTCGGGAATCGACGAGCAGTCGAGCGACACAAAGGGCGTCCCCGGGCGAGTGGCGTCATGCAGCGCGCGCGCCAGCAGGCTCTTGCCGGTGCCGGTCTCGCCCAGCAGCATCACCGGCACCTGCGCGCCGATAACGGTCACGGCCTTGTCGAAGGCGCGCGCCAGGGCCGCGTCGGCAATCAGGCAGCCGCCGCCAACGGTTGTGGCCGCGGCGCTGTGTGTGCGCCGTGGGTGCTGCTCCAGCGAAACGAAGAAACGTTCGCCGCTGCGCGCGCTCAGCGAGGCCAGGCCCGTGCCGGTGCCGCCATGCAGGCCGCCGGCAAAGACCTCGCGCAAATCGGTGCCCGCGCCGACGCTACCGGCGCGCAGGCCAAGCATTTGCCGGGCAGCGCGGTTGGCGGCGATGATCACGTCGTCGTCGGAGATGGCGATGATGCCTTCGGCCGGCGTATGCAGCATGCGATGGTCATGATGCAGGCGCACGATGCGGCGAGCCGGCAGCCTTGCGTACAGGCGGTTTTCGATCGACATCGCGGCAGCCTGCACGCGGCTCAGCGCGTAGGCGGGCAGGTCCACGCCGAAGCCGGTGACGTCGAGCACGCCGATCAGCCGGTCATTGCAGTCGTAGATCGGCGCCGCCGCGCAGACCACGTCGACCAGCTCGTTCAGGTAATGCTCGCCACGCCGTATCTCCACCGACACGCCGCCCTCGCGCAGCACGCAGCCGGGGGCGTTGGTGCCGAGCGCGGCTTCGCACACCTGCTTGCCACCGCGGATGGCGGCCGCGGCGGCGGGCGCCGCGGCCGGACGGCTGCTGGCGCTGACGATCATGCCGGCCGCATTGGTGCAGAACACCAGCCAGTGCTGCGCGGGAAATGCGCGCGCCAGGATTGCCATGTCCTCGCCCGCGGCTTCGATCAGCACACGGTGTTCGTCCTCGATCCGCTGCAGCTGGCCATGCGTGACGAAGTTGCTGGACAGGGCGCGATCCTCTGGCCTTAGCCCCGAATGCGCGGCGCGCTCCCACGAGCGGGCAACCAGCTCGGGCACCGTTCCGGGCGGAATCAGTTTGCCGTTGAAGAAGTTGCGCCGCGCGATTTGCACGTCACGTACCGGGCCATCCGCCGCATGACTCATTCCCTTGTCTCCACACCGTTTCTGTACCCGGGCAATTTTCTGGGGCACCCGGTGGAAGGAAACTTTATGTGAGCCCTACCCTGTTTTCAAGCCTGTGACAGGGGCGCCATGGTTTTCACCTAAGGCGGTGCCGTCTCGCTTCTATCCAGGTGTCTCAATTTGAGCCACCCCGCCGTGGCCGGAAGCAGACTTGGGCTACTGCGGGAACAGCGCCATCTGCCCGGATATCAGCGTCTCGAAGCCGTCGTCGAGGAATGGCAGGATCGCATCGGCGATCGGCTGCAGCTGCTTGGTCACGTAGTGGCCGTAATCGATCGGCGCGGTCCGCACTTCCAGCGGTTCAGGCCCAGCCACCGTCATCACATAGCTGATCCAGCCGCCCTGCTGATACTGGCGCGGACGCCCCTGGCGCTCGTTATAGTCGTCGGCGATGCGGGCGGCGCGCACATGCGGCGGCACGTTGCGCTGGTACTCCTCGAGCCGGCGCCGCAGCCGCTTGCGGTAGACCAGTTCCTGGTCGAGTTCGCCGGCCAGCGTGCGGCGCACGATGTCGCGCACATAGTCGGCATACGGCTCGCGGTTGAAGATCTTTTCGTAGAGCGTCTGCTGGAAGCGCTGCGCCAGCGGCGACCAGTCGGTGCGCACCGTCTCCAGCCCCTTGAACACCATCTCGCGCGTGCCGTCGGCACGCTCCACCTGGCCGGCATAGCGCTTCTTGCTGCCCAGCTCGGCGCCGCGGATGGTCGGCATCAGGAAGCGCCGGAAGTGCGTCTCGAACTGCAGCTCGAGCGCGCTTTCCAGCCCGTAGGCCTGCCACAGGTGGTCGCGCCACCAGTCGTTGACATAGGCCACCAGGCTGCGCCCGATCTGCGCGGCATCGGCTTCGCTACGCGCGCGCCGCAGCCAGACGAAGGTCGAGTCGGTGTCGCCGTAGATCACCTCGTAGCCGCGCGCCTCGATCAGCGCCCGCGTCTGCCGCATGATCTCGTGCCCGCGCATGGTGATCGACGACGCCAGCCGCGCGTCGAAGAAGCGGCAGCCGCTCGAGCCCAGCACGCCGTAGAACGCGTTCATGATGATCTTGAGCGCCTGCGCCAGCGGCTTGTTGCCATCGCGCTTGGCGGCCTCGCGGCCTTGCCACACCCGTGCCACGATGGCCGGCAGGCAGTGTTTGGTCCGTGAAAAGCGCGCGCCGCGGAAGCCCGGCACCGCATCGGCATCGTCCGGATGCGCCAGCCCTTCGACCAGGCCCACCGGATCGATCAGGAAGGTCCGGATGATCGACGGGTACAGGCTCTTGTAGTCCAGCACCAGCACGGACTCATACAGCCCGGGGCGAGAGTCCATGACGAAGCCGCCCGGACTGGCCTCGGGCGCCTTCTCGCCAAGGTTGGGCGCGACCAGCCCCTGCCGGTGCATCAGCGGCATGTAGAGGTGCGTGAAGGCCGCCACCGAGCCGCCGCTGCGGTCGGCCGGCAAGCCCGTGACCGTGGCGCGCTCGAGCAGGAACCGCAGCAGCTCGGTCTTCGCGAAGATCCGCGTCACCAGCTCGCAGTCGCGCAGGTTGTAGCGTGCCAGCGCCGGCTTGTCGTGCGCGAACATGCGGTCGATCGCATCCATGCGGTCGTACGGATTGTCGATCGCCTTGCCCTCGCCGAGCAGCGCCTGCGCCACCGCTTCAAGACTGAACGATGGAAAGCTCCATGTCGCGGAGCGCAGCGCCTCGATGCCGTCGATGATGAGGCGCCCGGGCGCGCTGGCGAAGAAATGCTGCTGCGCGTTGTGCTCGCGCCATTCCATTTCCGTGCCGCCACGCCCCAGCCGCAGCGGCACCTGGAACCCGCGCGCCTGTTCCTGCAACACGCGCAGGTCGAATTGCACCAGGTTCCAGCCAATGATCGCATCGGGATCGTGGTCGGCCAGCCACTGGTTCAGCCGGTGCAGCAATTCGGGCCGGGTGGCGCAGTAGGTCAGCGAGAAATCGACGTCGATGGCCGTTTGCGGCGCCGGCCCAAGCACATAGACCTGGCGCTGGCCGCAGCCTTCGAGCGCGATCGAATAGAGTTCGCCCGCCGCGCTGGTTTCGATATCGAGCGACACCAGGCGCAGCGCCGGCCGGTAGTCGGCCGACGGCTTCATCTGCGCGTTGCGCAGCACGCCGGCGCCATCCGGCTCGCCGTCGAACCACACCGGCGCGGTGATAAAGCGCTCCATCAGGTAGCGCTCCGGCGGGCGGATATCGGCTTCATATACATCGACGCCGGCGTCGCGCAGCGTCCTGGCCAGCTGGATCAGCTGCCGGTGCTGCGCGCAGTACAGCCCCAGCACCGGCCTGCGCTGGAAATCGCGCAGCGCCAGCGGGCGCAGCTCGACCCCGCGCTCGCGCGACAGCAGCGCCTCGGCACGCTCGCGCTGCACCTCTGGCACAAAGGCCACCGATGGCTGCGGCGCCAGCCGCAGCCGGCGCGGCCCGTCATCGGTTGCCAGCCAGAATTCGACTTCGGTCCCGGCTGGCGTATCGCGCCAGTGCCGCGTCAGGATGAAGCCTTGCCGAAGTGCCACGTTGCTGCAGGGTCAGGAATGGAAATGCGCTGGATGCTCGAGGAAGCGGGCCGGCTTGCGCCGCGCAAGCCGGGGCGCTGCATCAACCCGGCGCTGTGCCCCGCCTTGCGGCCTCGATGGTGGCGATGTCGATCTTGCGCATCGTCATCATCGCGTCGAAGGCACGCTTGGCCGCGGCACGGTCGGGATCGGTGATCGCCGCCAGCAGCGCGCGCGGCGTGATCTGCCACGACAGGCCCCAGCGGTCCTTGCACCAGCCGCAGTCGCTTTCCTGGCCGCCGTTGCTGACGATGGCGTCCCACAGCCGGTCGGTCTCGGCCTGGTCGTCGGTCGCGATCTGGAACGAGAAGGCCTCGCTGTGCTTGAAATGCGGGCCTCCGTTCAGCCCGACACACGGAATGCCGGCGACCGTGAATTCGACCGTCAGCACATCGCCCTCCTTGCCATCCGGATAGTCGCCCGGTGCTCGCATCACGGCGCCGACCGCGCTGTCGGGAATGGTCTTGGCATAGAAGTTCGCCGCCTCCAGCGCATCGCGGTCGTACCACAAGCAGATGGTGTTCTTGCCTGGCATATTGCGTCTCCTTGAAGGCTCGGCGCCGGAGTCCGGCGCCCGATGGACCAGCGTGCCGTTGCGACCGGCGCCGCTGGCCGGGACTCCAATGTCTCACACTCCGGTGGGCAATGCAGGCCGTGGCGGCGTCACATGGACGGCAAGCCGCTCGCATGCAGCGCCCGAAGCACGCCGGTATTGCTAGCCTTTGGCCGCCCGCACGAAAGCATCGCGTGCGGTGACGCGCGCGACGTAGTCCTGGATGCAGCGGCTTTCGCGAATGCGCGGCGCACCAAACTGTCCCGCCCACGCCAGCGACGCGCCCAGATAGACGTCGGCGGCGCTGAAGCTGTCGCCGAGCACGAAGGGTCCCGGGGACAGGGCCTTCTCGATGGCGTCGATGACTTCGTCATAGTCGCCCCAGCCGACGGTCTGCTTGGGCAGCGGCGCCTGGGCACGCATCATGCGGTCGGTCAGCGCCGGCTCGAAGCAGCTGCCGCAGAAGAACAGCCAGCGCAGCACCGTGCCGCGCGCGGACGAGCCCGGCGGCGGCATCAGCCCGGCGTTCGGATAGGCATCGGCAAGCCAGGCGATGATCGCGCCGTTCTCGGTCAGCACAGTGCCGTCATCCAGCACCAGCGTGGGGATCTTGCCCATCGGATTGATCGCCAGGAAAGCCGGCGCCCGGCTCTCCCCCTTGGCGATATCGATGTGCTGCAACGCGTAGTCGGCGCCAACCTCCTCCAGCATCCAGCGCGCCACGGACGCGCGGCTCTGGGGGTTGTAGTAAAGCGTCATGGTCATACCGTCCTCCCGGCCTCGGCCCAATGGATTCGAGGCAGCAGGATAGCACCGACCCGGCACCGTCAGTTACTGAACGCGAGCAGCTGCGCCCCCTCGGTAACCTGCTCGCCGATGCCGTAGAGCACTTCGCTGACGACACCGTCGGCGGGGGCGCAGATGGTGTGTTCCATCTTCATCGCCTCCATCACCAGCAGCGGCGCGCCGCGCGCGACCGTGCTACCGGCCTCCACCATCACGGCGATGACCTTGCCCGGCATCGGCGCGGTCAGCTTGCCGCCCTCGCCTTCGGCCTCGCCGGCATGCGCGAGCGGATCGAGCCAGGCCAGCGTGGCGTGGCGGCCGCCGTGGAACACGTGGAACTCGTCGCCATCCAGGTGGACCTGCCCGTGCGCGCGCCGCGTGCCGAGGTTGACGCGGATATCGTCGGCCTGGCAGGTATAGGCAAAGGGCGCGGCCTGGTCGGCGTAGCTCAGCGTGCTGCCGCGCTCGTTGCTGTCCAGCGTCACGTCGAGCACCTGCTCGCCATAGCCGAAGCGCAGCGTGCGCGACGCACCGCCGTTCAGCCGCCACGCGCCGGCGTGGGTCCACGGCGAGTGCTGGTCGGCGGCATCGACGCGGCGCTGCTGGTTTTCGCGCGCCAGCAGCGCAGCCACCGCCAGCGCGATCACTTCCATGCCGACCGGCGCCGGCGGCGGGAACAGGACCGCCTCGTTGCGCTCGATCAGGCCGGTGTCGAGATCGGCGGTACGGAACGCCTCTGACTTGACCAGCCGCTGCAGGAAGGCCACGTTGGTTGACAACCCCACCACGTGGTACGCCGCCAGCGCCTGGCGCATGCGCGCCAGCGCCTCGTCGCGGTCCTTGCCCCAGACGATCAGCTTGGCGATCATCGGGTCGTAGAACGGGCTGATGGTGTCGCCCTCGCGCACGCCGGCATCGATGCGCACGCCGGCCGGGCCATGGGCATCCTCGCCGCGCATGAACTGCACCGCCGGCGGCGTGCGCAGGAAGCGCAGCGTGCCGGTGGACGGCAGGAACTGCTTGTCGGGGTTCTCGGCGTAGATTCGCGCCTCCAGCGCATGGCCGTCGATGCGCAGCTGCTGCTGCGTCAGCGGCAGCGGCTCGCCGGCGGCGACGCGCAGCTGCCATTCGACCAGGTCCTGACCGGTGATCATCTCGGTCACCGGATGTTCGACTTGCAGTCGCGTGTTCATCTCCATGAAGTAGAACGAGCCGTCTTGATTGGCGATGAACTCGACCGTGCCGGCGCCCACGTAGCCGACGGCTTTTGCCGCGGCGACTGCCGCCTCGCCCATGGCGCGACGGCGTTCCTCGGTCATGCCCGGCGCCGGCGCTTCCTCCAGCACCTTCTGGTGCCGTCGCTGCACCGAGCAGTCGCGCTCGAACAGGTAGACGCAGTTGCCGTGGGTGTCGGCGAACACCTGGATCTCGATATGGCGCGGGCGCGTCAGGTACTTCTCGACCAGCACCTTGTCGTCGCCGAAGCTGGCGCTGGCCTCGCGCTTGACCGATGCCAGCGCGGCCTCGAAACCATCGCCGGACTCGACCACGCGCATGCCCTTGCCGCCGCCGCCCGCACTGGCCTTCAGCAACACCGGATAGCCGATGCGGTCGGCCTCGCGCCGCAGCAGCGCCGGATCCTGGTCCTCGCCGTGGTAGCCCGGCACCAGCGGCACTGACGCCTTCTCCATCAGCTGCTTGGCCGCGCTCTTGCTGCCCATCGCGTGGATGGCGGAGGCCGGCGGGCCGATAAAGACCAGCCCGGCCGCGGCGCAGGCCTCGGCGAAGGCTTCGTTCTCGGACAGGAAGCCGTAGCCCGGGTGGATCGCCTGGGCGCCGCTCTCCTTGGCCATCTCGATGATATGGTCGGCGCGCAGGTAGCTGTCGCGCGCGGCGGCGCCGCCGATATGCACGGCCTCGTCGCAGAAGGCGACGTGGCGCGCCTCGGCGTCGGCGTCGGAATACACCGCGACGGTGCGGATACCCAGCCGGCGGCAGGTGGCGGCCACGCGGCAGGCGATTTCACCGCGGTTGGCGATCAGGATCTTGTTGAACATGGAGCTTCCTAGTCGTTGCAGTCGTTGTAGTCGCTGTAGTCGCTGTAGTCGTTGTGACAGGCCACGATTACATGCGGAACACGCCGAACTTCATCTCGTCGATCGGCGCGTTGAGGCTGGCCGACAGGCCCAGGCCCAGCACCGTGCGCGTCTGCGCGGGATCGATCACGCCGTCGTCCCACAGCCGCGCGCTGGCGTAGTACGGGTGGCCCTGGTGCTCGTACTGGTCGCGGATCGGCTGCTTGAAGGCATCCTCTTCCTGCGCGCTCCACTGGCCGCCCTTCGCTTCGATGCCATCGCGGCGCACCGTCGCCAGCACGCTCGCGGCCTGCTCGCCGCCCATCACCGAGATGCGCGCATTCGGCCACATCCACAAAAAGCGCGGCGAATACGCGCGCCCGCACATGCCGTAGTTGCCCGCGCCGAACGAGCCGCCGATGATCACCGTGAACTTCGGCACCTGCGCGGTCGCCACCGCCGTCACCATCTTGGCGCCGTTGCGCGCGATGCCCTCGTTCTCGTACTTGCGCCCGACCATGAAGCCGGTGATGTTCTGCAGGAACACCAGCGGGATCTTGCGCTGGCAGCACAGCTCGATAAAGTGCGCGCCCTTGAGCGCCGACTCCGAGAACAGGATGCCGTTGTTGGCGACGATGCCGACCGGGTAGCCCCAGATGCGCGCGAAGCCGCAGACCAGCGTGGTGCCGTAGCGCGCCTTGAACTCGTCGAACTCGGAGCCGTCGACCAGGCGCGCGATCACCTCGCGCACGTCGTACGGCTTGCGCGTATCGGTCGGGATCACGCCATACAGCTCTTCCACCGGGTACAGCGGCTCGACCGGTTCGTGCAGCCGGATCTGGTCCGGCTTGCGCCGGTTCAGGTGCTGCACGATATTGCGCGCCAGGCTCAGCGCATGGTGGTCGTTCTGCGCGAAGTAGTCGGCCACGCCGGACAGGCGTGTATGCACGTCGGCGCCGCCCAGGTCTTCCGCGCTGACTTCCTCGCCGGTGGCGGCCTTCACGAGCGGCGGGCCGCCCAGGAAGATGGTGCCCTGGTTCTTGACGATGATCGACTCGTCGCTCATCGCCGGCACGTAGGCGCCGCCCGCGGTGCACGAGCCCATCACCACCGCGATCTGCGGGATGCCGCGCTTGGACAGGTTGGCCTGGTTGTAGAAGATGCGGCCGAAGTGGTCGCGGTCGGGGAAGACCTCGTCCTGGTTGGGCAGGTTGGCGCCGCCGGAATCGACCAGGTAGATGCACGGCAGGTGGTTTTCCTCGGCGATCTCCTGCGCGCGCACATGCTTCTTGACCGTCATCGGGTAATACGTGCCGCCCTTGACGGTGGCGTCGTTGCAGACGATCACGCATTCCTGGCCGGCGACGCGGCCGATGCCGGTGATGATGCCGGCGCCGGGCGCGGCATCGTCGTACATGTCGTACGCGGCCAGCTGCGACAGCTCCAGGAACGGCGTGCCGGGATCGAGCAGCTGCTGCACGCGCTCGCGCGGCAGCAGCTTGCCGCGCGCCAGGTGCTTGTCGCGCGCGGCCGCGCCGCCGCCTTCGGCCAGCTTCGCGATCTTTTGCTGCAGGTCGGCAACCAGGTCCTGCATTGCCTGCGCATTGGTCCTGAACGACTCGGAGCGGGCGTTCAGCTTGGTTTCAATTACCGCCATAGGGGCCTCGGGCAGTCGGTTATCGGTTGTACGGGGTTTATCTGTCGGACCCGGCGTTCAGGCCGTCCTGGATTCTTCGAGGTTCAGTTCGCGCACCATCTGGTCGCGCATCACGAACTTCTGCACCTTGCCGGTCACGGTCAGCGGCATCTCGTCGACAAAGCGGATATAGCGCGGAATCTTGTAGTGCGCGATCTGGTCGCGGCAGAACGCGCGGATCTCGTCTTCGGTGGCGCTCTCGCCCGGCTTCAGCACGATCCACGCGCACACCTCCTCGCCGTACTTGGCATCGGGCACGCCGAACACCTGCACCGCCTGCACCTTGGGATGGCGGAACAGGAATTCCTCGATCTCGCGCGGATAGATGTTCTCGCCGCCGCGGATCAGCATGTCCTTGACCCGGCCGACGATATTGCAGTAGCCCTCTTCGTCAATGGTGGCGAGGTCGCCGGTGTGCATCCAGCCGTCGCGGATGGCTTCGGCGGTGCGGGCCTGGTCGTCCCAGTAGCCCAGCATCACCGAATAGCCGCGCGTGCACAGCTCGCCTTTCTCGCCCACCGGCACGATGGCGCCGCTGGCATCGACGATCTTGACCTCCAGGTGCGGCTGGACCCTGCCCACCGTGGTGGTGCGCTTGTCGAGCGGATCGGTGGTGCTGCTCTGGAACGACACCGGGCTGGTCTCGGTCATGCCGTAGGCGATGGTCACCTCGGACATATGCATCTGCGCCACCACCCGCTTCATGGTTTCGATCGGGCATGGCGAGCCGGCCATGATGCCGGTGCGCAGCGAGGAGAAGTCGTAGTCGGCGAAACGCGGATGGTCGAGCTGCGCGATAAACATGGTCGGCACCCCATGCAGCGCGGTGCAGCGCTCTTCGCTGACCGCGCGCATGGTGGCCTCGGGCTCGAACGCCTCGCCCGGGAACACCATCGCCGCGCCGGTCGAGACGCACGCCAGCACCGACAGCACCATGCCGAAGCAGTGGTAGAACGGCACCGGAATGCACAGCTTGTCCTGCTCGGAGAAGCGCATCGCCATGGCGATAAAGCGCGCGTTGTTGACGATATTGCGATGCGTCAGCGTGGCGCCCTTGGGCGCACCGGTGGTGCCGCTGGTGAACTGCACGTTGATCGGGTCATGGCGGTCGAGCTGCGCCGTGATGTGGTCGAGCTCCGCACGCGCCACGCCGGCGCCGCGCGCCAGCACCTCGGCATAGCGGATCATGCCGGGGGTGTCGCCCTCGCCCATGCGGATCACCCAGCGCAGCGACGGCAGCCGCGCGGCCTGCAGCGCGCCGGGCGCGCTCGTGGCCAGTTCCGGCGCCAGCGCCTGCAGCATGTCGAGGTAGCGCGAGGTCTTGAAGGCCTCGGCGGCGACGATCGCCTTGACGCCGACCTTGTTCAGCGCGTACTCCAGCTCCGCCAGCCGGTACGCCGGATTGATGTTAACCAGCACCAGGCCCAGCCGGGCGGTGGCGAACTGGGTCACCAGCCATTCCACCCGGTTCGGCGACCAGATGCCGACGCGATCGCCCCGGGCCAGGCCAAGCGCGTGCAGGCCGGCTGCCAGCGCATCGATGGCTTCGGCAAACTCGCGCCAGGTCCAGCGCACGCCCTGCTCGCGAAACACCACGGCCTCGCGTTCCGGGAACGCTGCCACGGTCTGCGCCAGCAGCGCCGGCACGGTCTGCTCGGACAGTGCAATGCTGGTGTCGCCACGGACATGCGACAGCCCGCCGATCGGCAGAATGGTGGGAAGCGGCTCGCCCTGCATCTTCATCGTTGTCTCCAAAGCGCTCGGTTTCGACCTGATTTGAGCACAACTCAAGGTCACGAATATCGCCGGGGTACTTCACCCAGTCCGGGTTAACCCCGTGAAGCTGCTGTCAGTGCTGCCGGATGGTCATTCGACTTCCGGTCTCGTCACATCGGAATGACGAAAAGGTATACGGGCCAGCCGGAAAATTCAACATTAATTTGAGGCTCACTCAACTTCGCGTAGAAATGGAGTACGATGTGACGGCATCGCGACGACCGCCTCGTCCGCGCTGCCGCAGTTCCGCGCCCTGCACCGGGTACGGCCTATCATTCGCGCTTTCGCCTGCCGGGGACCGCCACCATGGAAGACAACGCCGCCACCCGCCGGATCCCGTCCGGCGCCAGGGCGGAACAACGCATCCGCGACATCCTGCGCGTCAGCCGCGAGGTGTTCGCCGAACTGGGCTACGACAAGACCACCACCACCGAGATTGCCCAGCGCCTGGGCGTGTCCGAGGCGACGGTGTTCACGTACTTCCAGAGCAAGCGCAAGCTGTGCGTGCGCGTCATCGAGGACTGGTACGACGAAATCATCGACGCGGTCGAGCGCGGCATGCCGCGCGAACAGAGCACCAGGGCCCAGCTGGCGTTCTACGTGAAGACGCACCTGCGCCTGTTCCTGATCCAGGGCACCGGGCTGTGCGCGCTGGTGTTGTCGGAAGGACGGGCCAAGGGGCCGGACCTGGGACAGGAATTCGTGCCGCTGCAGCGCCGCTATACGGCGCCGCTGATGGAGCTGCTGGCGCGCGGCCGCGAACAGGGCGAGATCCGCGCCGACCTGCCGCTGAGCCTGCTGCGCTCCGCCATCCTGGGGCCGATGGAGCATATCCTGTGGGACGCCATCGCGCGCGAGCGCGAGGTCGATATCGACAAGACCGCCGCGGGCATGGTGGCCCTGCTGTGGCCCGCGCTGCAGCCGCCGGATATCGAGCTGGAGGCGCTGCGTGCCTTCCATGGCGAAGTCGGCGCGGCGCTGAGAAGGCTGGACCACGCCTGAGCGCAGCGCCGGGCGCTGCGCCCAGAATCCTTGTACGCTGGAGGAGGCGTTGTTCTCAGCATGGAGATTGCGACATGGCCATCCAGCTCAACCACACCATCGTCTTCTCTCGCGACAAGCAGGTCTCGGCCGACTTCCTGTGCGAGGTGCTGGGCCGTCCGCCGGCCGAGCCGTTCGGGCCCTTCCTCGGCGTGCGGCTCGACAACGGCGTGACCCTCGACTTCATGGACGCGGAAGGCGAGATCGCCATGCAGCACTACGCCTTCCTGGTCAGCGATGCCGAGTTCGACCACGGTTTTGCCCGCGTCCGCGCGCACCAGCTCACGTACTGGGCCGACCCATACCGGCGCCGCCCCGGCGAGGTCAATACCGACGACGGTGGCCGGCGCATCTATTTCGAGGATCCCAGCAAGCACTTCCTCGAAATCTTCACCAGGGGCTGAGGCCGGCGCGGCCTTGCCGTGCTTTTGGCGAGACACGGACAGGCGCAGCCTGTGGCGCACTGCCCTTGGTTGATGCGGTTGCGCCTCATAGAATGAAAAGGCCTGGTTTCCGCCGCATCCAAGGACCATGCAGACCGCCGCCTCTCCCTACCAGCCCGTGCGCGAGCGGCGCACGCTGACCTGCTTCCTGCTGGCCCTGCTCATGCACCTGCTGCTGGGGGCCCTGCTGTACTACGGCGTGCGCTGGCGCAACGCCGTGCCCACGGGAGTCGCGGCGGAGTTGTGGGAGCCCGTCCCCGAGGCCACCGCGCCCGAGCCTGTCGTCAGGCCGGCGCCGACGCCGCAGCCGGTTGAAGAAGAAGACGCCGATATTTCGCTGCAGGAAAAGCAGCGCAAGGCCAGGCAGGCCGAACGCGAGGCCGAGCAGGCGCAGCAGCGTGAGAACCAGGCCCGCGCCGAAGCCGCGCGCAAGGAGGCGCAACGCAAGGCCATGGAAGCGCAGCGCCAGGCCAGCAATGCCGAGCGCCAGGCCGAACTGGCGCGCCTGCGCGCGCAGGCCGGCGGTGCCGGCGCCACGGCCAACACCGGGGCCGGCTCCGGATCGTCGGCGAGGCCGTCGTCGGGCTATGCCGAACGGGTGCGGCAGCGGGTCAAGCCCAACATCATCTTCAACGAGGATGTCGCCGGCAATCCGGCGGCGGTGGTCGCCGTGCACATGGCGCCCGACGGCTCGCTGCTGTCGACGCGGCTTGCCAAATCCAGCGGCAATGCCGGCTGGGACAACGCGGTGCTGCGCGCGGTGCAGCGCTCGGACCCGCTGCCGCGCGACAGCAATGGCGTGGCGCCGTCCAATATCCTGATCACGTTCTGGCCCAAGGACGAGGGCGGCTAGCCTTTGCCGCGCCAGGCCGCACCCTTGTCCCGTAGCGTGCGTTATCGCACCAACGGCGGCACGATGGAATAAAATTCCAATAATTCGCGCTTTGCAGGAATGAGATTACAATTCCAGCTCGCCTGGAAGGACAACTCGCATGCCTGTGCTACCGCCGGTCCCTATCATGAACAGACAAGAACAAGCCGACGAAGCCCGCCATGACGACCGCCTCACCCGTTACTGCATCCCCTGTTACCGCATCCCCTGTTACCGCCGCCCCGCTCGACCGGCTGGCGCTCGACCTCGCCGACATCTTCAGCCACAGCGCGCGCCTGGTTGCCAGCCACATCGCGCAGCACCTGCCCGACACCGAAACGCTGCTGGCCGCGCTGCCGCCCGGTGCCTTGCTGGGCGCGGCCGACACCTATACCCGGCACCTGGTCTACGGCGATCCGCTCGAGCGCTTCTCGGCCATGGTGCTGGTCTGGCGCCCGGGCCAGGCCAGCCCGGTGCATGGCCACCGCACCTGGTGCGCCTACCGCGTGCTGCGCGGCACGCTGACCGAGCAGCACTACCGGTGGGATCCCGCCAGCAGGCACGCGCACCATGCCAACACCGTCACGCGCAGCGCCGGCGATACCTTCAGCGTGCCCGGGGGGCTGCAGCATATCCACGCGCTCGGCAACGCCAGCGACGAGATCGCGGTTTCGCTGCATCTCTACGGGGTCAGCCGCGACCATATTGCGACCGGCGTGAACCTGCTGGTGCCCGCCGACGCCTAGCCGAGCCGCTGCGCGCCGGGTGCGGGCGCTCCCTCTTCAACTGACCGCCACGCACCATGGACCGCTACGACAAACAGATCCTCGCCCTGCTGCAGGAAGACGCCACCTTGCCGGTGGCGGAAATCGGCGAACGGGTCGGCCTGAGCTCGACGCCGTGCTGGCGCCGCATCCAGAAGCTGGAGGAAGCCGGCCTGATCCGCAAGCGCGTGGCGCTGCTCGACGCCGCCAAGCTCAATGCCGGCGTCACCGTGTTCGTCTCCGTCCGCACCAGCCAGCACAACGTGAAATGGCTCAAGCAGTTCCACGGACTGGTGTCGTCGATCCCCGAAGTGACCGAGTTCTATCGGATGGCCGGCGACACCGACTACCTGCTGCGCGTGGTGGTGCCCGATATCGCCGCCTACGACCGCGTCTACAAGAAGCTGATCCAGGGCGCCGAGCTGGCCGACGTCAGCTCCAGCTTCGCGATGGAGCAGATCAAGTACACCACCGCGCTGCCGCTGGACTATGCCTGAGCCGGCACTTGGCCGGCCGTAGCGCAGCGGCCGGGCCGGCCGGCCCTCGCAATTCGCGCCATGGCAGCGGCTTGTGCCGCGCTTTTCAGCGCATCCTGTTGCAAATACCACGCATTCCGGCAGACTAGCCGCCACGCATTCCGGGCCCGGAACCTGCTGCGACGCAGCAATGGCTGTAGAATATGCGGCCCCTATTCAAACGGCCGCGGCGAACGGTTATCCGCCCCGCCCCCGCCGAACCCCACGCGAGCCTTGACAGCAGGTTGGAATCACGCGCGCCCTCGTGCGCACTGCCGTCGACACGCGATGCACGAAGGAAACAGCAGTCAATGACAAGTGGCGCACAACGAACGGCAGCCAAAACACGAGCAGCAGCAGTCAAGGACACCGGCCAGGCCAGCCCGGCCGCGGCACACACTGATCCGACGGCCGAAGCCGCCGCGCGCAGCCAGCAGCTGCGCGCGCTGATCCAGCTCGGCAGGCAGCGCGGCTACCTGACGCACGCGGACATCAGCGACCACCTGCCCGAGAACTTCACGGACACGGCCGCGATGGAAAGCATCGTCGGCACCTTCGCCGAGATGGGCGTGAAGATCTACGAGCAGACTCCGGACGCCGAGACCCTGCTGCTCAGCGACGGCCCGGTGGTGGCCTCCGACGAGCAGGCCGAAGAGGAAGCCGAGGTGGCGCTGGCCACGGTCGATTCCGAGTTCGGCCGCACTACCGACCCGGTGCGCATGTACATGCGCGAAATGAGCTCGGCCACGCTGCTGACGCGCAAGCAGGAAGTCGAGATCGCCAAGCGCATCGAGGAAGGCCTGAACAACATGGTCCACGCGATCTCGGCGTGCCCGTTCACCGTCGCCACCATCCTCGAGCTGTCGGCCAAGGTCGCCGCCAGCGAGATCGGCATCGACGACGTGGTCGACGGCCTCAGCGACGAGACCATCGCCGAGCCGGCCGCCGCCGCCGCGGATGACGCCGACGACAGCAGCCTCGACAGCGCCGACGAGTCCGACGAAGACGACGACGACAGCGCCGATGAAGGCAGCAGCGGCCAGCAAAGCGCCGAAGCCGACCTGGCGCGGCTGCGCGAAGAGTGCATGAAGCGCTTCGCGCGCGTCGCCGAGCAGTTCGAGCGCATGCGCGCCGAAACCGAAGCCGGCCGCGCGGGCGCACCGGGCTTTGCCGCCGCGCGCGACGCGGTGCGCGAAGAGCTGCGCACGATCCGCTTTACCGCCCGCACCATCGAGCGCCTGTGCGCCAACGTCCAGTCCATGGTCGACGAGGTGCGCGCGCTCGAGCGCCAGGTGGTGCAACTGCTGGTCGAGCGCTGCGGCATGGAGCGCGACGACGTCATCGCGCGCTTCCCCGGCAACGAGACCAACCTGGCCTGGGGCCAGGGCCTGGCCGCTGAAGGCCGCCCCTACAGCGCCGCGGTCGCGCGCGCGCTGCCTGACCTGGAGGCGTACCAGCAGAAGCTGATCGACATCCAGGCGCGCGCGGCGCTGTCGCTGGCCGAACTGAAGGCGGTCAACCGCAAGATGCTGGCGGCCGAGCGCCAGATGCGACAGGCCAAGCACGAGATGACGCAGGCCAACCTGCGCCTGGTGATCTCGATCGCCAAGAAATACACCAACCGCGGCATGCAGTTCCTGGACCTGATCCAGGAGGGCAACATCGGCCTGATGAAGGCGGTCGACAAGTTCGAATACCGCCGCGGCTGGAAATTCTCCACCTACGCCACCTGGTGGGTCCGCCAGGCGGTCACGCGCGCCATCGCCGACCAGGCCCGCACCATCCGCGTGCCGGTGCACATGATCGAGCAGATCAACAAGCTCAACCGCCTGTCGCGCGAGATCATGCAGCAGACCGGCAAGGAGCCCGATCCGGCGGTGCTGGCCGAGCGCCTCGACATGACCGAGGACAAGGTGCGCTCGATCATGAAGATCGCCAAGGAGCCGGTGTCGATGGAGACCCCGGTGGGCGAGGACGGCGACACCAGCCTGGGCGACATGATCGCCGACTCGGACACCGCCACGCCCGCCGACGCCGCGCTGCAGGCCGGCCTGCGCGCGGTGGTGCGCGAGATGCTCGACGAGCTGTCGCCGCGCGAAGCCAAGGTGCTGCGCATGCGCTTCGGCATCGACATGTCGACCGACTACACGCTGGAAGAAGTCGGCAAGCAGTTCGACGTCACGCGCGAGCGCATCCGCCAGATCGAAAGCAAGGCGATGAAGAAGCTGCGGCATCCCAGCCGCGCGGACCAGTTGATCACCTATCTGCGCGACGCCTGAGCGGTCCTCCGCCTCCGCGCACAGAGGAGTGTTATCCATGCCTGACCCGAACCTCTCTTTCTTTGGCAGGCTCTCGCTTGCCATGGGCACGTTCTTCGCGATCCTTGGCAACCGCGAGCTGGCCGCCGGCATCAAGCGCCTGCGCGCGGGCGAAACCGCCGCGCAGGCGGCCCCGGCCCCGGTGACGGCCCCCGCCCCGGCGCCGGCTGCTGAGCCCGCCCCCGCGCTGAAAGAAGCCAGCCCGGTGGCCGCGCTGCAATTGCTCGGACTGCTGCAGCGCGACGCCCGCTTCGTCGACTTCGTCGAGGAAGACATCGCGCGCTATGCCGACGCCGAGATCGGCGCCGCCGCGCGCCTGGTGCACGATGGCTGCCGCGCGGTGCTGCGCGAGCATTTCACCATCCGCCCGGTGCGCGAGGAAGCCGAGGGCAGCCGCGTGACGCTGGCCGACGGCTTCGATGCCAGCGCGATCCGCCTGACCGGCAACGTGGTCGGCAGCGCGCCGTTCCATGGCGCCATCAGCCATCGCGGCTGGAAGGTCGAGGAAGTGCGCCTGCCGCGCCTGGCCGAGCGCCATGACGCGACCGTGATCGCCCCGGCCGAGGTGGAGCTATGAGCGAGGCCCGCTATGCCATCGGCATCGACCTGGGCACCACCCACAGCGCGGTCTCCTACGTCGACCTGGCCGCCAGCGATGGCGAGAACACCAGCCAGCGCGTGCTGCCGATCGCGCAGCTGACCGCGCCCGGCGCGGTCGAGGACCTCGACCTGCTGCCCTCGTTCCTGTACCTGCCGCACGAAAGCGAACTGGCCCCGGGCGACCTGAACCTGCCGTGGAGCGCCGCGCGCGACTTCGCGGTCGGCGAGATGGCGCGCAGCCGCGGCGCCGGCACGCCGATCCGGCTGGTGTCCAGCGCCAAGAGCTGGCTGTGCCATCCCGGCGTCGACCGCCGCGCGGCGATCCTGCCCGCCGACGCGCCGCCCGAAGTGCCGCGCGTATCGCCGCTGGAAGCTTCGGTGCGCTACCTGACGCACCTGCGCGAAGCGTGGGACCAGGCCCATCCCGACGCGCCGTTCGGCGAGCAGGACGTCACCGTGACCATCCCGGCCTCGTTCGATCCTGCCGCGCGCGAGCTGACCGCCGAGGCCGCCGCGGCGGCCGGCTATGCCCGCATGACGCTGCTCGAGGAGCCGCAGGCCGCGCTCTACAGCTGGATCCAGAAGAGCGCCGGCCAGTGGCGCAAGCAGGTCAGGGTCGGCGACATCATCCTGGTGGTCGACGTCGGCGGCGGCACCACCGACCTGTCGCTGATCGCCGTGATCGAGCGCGACGGCAACCTGGAACTGCATCGCATCGCGGTCGGCGACCACATCCTGCTGGGCGGCGACAACATGGACCTGGCGCTGGCCCACGTGGTCGCGCGCAAGCTGGCGGCGCAGGGCACGCAGGCCGATCCGTGGCAGCTGCGCGCGCTGACCTACGCCTGCCGCGCCGCCAAGGAAACGCTGCTGACCGACCCGGCGGCCGATGCCGTGCCGCTGGTCGTGCCCAGCCGCGGTTCCAAGCTGATCGGCGGCTCGATCCGCACCGAGCTGACCCGCGCCGAACTGACCCAGACCATCCTCGAAGGGTTCTTCCCGCAAGTCGACGCCGCGGCGCGCCCGGTCACCCGGGCCCGCGCCGGCCTGACGCAGCTGGGCCTGCCATACGCGCAGGACGCGGCCATCACGCGCCACCTGGCGGCGTTCCTGGGCCGGCAAGCCGGCGCGCTGGCCGAGATCGAAGGCCTGCGGGCCACGCAGCCGGAAGGCGCCAGCTTCCTGCGCCCCACCGCCGTGCTGTTCAATGGCGGCGTGTTCAAGTCGGGCCTGCTGGTCGAGCGCATCCTGCAGACGCTCAACGGCTGGCTCGCTGCCGAGGGCGCGGCGCCGGCGCGCCTGCTCGACGGCGCCGAGCTGGACCTGGCGGTGGCGCGCGGCGCGGCCTATTACGGCTACGTGCGGCGCGGCAAGGGCGTGCGCATCCGCGGCGGCACCGCGCGCGCCTACTACGTCGCGGTGGAATCGTCGATGCCCGCAGTGCCGGGCTTCGAGCCGCCGATCCAGGCGCTGTGCGTGGCCCCGTTCGGCATGGAAGAAGGCACCGAGGCCGAGCTGCCGCCGCAGGAATTCGGCCTGGTGGTCGGTGAGCCGGTGCACTTCCGCTTCTTCGGCTCGTCGGTGCGGCGCCAGGACCAGGTCGGCACCCTGCTCGACTTCTGGGGGCCGGAGGAACTGCAGGAGCTGGAAGAAATCCAGGCGACGCTGCCCGCCGAAGGCCGCACCGCCGGCGAAGTGGTGCCGGTCAGGCTGCATGCGCGCGTGACCGAGGCCGGCACGCTCGAACTCGAGGCCGTGCCGCGCGCCAGCGGCGAACGCTGGAAGGTGCAATTCGACGTGCGCGGCAACGCCGATGCCTGAAGCCGCAGCACCGGCGCTGAAGCAGTACATCGTCGGCATCGACCTGGGCACCAGCAACACGGTGGTGGCCTACGCCCGGGCCGGCTCCGACGATATCCGCGTGTTCGACATCGACCAGCTGGTCGCGCCGGGCGAGGTCGCGGCCCGCCCCCTGCTGCCCTCGGTGCGCTACCACGCCGCGCCGGGCGAGCTCAACGGCGATGACCTGCAGCTGCCCTGGCAATCCGCCGCCAGCGCGGCCGCGCGCCGCACCGTGTTCGGCCGCCTGGCGGCAACGCTGGGCGCGCAGGTGCCGGGCCGGCTGGTGGCCAGCGCCAAGAGCTGGCTGTCGCATGCCTCGGTCGACCGCACCGCGCCGATCCTGCCCTGGGGCGGCGAGGAGGATCTCGCCAAGATCTCGCCGGTGGTCGCCAGCGCGAGCTATCTCGGCTACGTCTGCGCGGCCTGGAACCACCGCTTCCCCGACGCGCCGCTCGAACAGCAGGACGTGGTGCTGACCGTGCCGGCGTCGTTCGACGAGGGCGCGCGCGCGCTGACACTCGAAGCCGCGCGCCTGGCGGGCCTGCCCGCGCTGCGGCTGCTGGAAGAGCCGCAGGCCGCGCTCTACGACTGGCTGTTCCACCATCGCCAGACGCTGGAGCAGGACCTGGCGCAAACCCGGCTGGTGCTGATCTGCGACGTCGGCGGCGGCACCACCGACCTCACGCTGATCCGCGTGGACATGCAGGACGGGCAGCCGCAACTGACCCGCATCGGGGTGGGCAACCACCTGATGCTCGGCGGCGACAACATGGATCTGGGGCTGGCGCACCAGGTCGAAGCGCGCCTGGCGCGCCTGGACGAAGGCGCGCCGGCACAGCCGCGCCTGTCGGCTGCGAGCCTGTCGCAGCTGGTGGCGCGCTGCCGCGCCGCCAAGGAACAACTGCTGGGCGCGGACGCGCCCGATGCCGTCAACGTGACGCTGCTGGGCGCGGGCTCCCGGCTGGTCGGCGGCGCGCGCTCGGTGCAGGTGACGCGGCAGGAAGTCGAGCAGCTGGTGGTCGACGGCTTCTTCCCCAACGTGCCGGCCAGCGAACGGCCGCGGCGCGCGCGCGGCGCCATCGTCGAGTTCGGCCTGCCCTATGCCGCCGATCCCGCCGTGACCCGCCACGTCGCCGCCTTCCTCGGCCAGCACGCGGCGCAGGCCCGTGCCGCGCTCGGCATGGAAGACGCGCCGGACGATGCCCTGCCGGTGCCCGACACGCTGCTGCTCAACGGCGGCGTGTTCCGCGCGCAGGCGCTGGCCGAGCGCATCGCCGACACGCTGGGCGGCTGGCGCGGCGCGCCGCTGCAGGTGCTGCACAACGCCGATCCCGACATTGCCGTGGCCCGCGGCGCTGTCGCCTATGCGCGCGCGCGCGCCGGCCAGGCGCCGCGCATCGGCGGCGGCTCGGCGCGCAGCTATTTCCTGGTGCTCGACGATGGCGCCACGGGCCAGCAAGGCATCTGCCTGCTGCCGCGCGGCACCGAGGAAGGCCACGAGATCCACCTCAGCGACCGCACCTTCGCCTTGCGGCTGGGCCACCCGGTGCAGTTCCACCTGGTGTCGTCGGTGGCCGAGACGCCCTACCAGCCCGGCGCACTGACCGACCTGTCCGGCGGCGACTTCGTGCGGCTGCCGCCGATCGCGACCGTGGTGCCGACGCGCGGCGCCGGCGGCCCGCGCGAAACGCCGGTGCAGATCACCACGTCGCTGACCGAGGTCGGCACGCTCGAAGTCCACTGCGTCAGCACCGAGGATGCCGCGCAGCGCTGGCGCCTCGAGTTCCAGCTGCGCGGCAACGACGCCGCGGCGGCACCCACGGCGCCAACGGCGCCAACGGCCCACCCGTCGCTGCCGCAGGCTTTGGAGTTGATCGACCGCGCCTTCGGCGCGCGCTCGCAGGAGGTCGGCCCGAAGGAAGTCAAGCGCCTGCGCGCCCAGCTGGAGCAGATCCTGGGCGCGCGCGAGCAGTGGGACAGCGCGCTGCTGCGCGAGCTGTTCGGCGCCTTGTGGGAGCGCGCCCGGCGCCGCCGCCGCAGCGCGGACCATGAGCGCCTGTGGCTGAATCTGGCGGGCTATTGCGTGCGGCCCGGCTTCGGCTACCCGCTCGATGAATGGCGCGTCGCGCAGCTGTGGTCGCAGTACGACCAGGGCATCCAGTACGTCAACGAAAGCCAGAACTGGTCGGAATGGTGGACGCTGTGGCGGCGCGCCGCCGGCGGGCTCGACGAAAGCGCGCAGCTGCGACTGCTGGAAGACATGGCCTTCTACCTGCAGCCACCGGGCAGCGCGCACTTCAAGAAGCCGGCCGGACCCACCCGGGGCGGCTATGCCGACATGGTGCGGCTGGCCGGCTCGCTCGAGCGCCTGCCGGTCGACGCCAAGACCGAGCTGGCCGGCTGGCTGCTGACCCGGCTGCGCAAGCCGTCCGAGAACAACCAGGGCTGGTGGGCGGTGGGCCGCATCGGCGCGCGCATGCCGTTCTACGGCAGCGCGCACAGCGTGGTGCCGCCCGACACCGCCGGCCAGTGGCTGGACGCCATCCTGGCGCTCGACTGGAAAAAGGTCGAGCCGGCCGCGTTCGCCGCAGTGCAGATCGCGCGCATGACCGGCGACCGCACCCGCGACCTGCCCGACGCGCTGCGCGCGGACGTGGTGCGCCGGCTGGAAGCCGCCAACGCGCCGCCGGGCTGGATCGCGATGGTGCGCGAGGTGGTCGAACTCGACGCCGCGGACGAGGGACGGGTATTCGGCGAGGCGCTGCCGGCCGGCCTCAAGCTGATCGCGGGCTAGCCCGCAGGATCGGCGAGCACCGACAAGCGCCTCGTTTGCCACTTGCCGGCGCCGGCGCAGCCGATGACCTACGATGACGGTAGGCTCCCTCGGGTCCCATCGTGCAGCCGTCCGCCCATCATCCCTTTATTGCCTTGCTCGCCGTTGCCGCCTTGGCAGCGGCCGGGCTGTGCCGCGCCGACGATGCACGGCAGAAGCAGCGCGCCGAGATGGTCAGCGAGATCGCCGCGATCGACGCCGGCGCCGGCGTGCCGAACCGCAGCCACGGCATCGCCCCCGGGGTGATGGCCGTGATGGGCCAGGTGCCGCGACATGAATTCGTGCCCGACCCGCAGAAACCCCACGCCTACGAGAACCGGCCGCTGCCGATCGGCCATGGCCAGACCATCTCGCAGCCATACATCGTGGCGCTGATGACCGACCTGCTGCGGGTCCAGCCGGGCGACAGCGTGCTCGAGATCGGCACCGGCTCCGGCTACCAGGCCGCGGTGCTGAGCCGGCTGGCGCGCGCGGTCTACACCATCGAGATCATCGAGCCGCTCGGGCGCCAGGCCTGCGAGCGCCTGCGGCGGCTGGCCTACCGGCAGGTGGCGTGCAAGGTCGGCGACGGCTATTACGGCTGGGACGAGCACGCGCCCTATGACGCCATCGTCGTCACCGCCGCGGCCAGCCATGTGCCGCCGCCGCTGATCCGCCAGCTCAAGCCGGGCGGGCGCATGGTGATCCCGGTGGGCGCGCAGTTCCTGACGCAGTACCTGCTGCTGGTCGAAAAATCCGCGGACGGCAGCGTCAGCACCCGGCAGATCCTGCCGGTGCGCTTCGTGCCGCTGGTCGGCAAGCACTGAGGCGCGGCATCCGGCGGGACGCTTCATGCGACCAACGAGATGAACGCGCTGCCACGCCCGCCGCTGTTCGCCCTGGCCTTGCTCTCCGCCGCTGCGCTGGGCTATGAAATCCTGCTGATGCGGCTGCTTTCGATCATCCTGTGGCATCACTTCGCCTACATGATGATCAGCGTGGCCCTGCTCGGCTACGGCGCCGCGGGGGCGCTGGTGGCGCTGTCGCAGCCGGTGCTGGTGCGGCATTTCGTGCCGGTGTTTGCCGGCGGTGCGCTGCTGTTCGGCATCAGCGCCCTGGTGTGCTTCGAGCTCGCGCAGCGGGTCGGCTTCAACCCGCTGGAAATCCTGTGGGAGCCCACGCAGCCGCTGCGCCTGGTGGCGATCTACCTGCTGCTGTTCGTGCCCTTCCTGTGCGCGGCCACCAGCGTGTGCCTGGCCTTTGCCTGCTTCCCGCTGCAGGTGCCGCGGCTCTACAGCTTCGATATCCTTGGCGCCGGGCTGGGCAGCCTGGGCATCATCGCCGCGCTGTTCGTGCTGGCTCCGGTCGATGCCCTGCGCCTGGTCAGCATGGCGGGCATGGCGGCCGCGGCGCTGGCCTGCATCGAATGCCGCGCCGACCGCTTCTATCGCCCCTGGCTGCCGGCGCTGCTGCTGGCGGCGGCAGCCGTGCCGGCGGCCATCCCTGGCAGCTGGATGCCGTTGCGGCCGTCAGAATATAAGGAGCTGAGCCAGGCGCTGCGCATCGGCGACGCGCGCGTGGTGGCGCGGCGCTCGAGTCCGCTGGGGCTGGTCACGGTGGTCGAGAGTCCGTCGATTCCGCTGCGCCATGCGCCGGGGCTCAGCCTGAATGCCACCGCGGAACCGCCGCCGCAGCTGGCCGTGTTTACCGACGGCGATGGCCTGAGCGCGCTCAACCGCTATGACGGCCGCCGCGAACCGCTGGCCTACCTGGGCGACCTGACCTCGGCGCTGCCGTATCACCTGCTGCAGGCCCCGCGCGTGCTGGTGCTGGGCAGCGGCGCCGGCGCCGACGTGCTGCAGGCGCTCTACCACGGCGCCAGCGCGGTCGATGCGGTCGAGCTGAACCCACAGGTGATCGCGCTGGTGCAGGACCGCTTCGGCGCATTCTCGGGCAAGCCGTACAGCGCGGCCGGCGTGCAGTTGCATGTGGGCGAGGCGCGCGGCTTCCTGGCGGCCAGCCGGCAGCGCTACGACCTGATCCAGGTGGCGCTGCTGGATTCGTTCAGCACTTCGTCGGCGGGCCTGTACGCGCTCTCCGAAAGCTATCTCTATACCGTGGAAGCGTTCGAGGAATATCTGCGCCACCTGCGCCCCGGCGGCCTGCTGGCGATCACGCGCTGGGTCTCGCTGCCGCCGCGCGATATCCCGAAACTGTTCGCCACGGCCGTGGATGCGATGGCGCGCGCGGGCGTGCCCGACCCGTCGCGCCGGCTGGTGCTGGTGCGCGGCTGGAACACGGCCACGCTGGTGGTCAAGCATGGTGACTTCCAGCCCGCGGAAATCGGCGCGCTGCTCGACTTCAGCCGGAAGCGATCGTTCGACGTCGAATACCATCCCGGCATCCGGCCCGGTGCGGCCAACCGCTACAACGTGCTCGACCAGCCGGATTTCTACGCCGCCGCGCAGGCGCTGCTCGGCCCCGGGCGCGAGCTGTTCCTGTCGCGCTACAAGTTCGACGTGCGCCCCGCCACCGACGACCGCCCCTACTTCTTCCACTTCTTCAAGTGGCGCACGCTGCCGGAGCTGATCTCGCTGAAGGCGCAGGGCGGGCTGCCGTTGCTGGATTGGGGCTATCCGGTGCTGGTGGCGACGCTGCTGCAGGCCACGGCGGCGGCGCTGCTGCTGATCGGTGTGCCGCTGCGCGTGCTGCGGCGGCGCGCGCCGGCGTCACCGGTGCCGTTGGTGCCCGTAGCGCGCACCGGCTTCTACTTCGTCGCGGTCGGCCTTGGCTTCATGTTCGTCGAGATCGCCTTTATCCAGAAATTCATCTTGTTCCTGAGCCATCCGCTCTATGCCGTGGCAGTGGTGCTGTGCGCGTTCCTGTGCTTTGCCGGGCTGGGCAGCCGCTTTGCCCCACGGATGCCCGCGCGCGCCGGCCCCGGTCACGGCCGCCGCCAGGTGGCGCTGGCGATCGGCGGCGTGTGCGCCGTGGCGCTGCTCTACCTGGTCGCGCTGCCCGAGTTGTTTCCGCTGCTGATTGCCTGGCCGGATCCCGCAAGGGTCGCCATCGCAGTGGCGCTGATCGCGCCGCTGGCCTTCCTGATGGGGATGCCGTTCCCGCTAGGCCTGTCCGGGATTGCGGCACGCGACGACAAGCTGGTGCCGTGGGCCTGGGGCATCAACGCCTGTGCCTCGGTGGTGGCGGCGGTGCTGGCCACGCTGCTGGCGATCCACGCAGGCTTTACCGTGGTGGTGCTGGTGGCGCTGCTGCTGTATGCCGTCGCCGCGCTGGCGTGCCCCTGAGGCTGGGTCGTGCCGCCGGGCCGGCCCCTCAGCCTGCGGCCGCGTTGCCCTGCGCGGCATGCAATACCGGCTGGCTCGGCAGGCGCGGCACGAAGCGGTGCCGGTCGATCTCGCCGCCGCGCGCCACCAGGATGGTGCCCTCGGGAATCTCCTCCCACACGCCCTGCACGTCGATCAGCGGCTCCGACAGCACCAGGAAGGCGTCGTCGCCCGCGGCGGCGATGCGCGGGTCGTCCGGATAGAGCTCGCGCAGCTGCCGGAACGAGGTGCTGTGGAACAGCGAGCGCGAGTTGGTCTCGCTCGAATAGCGCACCGCCACGATCTGCCGGCCGTCGGTCACGCACACCGTCATGTTGAGCGGGAACTGCACGTCGTGGCGCTGGCCGACGTCCTCGATCAGCCCGGCCATCTGCTCGAGCGCGCCGACCGGGTCGCGTTCCAGCCCGAAGGTCAGCGCCAGGAAGAACATCACCTCGGAATCGGTCGAGCCCTCGATCCAGCGGAACAGGTGCGGCGCCACCGCCATCATCAGGTCGCGCCGTACCAGCGGATAGTCGCGGATCAGGCCGTTGTGGACGAACAGCCAGCGGCCGAAGCGGAACGGATGGCAGTTGGTTTCCTGCGTCGGCGTGCCGGTGGCGGCGCGCACATGCGCGACGAACAGCGGCGCGCGCACCGCGCGGGCGGTCTCGCGCAGGTTGGTGTCGCTCCACGCCGGGTGCAGGCAGCGGTAGCGGAACGGCACCTCGGCATGGCGCCCGTACCAGCCGACGCCGAAGCCGTCGCCGTTGGTGGTGGTATGGCCGAGCCGGGAATTCAAACTCTGGTCGATCAGCGAGTGTTCCGGCTGGAACAGCACCGTCTCCAATG
This sequence comes from Cupriavidus nantongensis, assembly GCF_001598055.1. NCBI lineage: Bacteria > Pseudomonadati > Pseudomonadota > Betaproteobacteria > Burkholderiales > Burkholderiaceae > Cupriavidus > Cupriavidus nantongensis. The sequence continues at coordinate 2,377,191 of NZ_CP014844.1, read as the reverse complement.
CAACGGATCTGCCCGAATAAGCCAGCCAGCGGCACATAGTGCTCTCTCCTTGTCCTTTGCCGGTGCGGCGCGGTGCCTTCCGCCCCACACTCCAGTTGTAGGACGGCGCGGCGCGAAGGGCAAAGAAATGGCCCCTCAGGCGCTCGGTGTTCAGGCGAAGCGATAGGCCAGCGAGACGATGATCGGCCCCAGCACCGGCAGCAGCACGTTAGCGATGGCATAGGTGATGGTGTAGCCCAGCAGCGGCACCGAGCTCTGGCTGGCGGCCAGGATCGCGCTGATCGCCGGCGTGCTGACATGCTGCCCGGCAATCGCGCCGACCAGCAGCGGGCCTTCGATCCTGAGCAGCTTGTGCCCGATCCACAGCGACAGGCACGCCGGAACCAGCGACACCGCCAGCCCGATCAGCGGCAGCACCGCGCCGTGCTCGCGGATCAAAGCGATCGCATCCGGCCCGGCCGACAGCCCGACGCAGGCGACGAACACCGCCAGCCCGAGGTCCTTCAGGATCTGCACCGCAGACGCCGGGAAGGTGCCGAGCGACGGCTTGCGCGACTGGAGCCAGCCGAACACCAGCCCGCTCAGCAGCGCCCCGCCGCCGCTGCCCAGCGAGATATGCATGCCGCCCAGGCTGACGCTCAGCGTGCCCACCAGCAGGCCGGCCACGATGCCGGCGCACAGGAACACCAGGTCGGTGACCTCGGAGGCCTTTGCCTCCACGCCGATGCCCGCGATGGACTCGGACAGCGAGGGCTCCAGCCCGACGACGGTGATCACGTCGCCCAGCTGCAGCGGCGTCGAGCGCGTGATCGGCAGCGACAGGCCCGAGCGCCGCACTTCCAGCACCCAGACCTCGCGCAGCCGGCGCGGGCCGGCCAGGCGCGCCAGCTCGCCCAGGGTCTTGCCGTTGACGCGGCGCTTGTTCACCACCACCTGCTTTTCCACCAGCTGGATGGCATCGGTGTGCGCCTCGGGCAGCAGCACTTCCGGGCCGATCAGCGCGGCGGCCTTCAGCAGGTTGCTGCGGATGCCGACCATCGCCAGGATATCGCCGGCCTGCACGGCGTCGTCATCGCCCAGCTCGATGCTGGCCCCGCCGCGCAGCACCTTGACCACCGAGGCCCGGCCGCCGACCTGGTGCTGCAGCTGGCTGACCGTCATGCCGGCGGCCTGCTGCACCGAGTAGGCGCGCCCGATCAGCCGCGGCAGCGCCGGCTGGGTGGCGACGTCGTCGTCGGAGGCGGCCTCCATGCGCGCCGCGACCTCGCGCGCCGCCTGGCGCAGGTCGATGCCGAGCAGCGCCGGCGCGATCTGGCTGGTAAAGAACACGATGCTGATCAGCCCGACCAGGTAGGTCAGCGTATACGCGGTGGCGATATTGGCCTCGTAGCGGCCCACGGTGGCGGCATCCAGGCCCAGGTGCTTGAGCGCCTCGGCGGCGGTGCCCACCACCGCCGACTCGGTGGCGGCGCCGGCGGCCAGCCCCGCGGCGGTGCCCGGATCGAAGCCCAGGTAAGCCGCCGCAGCGAGCGCGATCGCCAGCACGACCACTGCCTCGACTACCGGCAGCACCATATAGCGCAGGCTCGAGCGGTTCAGGTTGGCAAAGAACTGCGGCCCGCCGGCATAGCCCATGGCAAAGATGAACAAGGCGAAGGCCATGTCCTTCAGTTCGCCATGCATCTGGCAGCCGGTCTGGCCCATGAACAGCGCGACGATCAGCGTGCCGCACACGCCCCCAAGCCGGATCGGTCCGACCCGCGCCTTGCCGACGAAGTAGCCGAGTCCGACGGTGATGAACAGCACCAGCAACGGGTTGGCGGCAAGGAAATCAACGGTACAGGTCATGGGGGCGCGGGTTGGGTGGGTGGGAGCGGCTGGATCAGGGATTGAGCGGTGGCAGCGCCGGCGCGGGCTGGCGCCGCCGGCTGCGTCGCGGCGCGGGCCTGGCGTGGCGCTGCAGCGCCTGCGCGAGCGGGTTGCCGTCCCAGGCGGACGGCGCTGGCGCCGCCCCGTAGAGGTGGCGCTGCAGGCCGGTAACGGCATCGGCCAGCGCGGCATCGCCCACGGCCTCGGCCCAGGCCGCCGGCGTGGCGCCGTGGGCGGCGCGGGTCCAGCCGGCCAGCGCCTGGCTGGCGGTGGCCGCATCGCCGGCGCGGCAGGCCTGCAGCGTGGCCGCCAGCCGGGCATCGGCGCCCTCGGCGCGCGCGTGGCGGCGCTCGGCGCGGCGTTGCCGCAGGCGCGCCAGGCGCGGCCGCAGCCGCCGCCACAGCCGCCGCCACAGCCGCCGCCACAGCAGCGCCAGCACGGCGGCGCCGAGCAGCGCGCCCGCGCCCCACAGCAGCGTGCGCCACGGCAGGCCGCCCTCGCCCGGCAGCGCGCCGGCCGACGGCCCGCCCGGCGCCAGCGCCCCGCCGTTGCGCGCGGCGGCCACCTCGACCTTCACCGCCGGCGCTGCGGAGCTGGCCGGCCGGCGCGTGGCGGGATCGACCCAGTCCACCGTGACCGCGGGCAGCGTATAGGTGCCGGGCCGCTCGAACACATAGGTCAGCGTATCGACGCGCGTGCCGCCCGGTTCCGGCGCCGCCTGGGCCTGGTCGGACAGCCGCGCATCCGCGCGGAACAGGCGCACGCCGCGCGGCGACGCGGCATGCGGCGGCACGATCATCATCGCCTGGGTCTGCGGCGCAAAGGTGGTGACGGTGCGCACCAGCGCATCGCCCGCATGCAGCCGCACCACGCCGTGATCGGGCTTGTGGTCCAGCGTCTGCGTCACGCTGAGCCGCGCCACCGGCAGCAAGCGCCGGCCGGCGGCGGCGCCCGCCGCCGCGGTGCCGCTGCCGCCGGTGCCGGCCCGGATCGTGGTGACCGGCAAGGTCACGCTGCCCTCGCGCGGCGCACCGTCGTCGCCGGCGTAGGTCACGCGGATGGTCGCGGCCGGCAGCCGGAACTCGCCATCCTGCTCGGCGGTGAAGGCGTAGGTCTTGCGGATGCCCGCATAGGCCACGCCGTCGATGGTCTCGGTGGAATTCACCGCGCGCGCATCGGGCAAGGTGACCACCGCGCCCGGTACCGCGAGCGGCGGGAACTCGGGCGCCGACAGGAAATAGTTGGGCGCGAGGATGGTGACGTCGATGCCGACCTGCTGGCCCACCAGCACCGGCTGGCGCGCGCCCACCTCGACGCGCACGATAGGCCCGGTGGCCGCACCCGCCAACCACGGCCACAGCCACGCCGCCAGCAGCAGCACCAGCGGCGCAGCGCAGCGCAGCCACGCGCGCGGCGGCATGGCGTGGCGCCTCATCGCGCGCCCTGCGCCGGCGCCGCCTGCCCGTGCTGCAGCGCGAACTTGCGCTGCAGCAGGTCGGTCGGCGTGGTCTGGATCGCGCGCATCCACATCTCGGCGTCCTGCGTCAGCACCACCTGCAGCGACTTGCCGCCCGGAGCCGACGGCTTCGCGGCGTCGTACTTGACCTGGTCCGGCGGCAGGTCGGGCGGCTCTTCGCCGTCGTCGGGATCCGGCTTTTCCTGCGGCATCTGCTGCGCCAGCAGCTTTTCCATCAGCGCCAGGTTGGCGGCTGCCTCTGGCCACTGCGGCTGGCGCTTCAGCGCCTGGCGGTAGCGCGCCGCGGCCTGCCGGTACTGGCCCTGCCGCGCCAGCGCATTGCCCTGGTTGTAGTCGGCCTGTGCGGAATCGACGCGCGCGAAGCTCTGCACCGCCTGCGCGTACTGGCCGGCGCGATACTGGGCGATGCCGCGCCACATCGGGTCATCGAACAGCGTCGCGGCGCGCGCAAAGTCGCCCTGCTCGAAGGCGCGCCGGCCTTGCTGGTCGTGCGTCAGCCACAGGTCGACGAAGCGCCATGGGCGTACCGCACTGGCTTGCGTGGCTGGTGCGGATGCCTGCGCGCGCGCCTCCGGCGGTGCGCCAAGCGCCAGCGCCAGCAGCACGCCCGCACTCCAGCGCACGGTCCAGCCCTTGCGGAACCACAGCACCGCCAGCAGCGCGAGCGGCGGCACCAGCCACCAGCCCTCGTCCTTCCAGCGGGTACGGTCGCCCGCCTGCATCTGCTCGAGATGCGACTGTACGTGGCGCTGCACCCAGGCCACGTCGTCGTCGCTGTCGGGCGTAAAGGTCGCCACCGGCACGCCGCTGTCATCGCCGAAGCGCTCCAGCGCTTTCACGTCCAGCCGCGCAAACACGCGCGCGCCGTCCTGCTCGACGAAGCCGCCGGCGGCATTGCGCAGCGGCCCGCCCTGCTCGGTGCCCAGCGCCAGCACCACCGGCTGGCTGCGGCCGCTGCCGGCCTGGGCGCGGAATGCCGCCGCGGCGGCGGGGTCGACGCCGTCGGTCAGGAACAGGATGGTGCCAGGCACCGGCTCGCGCTTCAGGTCGGCGTCGATCACGCGCAGTGCCTGCGCCATGTCGCGCCCGGGCACCGGCATGATGCGGGTCTGCAGCGCATCGGCGAAGGTCTGCAGCAGGCTGGCATCGTCGGTCAGCGGCAGCACCAGGTGGGCCGAGCCGGCATAGGCATAGATGGCGGTGCGGCCGCCGTCGCGGCGCGCCAGCAGCGCCTTGATCTTGAGCTTGGCGCGCTCCAGCCGCGTGGGCGTGACGTCGACCGCGTCCATGCTCGGCGACAGGTCCACGGCGATCGCCAGCGGCGCCTTGTCGTCGAGGAACGGCGGGCGCTCCTGGCGCCAGCTCGGGCCCGCCAGCGCCACCGCACCGAGCGCCAGCAGCAGCGCGGTCAGGTGCACCGGGCGCAGCGCCAGGCGGCGGCGTTCGCCGAGCATCAGCGCGTCGAGCAGGTGCGGCGCGATGGCATCGCGCCAGCGCCGCCGCACGTCGCCGCGGCGCCGCACCGCCCACACCAGCAGCGCGGCCGGCACCAGCCCCAGCAGCCACCACGGGCGCAGGAAATGGAAGTGGGCGAGCGGGTCGAGCCAGGCCGGCATCAGCGCGCGCTCCCGGCGGCGTCCGCCATCGTGCCTGGCGCTTCTGTTGCTTCCGTCGCTGCCGTCGCTTCCGCCACCTCGGCACGGGGCGGCCTGGGCCGCGCAGCCCACGCCGAATAGCCGAACATCAGCAGCTGGTACGCCAGCACCAGCGCCAGCGCCGCGCCCAGCGGCCACATGAACAGCTCGCGCCGCGGCCGCCACGACAGCGTCTTCTGGTCATGCGGCGTGATCCGGTCGAGGGTCGCGTAGATGCCCTCCAGGCCGGCCTGGTCGGCGCCGAAGAAGTAGCGCCCGCCGGTCTGCGCCGCCAGCTTCTGCAGCACGTCGAGGTCGACTTTCTCCTCGCCCGCGGCGTTGGGGTCGCCGATGCCGATGGTATGCACCACCACCTTGCGTTCGCGCGCGATGCCGCCGGCGCGCTCGGGCGGCATCCGGCTGGCGGTGTCGTTGCCGTCGGTCAGCAGGATCATCACGCGCTCCGGCGCCTCGCTGTGCCCGAACATCTTGATGCCGAGCCCGATCGCGTCGCCCAGCGCCGTGCTCGGTCCGGCCATGCCGGGCAGCAGGTCGGCCAGCAGCGCCTGCACCAGCTGGTGGTCCAGCGTAAACGGGGCCAGCGGGTACGGCGCATCGCCGAACACGACCAGGCCGATGCGGTCGCCCGGGCGCCGCGCGACGAAGTTGCTGACCACCTGCCGCACCGCCTGCACGCGCGGGATCAGCGCACCGGACGGATCGCGGAAGTCGCGCGTGTCCATCGACTGCGACAGGTCCAGCGCCAGCAGCAGGTCACGCGCCGGCTGCACCTTCTGCACCGGCGCCTCGAGGTACTGCGGCCGCGCCAGCGCCGTCACCACCAGCAGCCACGCCAGCGGCGCCAGCACCCATTGCAGCCGGTTGCGGCGCGGCACCACGGCGCCGGCGGCCGGCGTCAGCCCGGCGGCACTGGCAACCTCGCCAAAGAACGGCAGCCGCACCGACGGGCTTTCCTCGCGGTACGGCGGCAGCCACCACCACAGCAGCAAGGGCAGCGGCAGCAGCGCGAACAGCCAGGGATATTCAAACTGGTACATGGTGCTCCGCAATCCAGCGCCGGCATGCCGCGGCCACGGCGCGCACCTGGCTGTCGGGCCATTGCGCCAGCGCGGCGTCGCCACGGTACTCGGCCTCTTCCACCAGCGCGGCCAGCTGCGGCGCGACATCCGTGGCCCGCCCCGCATGCGCGCGCAGGAATTCGGCCCAGCCGGCGCCGGCCAGGCTGGCTACCTGCGCGCGCGGCCACGCCGCCAGCGCGGTGCGCTTGAGCAGCGCCGCCATCGCGCGCAAGGCCGCCGCGCGCTGCGCGGGGTCGGGGGCCTGCGGCAGCGCCGCCAGTTCCGCCAGCGCCTCGCGCCGGTAGCGGTTGGCGCGGTAGCGCCGCCACGCGCGCCAACCGGCCCAGGCCAGCGCCAGCAGCAGCACGCCGGCTGCGATCGGCCAGCCGATGGTCTGCGGCATCCACGACGGCGGCGGCGGCACCGACAGGTCGGCCAGCGTGGCCAGGGTCGCCGGGGCGGCGCTGTGCATGAGGCTCTGCGTGGGACTCATCGCGGCACCCCCGTGCGTTGCCGCGCCGGCGCCTGCTGCAGCGGCCGGCCCAGCAGCCGGCGCAACTGCGGCGCGGTCTCCTCGGCGGCGGACAGCGGCAGCAGCGGCACGCCCATGGCATGGTGCCAGTCCAGCAGCGCCCTGGCGCGGGCATCGGCAAACTCGGCGATATTGCGCCGCGTGGCGGCGTGGCCGAAGCCCAGCTCGACCTGCAGCTCGCCGTCGCTGACCACCAGCTGCCCGGAACCCGGCAGCGCGCCGAGGAACGGGTCGTGGACCAGGATGGTCAGCACATCGTTGTGCGTCGCCAGCGCCAGCATCAGGTCGCGGGTGCGGCTGTCATGGCCGTCGAAATCGCTGATGACGATGACGAGGCAATCGTGGCGCGCCATGCGCGCGGTGCGCTCCAGCGCCGCGTTCAGCTGCCCCGCGGCGCGGCGCGCCGGCGCATCCGCGCGCAGCGCCTGGTTGAAGCGCGCGATGCCGCCCAGCAGCTGCTGCACCGCGTCGCGGCTGCGGCGCGGCGCAAACGCTTCGATGCGGTCGTCGCCCAGCACCACGCCGCCGACGCGGTCGCCTTCGGCCAGCACACGCCACGCGGCCAGCGCCGCCGCCTCGGCCGCGCTGACCGATTTCATCGCACGCCGGCTGCCGAAGAACATGTTGATGCGCTGGTCCACCACCAGCAGCACCGGACGGTCTTTCTCCTCGGTGTAGACGCGCACATGGGGCTTGCCGGTGCGCGCGGTCACGCGCCAGTCCATGCTGCGGATGTCGTCGCCCGGCAAATACAGGCGCAATTCCTCGAAGGTCAGCCCGCGCCCGCGCACGCGCGAGGCATGGCGACCGGCCAGCACGCTGTGCACCGGCTGGCGCGGCAGGAAATGGAAGTCGCGCGCGGCCACCTCGAGCCGGGCCAGCGCCGCGGCGTCCACGCTGACACCGGGCTGCGCCAGCGAAAACGGCGCGCGTGCCGCGTCCGGGGCGGCGCGGGCGATGGCGCGGAATGGCAGGCGCATGACAGGCCCTCGCGATGGTTCAGGCTGGCTCAGGCCACCGCCACCTGCTGCACCAGGCGCTCGATCACGGCATCGGCGCCGACGCCGGCTGCATGCGCCTCGTACGACAGGATCAGCCGGTGGCGGAACACATCGCCGACCACCGCCTGCACGTCCTCGGGCGTGACGAAGTCGCGCCCGTGCAGCCATGCATGCGCGCGCGCCACCTTGTCCAGCCCGATCGAGCCGCGCGGGCTCACGCCCACCTGGATCCACTTGTCGAGGTCGTCGTCAACGGGCTTGGGCGCGCGCGTGGCCTGCACCAGCGCGACGATGTAGCGCTCGATTGCCTCGCTGACATGGATGTCATGGATGGCCGCACGCGCGGCGAAGATGGCCTCGGGCGCGAGCCGCACCGGCGCGCTTGTGCCCGCGGCCGCGCCGCCCGCCTCTTCCGCGCGCGCCAGCCTGACGATGTCGGCCTCGGCCTGCGCTTCGGGATAGCCCACGCTGACATGCATCAGGAAGCGGTCCATCTGCGCCTCGGGCAGCGGATAGGTGCCTTCCTGCTCGATCGGGTTCTGCGTCGCCATCACCAGGAACAACGGCTCGAGCTTGTGGGTGGTGCCGCCGACGGTGACCTGGCGCTCTTCCATCGCCTCCAGCAGCGCCGCCTGCACTTTGGCCGGCGAGCGGTTGACCTCGTCGGCCAGCACCAGGTTGGCGAACACCGGGCCGGGCTGGAAGCGGAACTCGCCCTTGCCGCCTTCGGTGAAGTAGATCTCCGAGCCGGTGATGTCCGCCGGCAGCAGGTCCGGCGTGAACTGGATCCGCGACAGCCGCGCATCGAGGTTGCGCGCCAGCATCTTGATGGCGCGGGTCTTGGCCAGCCCCGGCAGGCCTTCGACCAGCAGGTGGCCGTCCGCCAGCAGGCCCAGCAGCAGGCGCTCGATCATGCGCTGCTGGCCCACGATCGATTCGCCCATGCGCTGCTGCAGGGCCAGGACGTCGTCGCGTGTGCTCATGGGGCGTTCCTTGGGGCGTTCTCTGGAGTCTCTGGTGCGGCCGGGGCGCGGCGGGCCTGGCCGCCGACGAACCACGCATAGTAGGGATTGTCAGGGTCGGCGCGCATGGCCTGCGTGATATGGCTGGCCCACGCCTCGCGGTCGCCGCGGTAGGCGTCGAGGCCGGCGCGATAGAACGTGTGCAGGATCTCGCGCTCGTGGCGCAGCTCGCGCCAGAAGGCATCGTCGGCACCCGCCAGCGGCGGTTCGCTTTGCAGCGACAGCAGCCTGGACAACGATTCCGGGAAGGCGTCCGGGCGCACCCAGCCGGCGTATTCGATGCGCGGGCGGTCGTCGGTCACCGGCGGGGCGTCGGCCGCATACCAGTCGAGCCCGGCGCGGTCGGTGACCCAGGTGGCCAGCAGCGCCGCCGCCGAGCGCACGCCCACCGCCTGCAGCGCGGCGGCGACCTCGGGCTGCGCAAAGCGCGCGCGCACCTGCGCCAGATCCAGCGCCAGCGGCGACATCGAACCGACCAGCAGCATCTCGTGCAGCTCGGTGGTCCACAGCGTGGCGTGCGGGAACACGTCGAGGAAGCTGCGCACCAGCATGCGCGTATCGGCGTCGTTCTGCGTCGGCAGCGGCAGCCACTGCGCCACCAGGCCGCCGGCTTGCAGCCGCGCCGCCGCGAGCCGGTAGAAATCGGTCGAATACAGGTTGGCGACGCCGGCGGCCGACGGCGGCGGCGGCTCCAGCGTGATCAGGTCGTACTGCTGCGGGCTCTGCAGCAGTTCGCGCCGGCCGTCGCGCAGGCGGATCTCCACGCGCGGGTCGGTGGCGACGCCGAAATTCCCCTTGAAGCTGGGCACCGCGCGCGCGACCGGCGGCAGCAGCTCCGCCACCACGCGCCGCTCCAGCCCCGGCCACGCCAGCGTCGCGCCCGCCGTGATGCCGGTGCCGAGCCCGATCACCAGCGCCGACTTCGGCGCGCCGTTATGCACGATCAGCGGCAGCAGCGCCTGCAGCCGCATATAGCGCTGCGAAGTCATGGCATCGCCGGAATTGGACACGCCCTGGATATAGAGTCGCCGGAAGCGGTTGGTGGCAGAGCTTTGCTCGACCACCGCCACGGTGGCGCCGCGCCCTTCCTCGTAGAACACCAGCTCGCCGCCGCGCGCCCGCGCCAGCAGCGTGGCAAGGCGGTCGGGCGGCGCCAGCGCGGCGGCAATCACCGCCAGCACGCCCAGCATCGGCACCGCCCAGCGCGCCGCCGGCCGCACCCCGCTGCCCAGCGCCACCGCGACCACGCCGACCACCGCCGCGGCGACCGCCAGCAGCGACAGCGTACGCACCAGTCCCAGGTACGGCACCAGCACGAAGCCGGCCAGCGCAGTGCCGGCAATGCCGCCGAGCGTGTTGAGCGCAATCACGCTGCCCACGCCCGCGCCGATGCGCCGGCTGTCGACACTGACGCGCAGCACGAACGGGAACGCCGCACCCAGCAGCAGCGTCGGCACGAACACCACCGTCAGCGCCGCCAGCGCAAAGCGCGCGCACGCCGCCAGCAGCGGGCTCGCGCTCAGGCCCTGCACCCACGCCGACAGGCTGCCCTGCGCGCGCAGCAGCCATTCACCCAGCAGCACGAATTCCAGCAACGCCACCAGCCCGGCCGCCGCCACCAGCAGGCCGAAGGCACCCCACGGGTCGCGCACACGGTCGGCATGGCGCGCGGCCAGCGCGCTGCCGATGGCCAGTCCGGCCAGATAAGTGGCCAGCACCACGGTGAAGGCGAAGGTGCGCGTGCTGAGGAACTGCACGATGGCCTGCGACCAGACCACCTCGTAGCCCAGCGCGATGCCGCCGGCGGCGGCATACAGCACCAGCGCGAGCCGGCCGTTGGCGACATCGCCGGCGGCAGCGGCAGCTTGCGCCGCGTGGGCGCTGGCGGGAGCGGGCGGGGGCGGTGCCCGCCGCGCCAGCAGCCACGCCGCCAGCGCCGCGACGCCGTTGAGCGTGCCCGCAGCGATGGCGCTGCCAAGGACGCCAAGCACGGCCACCAGCACAAAGCCCGCCAGCAGCGTGCCCGCGATCGCGCCGGCAGTGTTGGCGGCGTACAGCCGGCCACCGTGGCTGCCGACGCGGCCCGGGCGCGAGCCCAGCACGCGCATCAGCACCGGCAGCGTGCCGCCCATCGCGGCCGCCGGCAGGATCACCAGCACGAACGGCAACGCCCACGCCAGCACGCCGACCCGGGCCTCCAGCCAGGCAAACGGCGCGGCGGCCCGCGCCAGCGCCAGCGTCGCGCCGACGCCCAGCACCAGCACCGCGATCTCGAGCCAGGCATACAGCCGCAGCGGCTCGCCATGGCGGTCGGCGATGCGGCCGAAGACCCAGCCGCCCAGTGCCAGCCCACCGAAGAATGCGCTCACGGCGGTGGTGACGGCGTGCACCTCGACGCCCACCACCAGCGCAAGCTGCCTGATCCACAGCACCTGGAACACCAGCCCCGCGGTGCCCGAGGCAAAAAGCAGCAGGGCAGGCACCAGCGCGGCGTCATGCCACGCCTGCTGGTCCTGCCCCACCTGCCCCATCTGCGCGGCGGCCCGGGCGCCCTGCCCGTTGGTGGCCGTCGCATGCCGCACCTTATCCTTGCCGGAACCTGCGCCGGCGCGCGCTTCTACCATGGTGCGATCCCTGTTGAATAGGCCAGCCGGCCCCTGCAACGGAACCCGGCTGGCCGGTCACGCCGGAGGCTACTTGCCGCCGGCCGCGCCCCTGTCGAGCGACGACATCACCGCCTCGGTCATCTGGTCGATAGTGAAGCTCGCCGGCCGCTGGCTGGGCGGGTAGTCCTTGAAGGTCTGCAGGAACGGCGCCACGCGCGAGGACGCATAACTGATCATGTAGGCGTTCTTGGCGGTCCAGTCGTAGTACTGGTCCGAAACGATATCCGCCCGCTCATACGGATCCATGCGCAGGTTGAACGCCTTGGGCACGCGCAGGCAGGTGAACGGGTTGGCCCAGACCTGGAAGCCGCCCGGCTGGCGCTGCTCGCAGAACACGAACTTCCAGTCGTTGTGGCGCATCGCCACCAGCTGGCCGTCATCGTTGAAGTAGAAGAAGTCCTGGCGCGGCCCGGTATTGGTCTGCCCGGTCAGGTAGGGCAGGAAGTTGTAACCGTCCAGGTGCACCTTGAACGATTTGCCACCGAGGCTGGTGCCCTTGAGCAGGCGCTCCTTGATATCGGTATCGCCGGCCGCGGCCAGCAGCGTCGGGAACCAGTCGAGCCCGGAAATCATCGTGGTGGACACCGTGTTGGGCTTGATCCGGCCCGGCCAGCGGATCATCGCCGGCACCCGGAACGCGCCTTCCCAGTTGGTGTCCTTCTCGCTGCGGAACGGCGTGGTCGCGGCATCGGGCCAGCTGAACTGGTTGGGGCCGTTGTCGGTGCTGTAGATCACGATGGTGTTGTCGGCGATCTTCAGGTCATCGAGCGCCTTGAGCAGCTTGCCGACGTGGCCGTCGTGCTCGATCATGCCGTCGGCGTATTCGTTGCCGGGCATGCCGCTCTGCCCCCGCATCGACTCGCGCACGTGGGTGAACACGTGCATGCGGGTGGTATTCATCCACACGAAGAACGGCTTGTCGGCCTTGACCTGCTTGTCCATGAAGCCGATCGCCGCCGCCGTGGTCTCGTCGTCGATGGTCTCCATGCGCTTGCGGTTCAGCGGCCCGGTGTCCTGGACCTTGCCGTCGGCGAACGAGTGGATCACGCCGCGCGGCGCGTTGGCCTTGACCCAGGCCTCGTCGTTCTTCGGGTAGTACGGGCGCTCCGGCTCCTCTTCCGCGTTCAGGTGATAGAGGTTGCCGAAGAACTCGTCGAAGCCGTGCGCGGTGGGCAGGTATTCGTTGCGGTCGCCCAGGTGGTTCTTGCCGAACTGGCCGGTGGCATAGCCCAGCGGCTTGAGCGCCTGCGCAATCGTCACGTTCTGCGCCTGCAGGCCGACCGGCGCGCCCGGGATGCCGACCTTCAGCAGGCCCGTGCGCAACCCGACTTCACCGGTGATGAAGGTGGAGCGGCCGGCGGTGCAGCTGTTCTCGCCGTAGTAGTCGGTGAACAGCATGCCCTCCTGGGCAATGCGGTCGATGTTCGGGGTGCGGTAGCCCACCACGCCATGGCTGTAGGCGCTGATGTTGGTCTGGCCGATGTCATCGCCGAAGATCACCAGGATGTTCGGCTTCTTGCCGGACGCCGCCGGCCCGGCCAGTGCGGGCGCGGAGGCCGCGGGAACCGGGGCGCTGGTCGCCACCGGCGGATTCTCGGGGGCCGGTACCGGTGCGGCCGCGCCCGGCGCCGGCGTCGCGGCAGGCGCCTGCGCCGCCGGCGGCTGGGCCTTGGGCGGGGTTTCCTTCTTGTCGCAGCCCGCCATCGCGACCACCACGGCGGCCACGGCCAGCATCGCCAGCCTGGAACTCCGCCCTCTGACTATGCGTTCTTCAACTCTGTGCATGTCCCGCCTCCGTTCGTTGACCCGTTACGGTCGGTTTGCTGCTGGTTCGCTGCTGATACCTGTGGTCATGGCTTGGCGGCCGGATAGACCTGCAGCCAGTCCCGCTTCATGCTGACCACCGTCCAGCCCCTGGCGCGGGCCGCGTCCAGGGCCTTGTCGAGCTTGCCCACCTTGGACTGGCGGTCATAGGCGAACTCGCGCTCGGCATCGTCGTGATGCACCAGCACGGCCAGGCGCGGGCCGTCGCCGCCCGTGGTGTACTCCAGCATCTGCAGGTCGCCGTCGGAGTTGCCCACGGCGAGGATCGGCCGGCGGCCGATATGGCGGTAGATGCCGACCGGCTTGCCGGGCCCGTCATCGATGAAGTCCAGCTTGGGGTCGCGCACCAGCACCGGCTTGCCGTCGCGCACCTGGTAGCGCACCGCCTGCGAGGAGCCGATCACCTGCTCGGGCGGGATGCCATAGATGGCCTGGCTCCACGGCCGCATGAAGTCGATGGTGCCGCCCGAGACGATGTAGGTCTTGAAGCCGTTGGCGCGCAGGTAGGACAGCAGCTCCAGCTGCGGCTGGTACACCAGTTCGGTGTAAGGCCGGTTGAACTTGGGATGCCGGGACTTTGCCAGCCAGTCGCGGATGGTGCGGTCGTACTCGTCGACGGTCATGCCGCTGTTGGCCTTGGCGACCAGTGCGGCCAGCGCCTTCTCGTTGCGCATCAGGCCCTGCATGTCGTTGGCCATCAGCGCCTTGAAGGCCGGGTTGCTGCGCCACTCCGGATGCTGCGGCGCCGCGGCGCGGACCTGGTCGAGCAGGAAGAAGAACTGGAAGTACAGCGGCTGCTCGCTCCACAGCGTGCCGTCGTTGTCGAACACGGCCACGCGTTCGTCGGGCGGCACGAAGGCGGGCGAGCCGGGCCGCGTGACGTCGGCGACGAATTTCAGCAGCGCCTGCCGGGCCGCGCCGTCGCGCCACGACGGCAGCGCCGACTGTGCCGATTGCGCGCTCTGCACCGATTGCGCGGCCGCATCCTGTGCCGCCGGCGCGGTCGCGGAGGTCGAGCAGCCGGCGAGCGCCAGGCCGGCCAGCGCCAGCGCGGCGATGGCCTTGCGCGTGTGGCTGGCAAGGATTGCGGAAGGCGCCGCCATGGTCATATTGCTCGCTCCTGTCTCGGGTTGTGCTGCGGGAAAGAAACGTGGTCCGCGCGCATCGTTAGCGCGCTGCGGGGCCGGCGTGGCCGGCCATCGCCACCGGCGGCCGCCGCTGCATTTCCGCCCAGCGGCTTTCGTCCATCACCAGCCGGAAGCCGAGGTGCGACATGCTGTTGAACGGGTCGGTCCCGCGCCGGGCGCTGGGGCGGTAGCTGAGGCAGAAATCCTCGTTGCACAGGAACGAGCCGCCGCGCGTGACGCGCTTGGGCGCGTTGACCGGCACCCCCGGTTCGGACGGGTCCCACGATGCCAGCGGGCCCACCGGATTCTCGATCGGCTGCGCCTTGCCGGCTTCGCGCCGGAACTGGTCGGCGCGGTACCAGTCCGCGACCCACTGCCAGGCATTGCCGGTCATGTCGGCAAGGCCATAGCCGTTGGGCGGAAAGGTGCCGACCGGACTGGTGCCGAGCGCGCCGCCGGCCTTGGGGCTGACCACCGGGAACGGCTGGTTCTGCTGTCCCTGCCAGACATTGGCCATCTGCCTGCCGTCGGGGGCAAACTGCTCGCCCCAGGCATAGGTCGCCTGCTCGAGCCCGCCGCGCGCTGCGAACTCCCATTCCGCCTCGGTCGGCAGCCGCTTGCCGGCCCACTTGGCATAGGCCTGTGCGTCTTCGTATGAAACCTGTACCACCGGGTGGTTGTCCTTGCCCTCGATCGAGCTGCCGGGGCCGGTCGGATGGCGCCAGTCGGCGCCGGGCACATAGCGCCACCAGCGCGAGTAATCCTGCAGCGGCACCGGCCGCGGCGTGCCGACGAAGACCATCCCCCCCGCGACCATGGCGCTGTCGGGCGGGCGCGGCGTGCCGGGCGGCAGCTGCACGCGCAGGGTTTCCCAGTCGGGCGCGCGCTCGGCGGTGGTGACATAGCCGGTGGCTTCGACGAACTTGCGGAATTCCGCGTTGGTGACGTGATGCTGGTCCATCCAGAACGCATGCACGCGCACCTTGTGCGCCGGTTTTTCATTGGGCTGCGCCATCTTGCTGTCGCTGCCCATCAGGAACTCGCCGCCGGGCACGCGCACCATGCCGGCGGGACCGTTCTTGCCATCGCCGACGACAATCGCGGGCGCGGCCGGGGTCCGTCCCTTCAGGTACCAGTAGCTGCCGCCGAGGCCGGCCGCGAGCCCGACGCCGAGCAGGCCCGCCAGCAGCCACGCCCGCCTGCCGCCGCGCCGTGTGGCCGCCAGGGCCGCCAGGACCGCTGGGGCTGCGCCGGGATTGCCGCTATCACGTGGTCCGCTCATTCCATGTCTCTGTATGCAAAACACTGCGCCGATCAGCGAAAACAATGATCTCAGATGGATTTGGCAATCAGAAGTCAGCTTTTTATGATTTCAGGCAGCAGTGAATTAAGTTTTTTTCGCATTCCGCGGTCGCCTCGGCGCCAGGCGCTTGCCACCTGGCTCAGCGCCAGGCGCTGCCGACCTGGATATAGAACGCGTTCTGGCCCTTGCTGTGCGCCACGTCCAGGCCGATCGACACCCCCAGCTTGCGCGCGATCATGTAGCGAAAGCCCGCGCCGACACTGTAGACGGTCGATGCATCCGAAAAATCGTGCCAGCGCCCATAGGCCTTGCCGGCGCCGGTAAAGCCCAGCAGCGACCAGCGCGGAGTCACGTCCCAGCGCAATTCCATTTCCGCCGCGAGCGCGTTGCGGTCCTGGTAGCGCCCCTTCTGCACGCCGCGCAGGTCGACGTAGGGCTGCGCATAGAACGGGACGTCGCCGCTGGAAAAGCGCGTATCGGCGCGCAGGCCGAGGATCACGGTGCGCGCCAGCGGCAGCCAGGTAAAGCCGCGCGCGTTGTACATGTTGAACGACTGGGTACTGCCGAAGCCGCCGCGCGCGAACTGCGCCTCGAGCTCGGCATAGCTGCCGCGGGTGGGATAGAAGATGTTGTCGCGCGAGTCGTAGTCGATCACCAGCCCGGCCTTGCCGATGCGCTGGGTCCGGTCGAAGCTGCCCAGCTCGCCGGCATCGCCAAACCTGAAGGTCGCGGTCGAATCGAAATACACATAGCGCGGGCCCACGTACCAGCGGGTGTCGGCGATGCGCACCAGCAACTGCTGCACCAGGAACACGCCGCGCAGCTCATAGGCACGCGGCTGGTTGCGCAAGCCGTAGTAATCGAGGTTGGCATCGACCTTGGCCAGGGCGCCGAGATAGCGGTAGCGGTCGCCGTCCCAGGTGTGGAAATGCGCGACGCCGGCGCCCCAGGTGCCATTCTCGGTATAGGCGCCGCCGATGCCGGTGATGTTGGGCGGCGCCGGGCCCTTGCCGCTGGCCTTTGCACTGGCGGCCGCGTCGGCCATCGACTGCGAGAAGAACATCAGCCCCAGGCCGCCGCCATAGCCGACCGCGGGCTCGGTGATGATGGTGGGCACGGGCAGCGCGCCGCTGTGGTTGAGCAGGAAGTCGCTCATGTCGAGCGCGCCGTCTTCCGGGTCGAAGAACGACAGCGGCTTCTTTTCGCCGGCTGCCTGCGTTTGCGCCTGCACGCCGCCGCACCAGCATACGGCCAGTGCGCCCATCAATGCGCCCAACAATGCGCCGATCCGCGCGGCAATGCGTCGGTTCATGGCGGGGCGGATCATCGGCATGCGTCGGGCCCTTTGCGTTGACGGTCGTGCTAAAGCGGGAACTGGATGTTCAGCCCCATGAACACCTGGAACTTGGGTACGCCACTGCCATCATGCTTCAGCGTCCACTGGGGTTCGGCGAACAGGTTGTAGGTGTCCTTGCCGACCTTCCAGATCTTGCCGGCGCCGACGCCGACCGGAATGTAATAGCTGCCGCGCCTGAGATCGAAATTCCAGGTCGCGCTGCTGCGCAGGTACCAGCCCTGCGGCAGGTTGACGATCACGAACGGCTGCGCGGTCAGGTTGTCTTGCGTGGGCCGGTCGCTCTCTCCGGCAAACGAATGCTGCCAGGTCACCAGGCCGCCCAGCATGCCCCATTGCTGCGGCGCGATGCCTACTGCTGCCAGGCCGGCCTGCCACTTGCCGGTGCCGGTCTGGTCGCGCGAGGCGGTGGGGATGGTCAGCTGCGGGCCGATGCCCCACTCCATGCCCAGCCCTTTCATCAGCACCAGGTTGAACAGGTTCAGGTCGCCCAGCCCGGTCTTGCTGCCATCGGGCGCGACGCCGGGCGTGGTGACCACCGGCAGCGTGAAGCGGACGATCTGCGGCAGCCCGAACAGCTTGTGCGGCACGGTGCCGCGCAGCAGCACGCTGTTGCCGTCCTCGTCGCCGAGCCCGTAATAGCGGCCGACGTACTGGTCCTGCAGGTTCAGCGTAATGGTGGGGCTCAGCGGGTTGTTCGACGCATTCATATCGGCGGTCGACGGGCCGGCAGCCTGGGCAAATGCCGGCGCGACCGCCGCCGCCACCGCCGCCATGCACCCTGCACCACGCCTGGACTTCTGCATGAATTCATTCATACGCGGACGCCCTGCTCAAGTGAAATCGCTGCCATCGCCGGTCGAATATGGCGTGAGCATCATGGCAGAGCGGCTTTGGCCTTGTGAAGTAAATATTTGCGATGCCGTAATGAAAATTTTTGCGTGCTTTTTTGCGTGTTCGCGCCAATAGCGAAGCGGGGGTTTGCTGCTAGTATGCAATGTCGAAAAACCGGCGCGGGCGCCGGCCGCATGCCCTGCCCGGCCTGTCCTACCTGTTGATGCCCATGTCCAAGACTCTCGCACAACGGCTTGCCCTGACTGCCCCGCTGCTGCTGGCCTGCGCCGGCGCCCACGCCACCGAAGGCGCGCTCGGGCGCCCTGTCACCGGCACCAGCGTGGTTCCCAACGCGGGCGTGGTGTCGCCCGAACCGGCGCTGATCGTCAACGTCGGCGAGATCTACCTGGACGGCTCGATCGGCGGCAGCCGCACCGTGCCGATCGCCGGCAAGGCCTCTGCCGGCATCGACGGCAAGATCGCCTTCACCCTGGCGACCGTGATGAAGGTGTGGGACACCGGCACCGGCGCCTGGAACTTCGCCTCCAGCTTTACGCTGCCCTATGTGTGGACCAAGGTCACGGCCAACCTCGCCGTCGGCGGGCGCAGCCTCAGCACCCAGGACACCGCCTCGAACCTGTTCGACATCTCGTTTGCGCCGGTCATCGCTGGCTACCATTTTTCCAAGACCGAACACGTGGCGCTGAGCCTGAACGTGTGGGCGCCGACCGGCAAGTACGATGCCAACGCGCTGGCCAATCCCAGCCTCAACAACTGGACCTTCATTCCGCAGGTGGCCTACACCAAACTGTTCCCCGAACACGGGCTCGAGTTCGATGCCGTCGCCGGCATCCAGTTCTACACCCGCAACCACGCCACCGACTACCAGAACGCGCCGCTGTTCACGCTCGACACGATGCTGCTCAAGCGTTTTGCCAACGGCGCCGGCGTGGGCCTGATCGCCGGCACCACGCAGCAGCTGGGCGACGACAGCGGGCCGCTGGCCGACCGCCTGAACGGCTTCCGCGGCCACGACTGGGCGGTGGGCCCGATCGTCACCTACGACACCAAGGTCGGCGCCAAGAGCCTGCTGTCGCTGGGCCTGCGCTGGGTGCCGTCGGTGGCCAGCAAGAACCGGCTGAAGAGCACCAACACCTTCATGGGCACCGCGACGCTGGTGTTCTGAAGGCATCACGCGCCAACGTGAGATACCCATGAGCCAGCGTCCGCATTGATCAAGCGCAAGCTCCAATTCCTTTCCTGCCTGCAAACTGGCGCCCATGACGACGTTGCCCTCTTCTTCCCCCGCTTCCCCCGCTTCCCCTGCCTCATCCGACGCCAGCCCGACCACCCTCGCCAACCCCGCCGTGCCGCCACGCCGCCCGGCGCTGGTGCCGCGCGGCCGCTTCGCCTTTGTCACCGGCATCCTCAGCTGGACCCTGTTGATCGCCAGCACGCTGTTCTGGTGCGCATTGCTGTTTCCGCTGGCGCTGCTGAAGCTGGCGCTGCCGTTCGCCGCGGCCAGGCGCCGCATCGACCCGCTGCTCAACGGCATCGCCACCGCCTGGATCTCCGGCAACACCGGCTGGTTCGCGTGGATCCAGCGCGAGCCCTGGGACATCCGCGGCAACGAGGGCCTGCGCTATGCCGACTGGTACCTGGTCAACTGCAACCACCAGTCGTGGGCCGACATCTTCGTGCTGCAGCGGGCGCTGAACCGCCGCATCCCGCTGCTGAAATTCTTCCTGAAGCAGCAGCTGATCTATGTGCCGGTGATCGGCCTGGCCTGGTGGGCGCTGGACTTCCCGTTCATGAAGCGCCACGGCAAGGCCGAGCTGCGCCGCAATCCGGCCCTGCGGCGCCAGGACCAGGAAACCGCGCGGCGCGCCTGCGCGAAGTTCTCGCTGGTGCCGACCAGCGTGATGGTGTTCGCCGAAGGCACGCGCTTTACCGCGGCCAAGCATGCCGCGCAGGCTTCGCCCTACCGCCACCTGCTCAAGCCCAAGGCCGGCGGCCTGGCGGTGGCGCTGAACGCGATGGGCGACAAGTTCCGCTCGCTGATCGATGTCACCATCGTCTACCCCGAAGGCGCGCCGGGCTTCTGGGACCTGGCCTGCGGGCGCGCCGGCCCGGTGCTGGTGCGGATGCGCCAGTTGCCGGTGCCACCGTCCTTCTGCAACGCCGACTACGGCAGCGACAAGGCCTTCCGCACCGAATTCCACCACTGGCTGGCACGCCAGTGGGAGGCCAAGGACGCGGAGATCGACGCGCTGACGCCACCGCGCCAGGGCTGATCCGCGCTATCCGGGCAGCCGCTCGATCGCGCGTTTGCCCTGCGCCACCGCCGCCGTCAGTGACGGGCTGCCGGCGTTGTCGCTGTTGGCGATGCTGATATTGCCGACGCCGCCCAGCCCGGGCCACGCCGCGTCCGGCGCCACGTTCTCGCCGGCCAGGCTATCCGGCATGTAGCTGTAGCCATGCGCCCATCGGTTGACGGTAATGCCCCGGATCACGTCCTTCGAGGCAAAGCCCTGGTGCCCGAGCATGCGGTCGAGCTGCGCGCGGATATCGCGCTCCATCGCATCGAACGGCGTGCCCAGCAGCAAGGCGCGGCCGGCGCGGAAGCGGTCGCGCGCGGGCATGCCGCTGTCGGGCACGGTCGGCACATAGAGCATGTGCAGCACGGCCGGGTCGGAGGGCTCCCGGCCCGCGGGCGGCTCCAGCCACAGATCGGTGTAGGCCATCGCCGGCGCATGGATGCGTCGCGTGCGCAGCGCGGCGAACGCGTGCCAGTGGTCCAGCGCCACCTTGGTATAGACCAGCGGCGCCTTGGCCTCGTTGTGCAGCGTGGCCTTCTGCTGCGCCGGCAGCGACGGCAGCAGGTACGGGATCATCATGTTGTAGCCGGCCAGCACCACGTGGCGCGCCTCGACCCGGTGCAGGTTGCCGCTGAAGCCATAGGTGACGCGCGTGATCGGGCCGTCGGGCTCGACCGCGATCGCGGTGCTGTTCAGGCGCAGGCGCACCGGCTCGCCTTCGCGGTCCAGGCGGCTGTAGTCGAACGCGGCCGATACCACCTGCGCCGGCGCGGCCACGCGCGCCACGCCGAGAATCAGGCTGTGCACCAGCAGCCTGGCCAGCGAGGCATTGCCATCGGCAAACCACAACCGCGAAGCGGGCGACTTGCCCAGCCGCGCATTGCCCGCCGGCGCCGGCATGTTGGCGCCGGCGGGCAAGCCGATGGCGATGGCGTCGGCCACCGAGATGCCGTCGGCATCGAGCGCGTAGGCATCGAGGCTGCGGCTGCGCAGGAAGCGCTGCCCGGCCAGGCCGATGCCGGCCTGGTCGCGCAGGAAGGCGGCGTAGCGCATGCTGCGCAGCGCCGCGCTGCGCTCGGCGCCCGCCAGCGCCGGCAGGTAGTCGGTGGTGCCGGCGGCCAGCCGCGCCAGCGCGGCGCGGTCCGCCGCGGGCAGTGGCGCGCTGTCGAGGAAGCGCGACAAGGCCGCCGCATCGGGGCCGCCCGCACGCGCGCCGCTGCGCGCATCGATCGCTTCGCCGAAGGGGTCGCCCGCCACCCACTGGTCGCGCCCGAAATGCTCGGCATTGAAGAACACCGCCCGGCCCATGCCGAGCTCGGCATAAGGGTCAGCGGCCACGGCCGCGGGCGGACGCGCGGCATCGAGGCCGAGCCCGACCAGCAGCTCGCGCACCGCGGCGTCGCCAGCCGCGCTGGCCGGCATCTCGGCGCTGCCGCCATAGGTCACCAGCCGCTTGCCGCGCACCGTGAACTCGTTGCGCTTGGCGTGGCCGCCGAAATCGTCGTGGTTATCCAGGATCAGGATGCGGCGGTTGGCGCCGAAGCGGCGGCGGTAGAACCACGCCGCCGCCAGGCCGCTGAGGCCGCCGCCGACCACCACCAGGTCGAAGGCCTCGCGCGCCAGCACCGCCGGATACTTCGCGCCTTCGCGCGCCAGGCTGTGGGCCAGCGTGTAGGTGCCGGCATGGTTGCCGCGCAGACCGGTCAGCGCTGGCGGATAGGTAGCGGACGGCGTGGCAGCGGACGGCGCGCCCGCGCGCGGCTGCGCGTGCAGCAGCTGCGCCGGCGCCAGTCCGGCGGCAATCGCCAGCGCGGTGCCATTGAGGAAGTCTCTTCGGGTGATCGTCATCGGCGGCTCATGGTTGGGCGTCGGCCTGGCGCTGCGCGGCCAGCGCCCGGCGCCGCGCGGCCACCTCGGCCTCCGCCACCGGCGCGGCGCGGTTGCCCCAGCTGCCGCGGATAAAGGTCAGCACGTTGGCCAGCTCCTGGTCGTCCAGGGTCCAGCCATAGCCGGGCATGTGGTAGTCCGACGGCGCGGTCGCCACGCGTGCGGTCACGGCGCCGTCGAGCAGCAGGTTGACCAGGGATGCCGGGTCGGGATCGGCCACGGTCGGGTTGCCGGCCAGCGGCGGGAAGACACGGGCGAAGCCCTTGCCGTCGGCGCCATGGCAAGGCATGCAGAACACCGCGTACTGGCGCGCACCGGGCAGGTCGAAGCGGCCCTGGCGCAGCTGCTGCGCGGTGGCGGGATCGTGGCGGAACGGCTTGTTTTCCCCACGCGCGCCGGGCAGCGACTTGAGATAGGCGGCAACCGCGTCGAGGTCGGCCGGACTCATATACTGGGTCGCGGTGGAAACCACCGTCGACATCGGGCCGAACGAGGTCGCATGCGCATTGCGCCCGGTGCGCAGGAATTCGGCGATGTCCGCGCGCGACCAGGCGCCCAGCCCGGTGACCTGGTCGCCGGTCAGGTTGGTGGCGGACCACCCCTCCACGCTGGCCCCGGACAGGAAATGCCGGCTGCGCTGGTCCAGGCCCTTCTCGGCGAACAGCGTGCCGCGCGGCGTATGGCAGGCGCCGCAATGCGCCACCGCCTGCACCAGGTAGGCGCCGCGGTTCCAGGCGGCATCGCGCGCCGGATCGTTGCGGACCGGCTCGTCATCGAGAAACAGCACGTTCCATACCGCCAGCAGGCCGCGCATGCCGAACGGCCAGCGCATCTGCGGCGCGGGATTGCGCTGCGCCACCGGCGCCACCTCGGCGCGCAGGTAGGCGTACAGCGCCGCCACGTCGTCCTTGTGCATGCGCGCATACGACGGGTACGGCATCGCCGGATACAGGCGCTTGCCGTCGCGCGCCACGCCGTGGCGCACGGCGCGGTCGAACTCGGCCAGCGTGTAGTTGCCGATGCCGGTGCCGGCATCGGGCGTGATATTGGTCGAATGGAGCGTGCCGACCGCGGTGCGGATCGGCAGCCCGCCGGCAAAGGGCTTGCCGCCCGCGCTGGTATGGCAGGCGGCGCAGTTGGCGATGCGGGCCAGGTAGCGGCCGCGCTCGACCTGCTGCGCGTCGCCGGCGGCATGCGCGAGGCCCGCGGGCAGCAGCAGCGCCAGCGCCAGGCGGGCCAGCTTGCGCAACACGGTGGACACGGCGAGACCAGCCCCGCGAAAAGAAGAGCGCATGGACGCAGTCAGTTCATGCCGCCGACACGGCCCAGTTGGCCGCCAGCACCAGGCAGGCCACCAGTCCGGCGGCGACGGCCACGCCGGTCACGATCAGCGGCACCGGGCGCAGGTTGTCCAGGTCGCGCTGGTGCTCGCTGCCCTGGCGCAGGCCGAAGAAGCCCCACAGCACGGTCCGCAACAGCCTCAACGGGTTCATGGCATCTCCTTGTACAGCGCGTATCGGGACGAGAGGCCGATTATGGTCCGTCGCCGCCAGCCATACCAGCATCAGATAACTGGAAAAATTACGTATCAGTTGTTCGCAGGCGGGCGATAATCCCCACACCGCCGCCGCCCTGTCCCCACCATGAAACGGTACGAAGCCCTGGCCGAAACCCTGGCCGCCGATATCCGCAACGGCAGCCTGCCGCCGGGGACGCGCCTGCCGTCGATCCGCAAGACCGTGGCCCAGTACGGCGTCAGCCCGTCGACCGCGTTCCAGGCCTATTACCGGCTGGAAGAGCGCGGACTGGTGCGGGCGCGCGAGCGCTCCGGCTACTACGTGGCAGGGGCGGCGCGACGCGAGCTGCCGCAGCCGCAGGCGCGCCCGTCGCGGCAGGTGTCGACGCAGGTGGACATCTCCAAGCTGGTGTTCGCCGTGCTCGAAGGCGCGCGCGACCGCGAGCTGGTGCAATTCGGCTCGGCCTTTCCGTCGCCCGAGCTGTTCCCGTGGGAGCGGCTCGGCAAGTCGCTGGCGCGCGCCGGCCGCGCGCTCGACCCGTGGTACTCGGTCAACGACCTGCCGCCCGGCAATGCCGCGCTGCGCCGCCAGATCGCGCTGCGCTACCTGGGCGCGGGCGTGCCGCAGCCGGCCGACGACCTGGTCGTTACCAACGGCGCGCTCGAGGCGCTGAACCTGTGCCTGATGGCGGTGACGCAGCCGGGCGACGTGGTCGCGATCGAATCGCCCGGCTTCTATGCCTCGCTGCAGGCGCTGGAGCGGCTGCGGCTCAAGGCGGTCGAGATCCCGGTCGACCCCGCCGAAGGCATCGACCTGGGCGCGCTCGACACCGCGCTGTCGCGCCATCCGGTCAAGGCCTGCTGGTTCATGACGCAGTTCCAGAATCCGCTTGGCGCCAGCATGTCGGAGGACAAGAAGAAGGCGCTGGTGGCCCTGCTCGCGCGCCACCAGGTGCCGCTGATCGAGGACGATGTCTATGGCGAGCTCTACTTCGGCAACCGCTGCCCGCTGCCGGCCAAGGCCTTCGATACGCACGGGCTGGTGATGCATTGCAGCTCGTTCTCCAAGACCCTGGCACCGGGCTTCCGCATCGGCTGGGTCGCGCCGGGCCGCTTTGGCGAGGCGATCCAGCGGCTCAAGCTGATGACCACGCTGTCGGCCGGCGTGCCCGCGCAGGTGGCGCTGGCCGAATACCTGCAGCACGGCGGCTACGACAAGCACCTGCGCAAGCTGCGCCACGTGCTGGAGATGCAGCAGGGCCGCATGATCGACGCGATCGGCCAGCATTTCCCGGACGAGGTGCGGGTGTCGCGGCCGGAGGGCGGGTATTTCCTGTGGGTGGAGTTTGCCGCGGGCTTCGATGCGCTGGCCTTGCACCATGCCGCGCTCGAAGCCGGCATCGGCATCGCGCCGGGGCCGATCTTCTCGGCGCGGCAAGGCTACCGCAACTGCATCCGGCTCAACTACGGCCACGTTTGGAACGACGAGGCCGAGGCCGCGGTCGCCACGCTCGGGCGCCTCATCGCGCAGCAAGCCGGCTAGCGCGTGTCGCGACGGCGGCGCAGCGCCCACTCCAGCGCTTCGAACGCGGCCTGCACCACCAGCGCCAGCACCGCGGCCGGGATCGCGCCAGCGAGCAGCAGCGTGGTGTCGTTCAGCGCCAGCCCGGTGGCGATGCGCTCGCCGAAACCGCCGGCGCCGACGAAGGCCGCGATGGTGGCCGTGCCCACGCTGATGATGGCCGCGGTCTTGACGCCGGCCAGCAGCACCGGCAACGCCAGCGGCAGCTCCACGTAGCGCAGCACCTGCGCGCCGCGCAGCCCCAGCGCGCGCGCCGCATCGCGCATGCCCTGCGGCACCTGCTCCAGCCCGGTAGCGGTATTGCGCACGATCGGCAGCAGCGCATAGAGAAACAGCGCCACCATCGCCGGCCACACGCCGATGCGGCCCAGCAGCGGGATCAGCATCGCCAGCAGGGCCAGCGACGGCACCGTCTGCAGCACGCTGACCGCGCCCAGCACCGCCTGGCCGGTGCGCCGGCGCCGCACCGCCAGCATCCCCAGCGGCACGCCCACCAGCGTCGCGGCGCCGACCGCGCCCGCGACCAGCCCGACATGGCGCCGCGCCAGCCGCGCGGTGTCGGGGCCGAACAGCGCGGCCAGCAGCCGGCTGTGCTGTGCATCAGCGACAGGCGCTGCCGGCGCTCCGCCTCCGTCCAGAAAGGCGCGCGCGATCGCGGCGAACGGCTGGCCGTCGAGCTCTGCCGCCGCGTTCATCGCGATCATGTCGTCGGCGCTGACGCGCCCGGCCAGCCGCTGCAGCGCCTGCCACGCCTGCGGGAAGCGCTGCGGCACGTCGAGCCGGTAGACCACCACGGCGTCGTAGCGCGGGAAGTAATGCCGGTCGTCCGTCAGCACGCGCAGCCGGTACTTGCGGATCTTGGCGTCGGTGGAATAGATGTCGATGGCATCGACCTGCCCTGCCGCCAGCGCCTCGTAGGCGACGCCGTGGTCCAGCCCGAGCGGGCGTTGCGGCAAGCCATAGCGGCTGGCCAGTCCGGGCCAGCCATCGGCGCGGCCAAGGAACTCGTGCGACAGCCCGAGCCGGAGCGCGGGCTGCGCCGCGAGATCGCTCAAGCGCTGCAGCGACCCCGCGCGGGCGTCGGACACGGCCAGCGCATAGGTGTTCTCGAATCCCAGCGGAATCGCCGCGCCCAGTCCCAGCGGCGCCAGCGCGCGCCGGATCTGGTCGAGGCCGGCGCCGGGCGGCAGCTTGAGGATTTCGGCGGCGAGCGTGCCGGTGTAGTCGGCGTAGAGATCGATGCTGCCGGCCCGCAGCGCCGCGAACACGATCGCGGTGTTGCCCAGCCCGGGCTGGTGCTGCGCGGTGCCGGGCGGCCCGGCGGCCTGGCTCAGCAGTTCGCCGAGGATGTACGACTCGGTGAAGCGCTTGGAGCCGACGCGCAGCGGGTCCGCCGCGCGCGCCGGCACGCTCGCCGCCAGTGCCGCAGCCAGCACCCACGCCACGGCGAACCCCAGCCGGTGCCACGGCCCGCTCCTTGCCTGCCTTCCACGAATCCCGGCCAACACGTCCGTCCCGATCTGGCGCCGGTGTGCGCCCGGCATCGCTACATCATAGGCGGCGCATGAACTTATCCCGAAATAGTATTTGCATTCCGCATGTTGAAGGCCTCAGAATCCAGTTTAGACATACAACCCGCTAGCGCGCCCGATCCTGCCCAGCCCCATGGAAATCCGGCAACTGGAAGCCTTCGCCGCAGTCGTCACCACCGGTAGCGTCACCGCCGCCGGGCGGCTGCTTGGCCGCTCGCAGCCGGCGATCACGCGGCTGATCCAGGAACTGGAGGCCGAACTCGGTTTCGCCCTGTTCACCCGCAGCGGCCCGCGCGTCAGCCCGACCGAGCAGGGTTTCCTGCTCTACGACGAGGTCGAGCAGACCCTGGCGGGCATGCAGCAAATCCGCACGCGCGCCGCGGCGCTGGCGCGCGGCGATGGCCGGCCGCTGCGTATTGCGGCCACGCCCGCCCTCGCCGCAGGGCTGCTGCCGCCGGCGCTGGCGCTGGCGTTCGCGCGCGGCCTGTGCGCGCCGGAGCGCGTGGCGGTGCAGAGCCAGTCGCCGGAACAGGTGGTGCACGCGGTGCTGACCGGCGCCGCCGACATCGGCCTGAACAGCCTGCCGCTGGAGCATCGCGGCGTGACCGTGCACTGGATCGGACAGTCCGCCTGCGTGGCGGCGCTGCGCGCCGACGACCCGCTCGCGGCGCAGCCCGCGCTCAGCTTGCAGGACTGCCGCGGCCGCCGGCTGATCACCATGCACAACCCCTACCGGCTGCGCCGCCGCGTCGACCGCGCGCTCGCCGCCGCCGGCGTTCCGGCGGCCGGCGTGATCGACACCAATACCTCGATCAGCGCCCTGACCCTGGTGCGCGCGGGGCTGGGCATCGCGCTGCTGGAGCCGGTGACCGCGCGCGGGCTCCCGCTGACCGATATCGCGGTGCGGCCGATCGATGCCGATATTCCGTTCTTTTTCGGGGTGATCACGCCGCAGGCACGGCCGGCCAGCGCCGCCGTGCAGGGGCTGGTGGAGGCGGTGGCCGACGCGGCTGCCGCGCTGCTGCCCGACCTGGTGCGGCGCGAGCCCGCCGAACACGGCGCGCTGCTGCAATCGCTCTATGGCGATGCCAGCGAAGACGCTGACACGCTCTCACACGATGCCGGACTTCCAAGCCATGACTGAACTATCCGCCCCCACCCCCACAGGCCTGGCCGCCCTCGAAGCCCGGCTGCGCCAGGACCTGTCCTGGCTGGAGCTGCCCGCCAAGGCCTGGACCATGCCGCGCAGCGTCGACGGGCAGGAGGTGCTCGACGTTGCCGTGATCGGCGGCGGCATGGCCGGCCTCGCGGCGAGCGCCACGCTGACCCACCTGGGCGTGCGCGTGCGCGCCTTCGACCGCGCCCCGGCGGGCTATGAGGGCCCGTGGGCCACCACCGCGCGCATGGAGACGCTGCGCTCGCCCAAACAGCTGACCGGCCCCGCGCTGGGCCTGCCGGCACTGACCTTCCGGGCCTGGTTCGAGGCCCAGTTTGGCGAGGCCGCGTGGCAAGCGCTGGACAAGATCCCGCGCCTGCAGTGGATGGATTACCTGCGCTGGTACCGCCAGGTGCTGGCGCTGGATATCCGCAACGAACACGAGGTCGAGCGGATCGTGCCGCGCCCCGACGGGCTGGTGGCGCTGTCGATGCAGACTCCGGACGGCCCGCTCACGGTGCTGGCGCGCCGCGTGGTGCTGGCCACCGGCCGCGACGGCCTCGGCGGCGCCTATGTGCCGCCGGTGGCCGCCACGCTGCCGCGCCACCTGTGGGCGCATTCGTCGGACCAGATGGACTACGCCGCGCTGCGCGGCAAGCGCGTGGGCGTAGTCGGCGCCGGCGCCTCGGCCATGGACAGCGCCGCGACCGCGCTCGAGGCCGGTGCCGCCAGCGTCGAAATGCTGATCCGCCGCGCCGACATTCCGCGCGTCAACAAGAGCAAGGGCGCCGGCAACCCGGGCCTGACCTTCGGCCACTACGGCCTGCCCGACGCGTGGAAATGGCGCCTGCGCCATTACATCAACAGCCAGCAGGTGCCGCCGCCGCGCGGCAGCACGCTGCGCGTGTCGCGCCATGCCAATGCGTACTTCAACCTGGGCGCCGCGCTGGAAGCGATCGAGGCGCAGGGCGACGTGCTGCACGTGCGCACGCCGCGCGGCGAATTCGAGCTGGACTTCCTGATCTTCTCCACCGGCTTCCGCATCGCGCTGGAAACGCGCCCGGAGTTCGCCGCCTTCGCCCCGCATATCCGCTTCTGGCGCGACCGCCATGCGCCGCCCCCGGGCCAGGAAGACCGCGAGTTGTCCGATTCGCCCGACCTCGGCGAAGCCTTCGAATTCCAGGAAAAGACCCCCGGTGCCTGCCCCGGCCTGACGCGCATCCACTGCTTCTGCTATCCGGCGGCGCTGTCGCACGGCACCGTGTCCGGCGACATCCCGGCGATCAGCGACGGCGCGCGCCGGCTTGGCCAGGGCATTGCCGCGCGGCTGTACCAGGAAGATATCGAGCTGCACTACGCCGCGCTGCAGGCCTATGCCGAGCCCGAGGTCTTCGGCGACGAATGGGTGCCGGCGCCGCCGCCGGCGCTGCGCACCGCCAAGGCCTGAATTCGCGAACCCACTCCCGACCCAACCCAGACAAGAGCGTCCGATGACCCAGCCCCCGACTTCCGCGGTCGACCTGATCGACCAGCTCACCGGCCTTGCGCCGGGCAGCGCCACCCACGCCCTGCGGCACCAGCGCGACAAGGTCGTCGCTGCCACCCAGGGCAGCTACGATGCCCTGTTCGATCCCGACCTGCCAGGCCTGTCGCTGGCGGAACGGCTGCTGGTGGCGCTGTACGCCGCCCGGCTGACGCCATCGGCGGCACTGGCCGAGCACTACCGCGGCCGGCTCGAGCAGCTCGGCATCGACGCCAGCCAGGTCCGCGCCGCGGCCGAGGGCACGCCCGCGGACATCGCCGAGCCGCGCCTGCGTGCCATGCTGGAATTCACCCGCAAGCTGATCGAGAAACCGGTCGAGGGCGACCGAGCCGCGCTGCTGGCACTGCCTGCCGCCGGCCTGAGCACCCCGGCGGTGGTAACGCTGGCGCAGCTGGTCGCGTTCCTGTCGTACCAGGTGCGGCTGGTGGCCGGACTGGACGCACTGAAAGCCTTGAACGAAAGCGGAGCCCCGGCATGAGCGAAATCATCAAATCCCACGGCTTCACCAATGAAGTGCTCGACTGGAAGGCATGGCTGGACGTAGTCGATCTCGACCAGGCCACGCCCGAGCAGATCGCCGTGCTCGAGGAAAGCCACCCCAAGGCCAAGGTGCAGGACTACTACCGCTTCCTGGTCCACCAGCCCGAGATCCTGCGCCAGCGCTCGACCGCCTTCAACGCCATCATGTACGCGCCCGGCGGCATGCCGCGTGCCGAGCGCGAGCTGTCGACCACGGTGGTGTCGCGCATCAACGGCTGCGTCTACTGCGCCTCGGTCCACGCCCAGCGCTTCGAACAGCTGGCCAAGCGTAACGATGTCATCCGCCAGGTGTTCGAGGATCCCTACAGCGCCGGCACCACCGCGCGCGAACGCGCCATCGCAAAGTTCTCGGCGGAGCTGACCGAGCGGCCGGCCGAAGTCACCGCCGAACAGCTCAAGCCGCTGCGCGAGGCCGGCGTGACCGATGCGGAGATCCTGGACCTGATCCACTCGATCGCGATCTTCGCGTGGGCGAACCGGCTGATGCTGAATCTTGGGGAGCCGGTGTTTCCGCAGGAGCAGGTAGCGGTCGGTTGAACAAGACCACGAACCCTCGCATACGCTCCCCTCTCCCGCGCGCTGTATAGACCGGGGACATAGGTAACAGGTGTGCCAGGACATGGGTAACACTTTTCCCGCTTAGTCAGCGGGAGGATAACGTTGCCCTGGAGCCAAACCACCGTGAAGCAGCAAAGAGAAGAGTTCGTCCGCCTGGCACGCCAGGCGGACGCCAACATTGCGGAGCTTTGCCGCCGCTTCTGCATCAGTCGCAAGACCGGTTACAAGTGGTTGAATCGAGAGGATCTGGACGACCGAACTCGGCGTCCACATAGCTCTCCCGGTCGAACTCCAGCTGCCGTCGAAGAGCGCGTGCTAGCGATTCGAGCCGAACATTCGGCCTGGGGCGCCCGCAAGATCGCACACGTGCTGGAGCGCGACCACCGCCTCCAGATCGCCCCGAGTACAGTCAATTGGGTGCTGCGCCGCCATGGCTTGATCGATCCGGCCGCCAGCGCGGCCGCGACAGCATGGCAGCGCTTCGAGCACGACCGGCCCAATGCACTATGGCAAATTGACTTCAAAGGTCACTTCGCGACCGACACGCAGAGGTGCCACCCGCTCACGGTCTTGGACGATCACTCCCGGTTCAATGTGCTGCTCAGGGCCTTGGGCAACGAACAGTTTGAATCCGTACAAGAAGCGTTAGCGAAGGCTTTTGCGCGCTATGGGCTGCCCGAGCGGATCAATGCAGACAACGGCCCGCCCTGGGGTTCTCCAGTGCCTCGTGCGTTAACCACGCTGGGCGCCTGGCTGATTCGCCTGGGCGTGCGGCTCAGTCATAGCCGACCTGGCCATCCTCAGACCAACGGCAAGGACGAGCGCTTCCATCGAACCATGCAGGCAGAGCTGCTGGCCAACCAGCGCTTCCGGGATCTGGATGATGCGCAGCATCACTTCAGCCATTGGCGCCACGTGTACAACTTCAAGCGCCCACACCACGCGCTGGATATGGAGACACCCGCAAGCCGCTATGCGCCTAGTCCACGGGCGATGCCGCGCGAACTCCCGCCTATCGAGTACGACAGCGATGACATCGTGCGAAAGGTAGGCGACGGTGGGCGCATCTGCTTCCGGGGAAAGACGTTCCGGGTCGGACGAGCCTTGATCGGAACGCCCGTAGCATTGCGCCCTCGCGTGGACCTGGACGGCACCTTTGACGTCTACTTCTGCCATCAAAAGGTGGCCACAATAGACCTACAGCAGGTCTATTAAACTGGAGACTGGACTGTTACCCATGTCCCGGCACATGTGTTACCCATGTCCCCGGTCCATACAGCGCGCGGGAGAGGGGTGGGGGAGAGGGCCGGAGTTTCAACGAAGTCAAGCGCGTTGGTATGCCAGCGCCTGCCCTCTCCCCGGCCCCTCTCCCGCAAGCGGGAGAGGGGAGAAAACAGCCGCGCATCGCAAACGCGCGCAGCCTGCACGTCCTAGCCTTCGCTGCTCCCACAATGCACCGCCAGCCAGACCGTCGGCTGCGTTGCATCAGTCCACGCGACGCGGTGCCGGCAATGCGCCGGCAAGTGCAGCCAGTCGCCCGGCGCCATGCGATGCTCGCCGGGCTGCCCTTCGATCTCGAGCGCGGCACCGCCACTGAGCAGCAGCACCCACTCCGCCTCCGCGCTGTCGTACCAGAAGCCCTCCGGGCTGGCCTGGCCGTTGGAGACGATGCGCTCGATGCGCAGGCCCGGGCGCTGCAGCAGCGGCTCGAAGATTTCCTGCGCCGCGCCGGCCGGGACGCCGGCGAGCAGGTTTCCGTATTCAGGCTGCATGCTGCCTCCGTCGGGCCGTGGTCGCGGGCCGCTCAGTCGCCCGGCCCGGGCGCGAGCACGTCGCGCGCGCCGTTGCGGCCCATCGGCGAGACCAGTCCCGCCACTTCCATCTGCTCGATCAGCCGCGCCGCGCGGTTGTAGCCGATGCGCAGCTGCCGCTGCACCGCCGAGATCGAGGCGCGGCGGCTGGTCAGCACGAAGCTGGCGGCCTCGTCGTAGAGCGGGTCGGCCTCGCCGCCGCCGCCGCCGTCGCCGAACAGGTCGGCGCCGCCGGCCTCGGCCGGGTCGCCGGCGAGGATGGCCTCATCGTAGTCGGGCTCGCCGAACTGCTTCCAGTGCTCGACCACGCGGTGCACTTCGTCGTCGGCGACAAAGGCGCCATGCACGCGCTGCGGATAGCCGGTGCCCGGCGGCAGGAACAGCATGTCGCCCTGGCCGAGCAGGCTCTCGGCGCCCATCTGGTCGAGGATGGTGCGCGAATCGATCTTGGACGAGACCTGGAACGCCACGCGCGTGGGGATATTGGCCTTGATCAGGCCCGTGATCACGTCGACCGAGGGGCGCTGCGTGGCCAGGATCAGGTGGATGCCGGCGGCGCGCGCCTTCTGCGCCAGGCGCGCGATCAGTTCCTCGATCTTCTTGCCGGCGACCATCATCAGGTCGGCCAGCTCGTCGATCACCACCACGATCATGGGCAGGCGCGACAGCGGCTCGGGCGCGTCCGGCGTCAGCGAGAACGGGTTGGGCACCTTGTGCCCGGCGGCCTCGGCGGCGCGAATCTTCTGGTTGTAGCCGGCCAGGTTGCGCACGCCCAGCGCCGACATCAGCTTGTAGCGCTTTTCCATTTCGCCGACGCACCAGTTGAGCGCGTGCGCGGCCTGCTTCATGTCGGTGACCACCGGCGCCAGCAGGTGCGGGATGCCCTCGTAGACCGACAGCTCCAGCATCTTGGGATCGATCATGATCAGGCGCACGTCTTCCGGCGTGGCCTTGTATAGCATCGACAGGATCATGGCGTTGACCGCCACCGACTTGCCCGAGCCGGTGGTGCCGGCCACCAGCAGGTGCGGCGCGCGCGCCAGGTCGGTCACTACCGGGTTGCCGGTGATGTCCTTGCCCATCGCCAGCACCAGCCGCGAATGATGCGCCTGGAACGAGGCGGCGTTGACGATCTCGGAGAGCCGGATCATCTGCCGGCGCGCGTTGGGCAGCTCCAGCCCCATGCAGGTCTTGCCGGGAATGGTCTCGACCACGCGAATCGAGGTCACGCCCAGCGCGCGCGCCAGGTCCTTCATCAGCCCGACCACCTGCGCGCCGCGCACGCCCATGGCGGGCTCGACCTCGAAGCGGGTGATCACCGGGCCGGCGCCGGCGCCGACCACGGCGACCGGCACCTTGAACTCGGCCAGCCGCTGTTCGATCAGTTCGCCGGTTTCGCGCAGGCGTTCTTCCGATACCTGCTCGGCGCTGTCGACTTCGCCTTCCAGCAAGTCCGCCGGCGGCAGGCGGTAGTCGACCACGGGACGCGGCTGCGGGGGCGCCGCCGGCGCGGGCGCCGGCTGCGTTGCGGCTGCCAGCGGCACGGTGCGGCCGACCACGGCGGGAAGCACGATGCGGGGCTTGGCCGGCGGCGGGCTGGCGGGCGCCACTTCGACGGGTACCTGGGCTTCAGTGGATGCGGCAGGCTCGACGGCTTCGCCGACCAGATCGTTGCCATCCATCAGGGCGCTTTCCGTGCCGGCGTCTTCGGCCGGGGGCAGCGCCGCGGGCTCGGGCTCGCCGCCCTCCTCCATCGCGGAACTTGCCACGGCGTTGGCCACGGCGTCGGCGTCGTGATCAGGTGCGCTGGCTGCGCGTTGCTGGGCAGCCTCCTCCGGGGCTTCCGGCACGTCGGCCAACGGAGCTTCAGCTGCCGCTTCGACGGTGGCATGCGCCGCGACGTCAGCTAGCGGCTGTGCCGCGACCGGATCGGGCTCTGCAGCGTCGACGTCGATGGCCGGATCCGCAGCCGCTTCGGGCATGGCCACCGGCAACGGGTCCAAGGCAGGGTCAACTGACTGCGCCGTCGTGGCCTTGCCTGCCAGGGCTTGCAGTTCGGCCAGCAGGTCGAGCGCTTCCTGCCGCAACGCGGCCAGCGATGGCGCATCGCCATCCCGCGCAAGGGGTTCGGCCGGGGCTGCGGCAACGGCGTCGTCCACCGGAACGGAAGGAGTCGCCGGCGCAGCCATCACGATATCCGGCTCTGGCGTTGGCGCTGGCTCGGGTGCCGCGATCGCCTGCGCTGTTGCAACGGCATCCCGCTCGACACTGGGGGCCGCCTGCACGGTAACCGCGATCTCGGCCGGAGCGGTGGCATTGGCGGCAACCGTAGCGGCCGGCACTGCGGCCTCGGCAGCGGGCTGCGCGGACGCTTCCGGCAGCGTCGTGATCGCCGAACGGACCAGCGGCTGCGGCTGGCGGAACGGGCTGCTGACCACGGTGCCGCGCAGCGGCTGCGCCGGTCGCGGCGCGGGGGCCGGCGCGGGCGTGGCGGCAGCGGGCTTGCGTGCCGCCGGCTGGGCCGGACGCGTTGCCGGCGCGACGGCAGCCGGCGCCGGCTGCGGGGCACGCACCGGCTTGGTCGCGCCCGGCGCGTCGGCATGATGCAGCCAGAGTTCGCCAGGCTGCGGCGGCGATTCACGGGTGCGGCGCGGCGGCTGCCAGGCGGGCTGGCGGCGCGCGGAAACGGCTTCAAAACTGCGATGGCGCGGCGCGGGGGCGGTCCAGCCCGGGTTGCCCGCCGCCGGCGCGTCGCGGCGCTCGGCCTCGCGCAGCGGCTGGATGGCGGCGAAGGACACCGGCGCGTCCTCGGGCGCCGCGGCGGGCGCGGCGGCGCGGCGCGGCTTGCGTGCGAACAGGCTGCGCCAGGTCTCGCCGAACACCATCGGCGCGGCCAGTGCCAGCACGCCCAGCATCAGCAGCAAGGCGCCGGTCCAGCCGAACAGGTTGCCGAAGCTGCCGGCCAGCGCGCGGCCGACACCGCCGCCGGCGCTCGATTCCGGATCCGCGCCGCTGGTCAGCGCTTCCAGGCAGGCGCTCGCGCACAGCACCGCCAGCGTGCCCAGCCACACGCGCAGCGAGCCGGGCCCGGCCAGGCGCCGCTCGCCGGCCAGCCAGCGCGTCACCAGCCGCCACAGCAGCGGTACTATCCAGAAAGTCGAAAACCCGAACCAGCCCAAACCCATTATCGACATGCCATGTTCAAAACACCGGGCAGCGATTGTAGCGGTTATGACAGGCGGCGATTGAATCGGAAAGCGCAAATATTCGTAACGCGGCGCTTTTTCAACGCCATTACGCAACAATGCCAGGACGATCGCGAGCCCATTCACGACCGTGCCATGGTCTCGCCGGCCATTGGCGCAGCCGCGCCGCGCTACCATTGGGCAAACGCGTTTGCATCGCATCGCGGCGCGCCGCCCTCCCCTTCTGCTCACGCTCCATGCCAATCCGTTACGCCAGGCTGCGCATCCTCGTCGTTGAAGACCATCCGTTCCAGCGCGCCGCGGCCGAGGGCCTGCTGCACCATGTCGGCGTGCAGTTCGTGACCAGCGCGTTCGACGGCACGCAGGCGGCCGAACTGCTCGCGCGCGAGCCGTTCGACGTGGTGCTGTGCGATATCGAGATGCCCGGCTGCAACGGCCCCGAGCTGATCGCCGAACTGCACCGGCGCGGCCCGCGCGCCTTCGCCGGGGCGCCGCCGGTGTGGGTGTGGGTCACGGCGCTGGCCGAAGACATCCTCGATTCCAACCGTGGCCTGGCGCATGCCGCCGGCATCCCGCGCGTGCACGCGCTGCGCAAGCCGCTGGCGCGCGATGCGCTCGAAGTGATCCTGGCCGATGCGCTGGTGCGCCAGGACGCCGAAGCCGGCGTGCCAGCCTGGACCCCCGACGCCGAGGAACTGCTCGCCGCGACCCGCGCCGGCACCGATTTGCTGGTCATGCTGCAGCCCCAGCACGATATCGCCAGCGGCCGCCTGGCCGGGGCCGAAGCGCTGGTGCGCTGGCGCCATCCCGAGCATGGCCTGGTGCCGCCCGACCAGTTCATCCCGCAGCTCGAGGCGCTGGACGCGGCCGACCCGGTGTTCTTCCTGGTCGCGCGCCAGTGCCTGGCGGCGCTGCAGCGCCTGCGCGCCGCCGGGGTCGGGATCGCGATGGGACTGAACGCGTCGGCGCAGACGCTGTGCCGGCCGGGCGTGCTGGAATCGTTCGAGGCGCTGGTGGCCGCCAGCGGCGTGCCGCGGCAGGCGCTGACGGTGGAGCTGACCGAGGCTTGTCCGGTGCCTGACGCGCTGGCGCTGTCGGTCGCGCTGAACCGGCTGCGGCTGCTCGGCTATGGCGTGGCGATCGACGATTTCGGCGTGGGCATCGCCACCCTCAAGCTGCTCGCGGACCTGCCGTTCACGCAGCTGAAGGTGGACCGGTCGTTCGTCGCCGCAGTCGACGGGAGCGGCCAGCGCGCCACGATCTGCCGCAACATGATCGGCCTGGCCCGGGAACTGGGCCTGGAGTGCGTAGCCGAGGGCGTCGAGACCGACGCCCAGCGCGCCGCGCTGCTGGCGCTGGGCTGTCCGCTTGGCCAGGGCTATCTATGGTCGGCGCCCAGGCCGGCCGAGGCCTTCGTCGCGGACGCGATCGAGCGGGCAACGGCAACGCCGCCGGCCTGATCAGCGGCGGCGCCTGCCTTACTGCGCGGCCCGGAACGGGTACTTGGCGAAGATCTGCGCCACGGTCTTGTCGATGCGCTGCTGGGCGCTGGCCTTGTCGCTGGTGTCGACGCTGCCGACCGCCACGCCTTCCCACACCAGCTTCATCTGGCGCCGGTCGACCAGGTCGATGTTCACGGTGCC
Organism: Cupriavidus nantongensis; assembly: GCF_001598055.1. Taxonomy (NCBI): domain Bacteria; kingdom Pseudomonadati; phylum Pseudomonadota; class Betaproteobacteria; order Burkholderiales; family Burkholderiaceae; genus Cupriavidus; species Cupriavidus nantongensis. The sequence continues at coordinate 2,340,177 of NZ_CP014844.1, read as the reverse complement.
CTCGGTGTAGCGGTAGACGTCGTTATAGAAGCCGTAGCCCGGCCACGGCGCATACAGCCCGCCGCGATAGCCGTAGTAGCCCATCATCGGCGCGGGTGCCGGGCTGACGTCGACCTTTTCCTGCAGCCTGGCATTGAAGTTGACCAGCAGGTCCGGCGACTGCGCCGCGTAGCGGTAGCCGCGCGCGCCCAGCTCGCGCTGGACCGCGGTCTTGAAGTACTGGGTGGTCAGGCTTTCATAGCCCGCGCGGTCGGTGCCGGGACGCTCGACAAAGCCGAAGGTGCGGTAGGCACTGAAGTCGGTGGCGGGGTTGTAGTCGGTCTTGATGTCGGGCACGCTGGCGCAGCCCGACAGCAGCAGCGCCGCGACCGCCGCGGGGATCGTTCCCCGGATCGATACCCGGACTCCAGCCGGGAAAAATTGCCGGAACGCATTCACGATACATCTCCAGAGATTGACGGCGGCGCGCGGGGTTGCGGGTCGCGCTAGTTGAGCTTGCCGTTGAGCCCGCCCACGCTGAGCCGGCCCGCCCCCAGCAGCGCCACCGCCAGCGCCGCGGCCAGGAACATGCCCTGCAGCTCCAGCGCCCAGCCGCCGGTATTGGACAGCATGCCAAGCTCCTTGGTGTGCACCAGCCCGATGGCAAACAGCATGTTGAGCGCCACCACCAGCGCCGCCAGCCGGCTCCACAGCCCGATGATCAGCAGGATCGGCGCGACGATCTCGCCCAGGTAGACGCCGTAGGCAACCCAGGCCGGCAAGCCGGCGTCGGCGACCACCTTCGACACGAAACCGATGCCGGACGCGCCCGTGACCTTGGCGATGCCATGCATCAGGATCAACACGCCAAGCACGATGCGCAGCAGCGCCTTGCCCAAGTCCTGGGAACCCTGAGAGCCACCCATGGCCATTCTCCTTGCCGTTGTCTGTGAGAGGTGATCGAGCCATGCGCCTTAGCCCTCACGCGCACGGTTCGCCCCTGTACCTTAGTGCGAGCCGGCGTGTCCGTAAAGCCGCAAATGCGCGACGCAAATGCGCGACGCACCAGCGCTACACCACGCGGTGCATCGCCGGCGTGCGCGGCTGCTGCATGCCGACCTTGTGCGCGCACTCGGGCAACACCTCGCCCAGGAAGTCGAGGAAGCGCCGGGTGGCCGGCGTCACGCCCTTGCGCGACGGGAACACCGCGTGCAGCGTGCCGACCGGCATGTCGTACTGCGGCAGCACCAGTTCCAGCTCGCCATTCTCCAGCGCCTCGCGGCAGAACATGCGCGGCAACATGGCCACGCCGACCCCCGCGATGGCGGCCTCGCGCAGCAACGCGAACTCGTCGGTGACCAGGCGCGGATCGTAGGCGATCTGGATCGAATCCCCGGTCTTGCAGCGCAAGGTCCAGGCGTGCTTGCCGTCGTGCGGCTGCTGGCCCACGCCCGGCATGCCGTCGAGCGCCTGCGGCGTGCGCGGCCGGCCGATGCTGTCCAGCAGCGCCGGGCTGGCCACCAGCATCAGCTCGCTTTCGCCAAAGGTGCGCACCGCCAGGCTGGAGTCTTCCATCACCTCGCGCACCCGCAGCGCGAGGTCGAAGCCCTCGCCGATGACGTCGACGCGCCGGTTGGTGGTTTCCAGTTCGATCCGCACCGCCGGATTGGCGCGCATGAAGTGGCCGATCGCCGGCGCCAGCAGGATCTGCGCGATGGCGATCGGGCAGCTGACCCGCAGCGTGCCTCCCGGCTGCTCGCGCGCCTGCTCGATGACCTCGCGCGCGGCCTCGGCCTCGTTGAGCATGGCGCGGCAGCGTTCGTAGAAGGATTCCCCCAGCGGGGTCACGCGCACCTGGCGCGTGGTCCGGCGCAGCAGCTGCACGCCCAGGTCGCGCTCGAGCTGGGCGATCCGCCGGCTCAGGCGCGACTTGGGCACGCCGGTGGCGCGGCTGGCCGCGGAAAAACTGCCGTGTTCGACCACCTGGGCGAACAGCGACAGGTCGTTGAGGTCTTGCATGGGTGGCTCCGGAGTCACGCGGACGGCCCCGCCATCCCGCGGCGATATGCGGGAATGTGCAGGGAATGGCGCCCGGCATGGTGTTGCATCGGTAGAACAATCCTTTGCATTTTGCCTCACTACCGATACCAATGCCCAGCCGCTATCTTTCCTCCATCGCAACCGCATCCTTGTGGAGAAAGACATGAACATCCTGCAGATCGATTCCAGCGTCCTCGGCGACAACTCCGTATCCCGCGGCCTGACCGCCAGCGTGGTGGCCGACCTGGTCGCCGCCAACCCCGCCGCCACCGTGACCGTGCGCGACCTCGACCAAGACGCCCCGGCGCACCTGTCCGGCAACCTGCTGCCGGTGCTGGGTGGCCCGAAGGACGGCCTGAACGCCGTGCAGCAGGCGGAGCTGGAGCGCACCGAGCAGTGGCTGGCCGAGTTCCTGGCCGCCGACGTGCTGGTGGTGGGCGTGCCGCAGTACAACTTCAGCATCCCCAGCCAGCTCAAGGCCTGGATCGACCGCATCGCGCAGGCCGGCCGCACCTTCAAGTACACCGAGAACGGCCCGGTGGGCCTGGCCGGCGGCAAGCGCGTGATCGTGGTGTCGTCGCGCGGCGGCGTGCGCCAGGATGCCAGCGAGCTGGACCTGCACGAAAAGACCGTCGACATCGTGTTCCGCTTCCTGGGCATCACCGACATCACCTACGTGCGCGCCCACGGCCTGGCGATGGGTCCGGAGTTCCGCGAAGCCGGCCTGGCCAGCGCCCGCACCGAGATCGCGGCGCTGAACGACGCCAGCCGGCTGGCGGCCTGAAGCCGACCGGGGCCGCGGGCCCGGCGCTGTAGGACGGCGCCGGCTCGCCCCGGGACCGGATCGGGTCTATGATGGTTCGGGGCGCTACGGCGCCCCGCGTGCCATGGGCGGCGCGCGGCCGCCGGCCCTGGCCGCGGCGGCGCACCGCCTGCAGTCATCGACCGATCCAACCCGGGAGCCCGCATGACTTCAGCCCTGTTGCCAGGAGCCGCCCTCCATCCGCCGCACGAACCCGCCCTGCTGTCGCAGTACCGGCATGTCCGCGCCGCCACCGAAACCCTGGTGGCCGACCTGTCCGATGCCGATGCCACCGTGCAGTCCATGGACGACGCCAGCCCGGCAAAATGGCACCTGGCGCACACCACGTGGTTCTTCGAGGAATTCGTGCTGGCCGCGCGCATCCCGGACTACGAGCCGGTGGACCCGGCCTACCGCTATCTCTTCAATTCGTACTATGAAGCGGTTGGCGCGCGCCATCCGCGGCCGCAGCGCGGGCTGCTGACGCGCCCGTCGCTGGACGAGGTGCTGGCATACCGCGAGGCCGTCGACGAGGCGATGCTGGCGCTGCTGGGCAGCGCCCAGACCGACGACGAGGCGGCGCTGATCACGCTTGGCCTGCAGCATGAACAGCAGCACCAGGAACTGCTGCTGACCGACGTGCTGCACCTGTTCGCGCAGAACCCGCTGCGCCCCGCCTTTGCCCCGGAACTGCCCGCCCCCGTGGTTGCCGACCCGCGCCCCGCGCCGGACTGGGTCGGCTTCGACGGCGGGCTGGTCGAGATCGGCCACCGCGGCGAGACCTTCGCCTTCGATTGCGAAACGCCGCGCCACAAGACCTACCTGGCCCCGTTCACGCTGTGCTCGCACCCCGTCAGCAACCGGCAATGGTTCGAGTTCATCGAGGATGGCGGCTACCAGAGCGCCGGGCTGTGGCTGTCCGACGGCTGGCGCTGGGTCGGCGAGCAAGGCATCCAGGCGCCGCTCTACTGGGAAGAGCGCGAAGGCACCTGGTGGCAGATGACGCTGCGCGGCATGCATCCGGTCGACCCCGACAGCCCGGTGACCCATGTCAGCTTCTACGAGGCCGACGCGTTCGCGCGCTGGGCCGAGCGCCGGCTGCCGACCGAGGCCGAATGGGAACACGCCGCCAGCCGGCTGCCGGCCACCGGGAATTTTGTCGAGGGGCGCGCGCTGCGGCCGCTGCCGGACCGGCAGAACACCGCCGGCGTACTGCGCCAGATGTTCGGCGACGTCTGGGAATGGACCGCCAGCGCGTTCCTGCCCTATCCGGGCTTCCGCCCCAACGCGGGCGCGGTGGGCGAGTACAACGGCAAGTTCATGAGCGGCCAGATGGTGCTGCGCGGCGGGTCGTGCGTCACGCCCGAATCGCATATCCGCGCAACCTACCGCAACTTCTTCTATCCGCACCAGCGCTGGCAGTTCACCGGCGTGCGGCTGGCCGACGACGCCTAGGGCCGGGCCCAGTATGGCGCCAGCCAGCGCCACGCCAGCCAGGCCAGCGCCACCCACACCAGCACGATGACCACGGCGGCCGCGCGATTGCGCGGCCGTTGCGCATGGGTGGCCTGCCAGGCCTCGGCGCGGCCGCGGCATTCGTCCCTGACCGTGGCGGGAATCATCCGCAGCGTCAGCCAGATGCCCAGCGGCACCAGCAGCACGTCATCCAGGTAGCCCAGCACCGGGATGAAATCCGGGATCAGGTCGATCGGGCTGAAGGCATAGGCCACCACCAGCGCGCCCAGCAGCCGCGCCGTCCACGGCGTGCCGGGATGGCGGCTGCAGAACCACAGCGTCAGCAGGCTGCCCTTGAGCCCGCGCGCCCACTGGCGCAGCCGCGAAGCGCTGGCCATCGCCGCCCGCTGTGCTTACCAGCCCTTGCTCTGCGGCGCCGCGGGGCGCTGGCCGCCGGGCTCGGCGACCGGCGGCTTCAGCGGCGGCGCCGGCACGATCGGCGTCTGCGGATACAGCTTCTGCCAGCGCGCCTTCAGGCCGCTGGCGATCTCGGCCTGGTTGTAGCGCTCGGCAAAGTCGATCACGGTCATGCCCTGCTGGTTCTTCAGGCGCATGTCGGCGCCTTCGTCGAGCAGCAGCTTGACGGTTTCGATATGGCCGCCGCGCGCGGCCATCATCAGCGGGGTGGTGCCGTTGGGGCTTTCGGCGTCGATATACGCGGCATGGTCGACCAGGTACTTGACCACGTCGTTGTGGCCGTTGGTGGCGGCATAGTGCAGCGGGGCCCAGCCGGTCTTGTTGATCTCGGCCTCCATGTCGTCGACCATCAGCTTGACCATGTCGAGCTGGCCCTGCAGCGCGGCCATCATCAGCGGGGTCTCGCCGGCCGGGTTGGCCTTGTCGAAGTCGATGTCCTTGGCGCGGATCAGCACCGTGGCGGCCTTCAGCGACTTCTCGCGCAGCGCCAGCACCAGCGCCGGGTTGCCGCGATTGTCGACCACATTGGGGTCGACGCCCCTGGCCAGCAGCTTCTTGACGGTGTTGGCGTCGTCGAATTCCACCGCCTTGCGCATATCGTCGGCCGGCGCGGCCTGCGCGAACGTGGCGGCGGCCAGCGCGACAGCGCCGGCGGCACGGCGGACAAACTTCATGTCAAACATGAGATTTCCTGTCAATGTGCTTGAATAGATTGAAGAAGTTTTCCGTCGTCTGTTCCGCGACCTGCTCCACCGGCACCCCGCGCAGCTGCGCGATGAACTCGCCCACATGGCGTACCCAGGCCGGCTCGTTGGTCTTGCCGCGGTACGGCACGGGGGCCAGGTAGGGGGAATCGGTCTCGATCAGCATGCGCTCGAGCGGCACCTTGCGCGCGGTTTCCTGCAGGTCCGCCGCGCTCTTGAAGGTGACGATGCCGGAAAACGAGATATGGAAGCCCTGGTCCAGCGCCTGGCGGGCGACCTCCCAGGTCTCGGTAAAGCAGTGCATCACGCCGCCGGCCTCGCCCGCGTTTTCCTCGCGCATCAGGCGCAGGGTGTCGTCGGCGGACGAGCGGGTATGGATGATCAGCGGCTTGCCGGTCTGGCGCGCGGCGCGGATATGGGTGCGGAAGCGTTCGCGCTGCCATTCCATCTCGGCGATGCTGCGGCCGTTGAGCCGGTAGTAATCCAGCCCGGTCTCGCCGGTGCCGACCACGCGCGGGTGCGCCGACAGCGCCACCAGCCGCTCCAGCGTCGGGTCCTCGCCTTCTTCGTAATCGGGATGCACGCCGACCGACGCGTACAGGTTGGGATGCTGCTCGGCCAGCGCCAGCACACGCGGGAAGTCTTCCAGCGTGACCGAGATGCACAGCGCATGCGTGACCTGGTTGGCGCGCATATTGTCCAGCAGCTCCGGCAGGCGCGCGGCCAGTTCGGGGAAATCGATATGGCAGTGGGAATCGACAAACATGGGGAAATCTCAGGTACGGCGTTCAGGCGGCGCTCAGGGCGCGTTCAGGCCGCGTCCACGCGGCGGCCGACGATGATCAGGTCGCGCTCGACGCCGTCGAGCACGGCCACGCGCGGCAGGTCGCCCCAGCGCGTGAAGCCCAGCGCCGCGAACAGGCCCAGGCTGGGCGCGTTGTGGCCGAAGATAAAACCGAGCAGCGTGTTGACGCCGACCGTGGGCGCGTGGTCGATGGCCTGCTGCAGCAGATAGCGCCCCAGCCCCTGGCCGCGGCGCTGCGCATCCAGGTAGATCGACACCTCTGCGGTCGCGCCATAGGCCGGGCGCCCGTAGAAATCGGAAAAGCTCATCCAGCCGGCCATGCCGCCGTCGGCGTCCTCGCACACCCACAGCGGACGGCGCGCGGGCTGGTGGGCGTCGAACCACGCCTGGCGCGAGGCCACGGTGACCGGCTCGGTGTCGGCGGTAACCATGCGCGAAGCCACGGTGCTGTTGTAGATGGCGACGATGCCCGGCAGGTCGCGGGGCTCGGCAATACGTAGCGAAAAATTCATCGAAAATCAAAAGGTTGCGATGGAAATCTCGCAACATTCATAAGGTTTGGGTGGGGCGCCCGGACTCCAGCATCTTGCCCAGGATTTCCTCCACCGCGCGGCGCAGGTTGCGCCCGTTGTCGTCGTCGGGCAGGTGCACGCCGACGCCGGGCGTCTTCATCGGCGTGCCCGCCGGGGTGATCCAGGCCACATGGCCCGCGATCTGGTATTTCTGCGGCCGGTCCAGCAGCGACAATACCAGGAACACCTGCTCGCCCAGCCGGAACGGTCGGTTCGACGGCACGAAGATGCCGCCGCGCGCCAGGAACGGCATATAGGCCGCGTACAGCCCGGCCTGGTCCTTGATCGACAGCGACAGCACGTTGGGCCGCGACGCCGCCCCGCCTCCGCTCGCTGTGACGCTGCCAAAGCCCGCCTCGGCCGGCCCGGTGCCGGCGACTGCCGTGTTCATGGTTGACCCCCTGATGACGTTGCTGCTTGTTGTTATGGCTTGTTGTTTTGCACTGCGCCCGGCCGCCGGCCGCGCTAGCGGAACAGCTGCCGGTACTCCAGGAATACCGCCTCCATCACCAGCCGCGCCGCCAGCGGATGATTCTCGCTGCGGCGGTGCGCGTTCAGGCGCGCGGCAAACGCCTGCAGCCCGTGCGCATCGGTCGCGCCGGCACAGCGCGCCAGCACGGCGCGCTCCCTGGGGAAGTACCGCGGCGTGGCACCGCCATCCAGCCGCAGTGCCAGCAGATCGTACGTCCAGCGCTGCAAGATGCCAAGCACGGCGGGCACCGGCAGCTTCTGCAGTTGCTCGGCCGCGGCGGCGGCGTCGAACGCGGCCGCGGCGCCGAGCTGGCCGACCAGCCAGCGCTGCAGCGGCTGCTCCTCGGCCTCGGCCGCGTGCAGCGCGGTCAGCGGCGAGCCGCCGGCCAGCGCCAGCTGGGCCTCGGCATCCGCCACGCCCTGCCCGCGCAACCACGCCAGCGCGGCCTCGGGGGTCGGGCGCTGGGCCGAGAACTGGCGGCAGCGCGACAGGATGGTCGGCAGGATGAGGTCGAGGCGGTCGGTCACCAGCAGGAACACGGTCGACGGCGGCGGTTCTTCCAGCGTCTTCAGCAAGGCGTTGGCGCCCTCGGCCTGCAGCGCGTCGAGCGGATAGACCACCACCACGCGCAGGCCAGCGCGGTGCGTGCCCACGCCGACCGCCTCGATCAGCGCGCGCACCTGCTCCATGCGGATGATCTTGCTGGGCGCCTTCTTCTTGCCGCCCTCGTCGGTTTCGGCCTCGGCCGAGGCGTCGAGGGCCTCGGGCCGCACCACGGTGAAGTCCGGGTGGTTGCCCTGGCTGAACCAGTGGCAGGCGGCGCACTGCCCGCACGGCTGCCCGTCCGCCAGCGGCGCCTCGCACAGCAGCCCCTGGGCGAAATGCAGCGCCAGGTCGCGCTTGCCGATGCCTTGCTGGCCGTGGATCAGCAAGGCATGCGGCAGCCGCTCGCGCAGCGCGCCCAGCCGTTGCCAGTCTTCGTTCTGCCAGGGATATAGCATGTGAATCAGTAGGTTAGCGAGCTAAGTTCGTGTACTGCCTGAATATCGATCGCACCGAAGGAAAAGCCAGGCAAATCAGATAGTTGCGAGGATCTTCTCAAGTTCGTCGCGAATATCGGCAATGCTGCGCGTGGCGTCGATGACGCGGAAGCGCTGCGGCGACTGCGCCGCGCGGCGCAGGTATTCGTCGCGGGTGCGCTGGAAGAAGGCGCGCGATTCGGCCTCGAACTTGTCCGGCGTGCGCGCCGCGGCCAGGCGCGCGCTGGCGGTTTCCAGCGGCACATCGAACAGCAGCGTCAGGTCCGGCTGCAGGCCGCACTGGACCCAGCCTTCCAGCACTTCCAGCCGGTCCGTGGCCAGGCCGCGGCCGCCGCCCTGGTAGGCAAAGGTGGCGTCGGTGAAACGGTCGGAAATGACCCACTTGCCGCGCTCCAGCGCCGGGGCGATGACTTCGGCGATATGCTCGCGCCGGGCCGCGAACATCAGCAGCGCCTCGGTCTCCAGGTGCATCTTGCGGTGCAGCAGGATCTGGCGCAGGTCTTCGCCCAGCGACGTGCCGCCGGGCTCGCGCGTGGTGACAACACCGGCGATGTCGGCGCGGGCGCGCAGCCGGTCGGCGACCCAGTCGATATGGGTGCTCTTGCCGGCGCCGTCGATGCCCTCGAAGGTAATGAATTTTCCGCGCATGGAATGCCTATTTGCCGCGCTGGTACTTGTCGACCGCGCGGTTGTGTTCGGGTAGCGAGTTGGAGAAATGGCTGCTGCCGTCGCCGCGGGCGACGAAGTACAGCGCGTCGGACGGCGCCGGCGTGGTCGCCGCGGCCAGCGAGGCCAGCCCCGGCAGCGCGATCGGCGTGGGCGGCAGGCCGGTGCGGGTGTAGGTATTGTACGGGGTGTCGGCCTGCAGGTCGCGCTTGCGCAGGTCGCCGTCGAAGGCGTCACCGAGGCCGTAGATCACGGTCGGGTCGGTCTGCAGCAGCATGTTCTTGCGCAGCCGGTTGATGAACACCGCGGCGATCATCGGGCGCTCGGCGGCCTGGCCGGTTTCCTTCTCGACGATCGACGCCATCACCAGCGCCTCGTACGGGGTCTTGTACGGCAGGTCGGGCGAGCGCGCGTTCCAGGCCTCGTTCAGGCGGCGCTGCATGGCGCGGTAGGCGTGCTTGTACAGCTCGATGTCGCTGCTGCCGCGCGCGAACAGGTAGGTGTCGGGAAAGAACAGCCCCTCGGGCGAGGTCTCGGGCGCGCCGATGGCCTTCATCAGTTCCGCGTCGGTCATGCCGCGGGTGTCGTGGCGCAGCGCCGGGCTGGCATCGACCGCGGCGCGCATCTTGCGGAATTCCCAGCCCTCGATCACCGTGACCACGTAGTGCGTGACCTCGCCGCGCGAGAGCTTGCCAATGATCGACAGCGGCGTGGCGCCGGTTTCGAACTCATAGCCGCCGGCCTTCAGGTCGGCGCCGTGGCCGGTCAGGCGCGCCAGCAGCACGAACAGCCGCGGGTCCATGCCCACGCCGCCGCGCTGGATCTGCCGGCCGACGCTGGCCACACCGGAATTGGGCTTGATCACCACTTCTACCGGCGACTTGCCCAGCGACACCGGGTGATTGGCCCACCACGCAAAGCCGCCCACGGCCGCCAGCGCGAACACCAGCACGGCAAGCCCAAGGCTGAGGAGTAAACGTTTCATGTATCGGTTGTAGGGGCCGGCCATCGGCGCCATCGGCGCAAGCGCGCACCGCGGCGGACCACTGGCGCCGGCCGAAAATCTCGTAGCCCCATATAATAACCGGCAGCCCGGCACCGACCGTAAGCCGTGGCGCCGGCGCCTCCCGCGCGTCCGGCACCCCGCACCGTCGGTGGCCCGTTTCCTTCCCTTCCCGAATTGCCTCGACGATTGCCTCGCAATGCCAGCATTGAATTCCCAAGCCCAGCAACTCGCCGCCAACCTTGACGCGCTGCAGGCCGGCGGCGTGGTCTGCACCCCGGCCGGGCTCGGCCTCGTCCGCGTGGCGGGCGACGATGCCGCCAGCTTTCTGCATACCCAGCTGACCAATGCGGTCGAAGACCTGGCGCCGGGCACCGCGCGCCTGGCCGGCTACTGCTCGCCCAAGGGCCGGCTGCTGGCGACCTTCCTGATGTGGCGCGACGCCGACGGCATCGTGTTGCAGCTGTCGGCGGAGATCCAGGCCACGGTGCAGAAGCGGCTGTCGATGTTCGTGCTGCGCGCCAAGGCCAAACTGTCCGATATCACCCCCACTCACGCCATCCTGGGCGTGGCCGGCGCCGGCGCCGCCGGGGCGCTGGCCGCGGCCGGGCTGCCCGCGCCGGAGGCCGCCTTCGCCGTGGCCACGGCCGACGGCGCCACCGTGATCCGCCTGCCGGACAGCGCCGGCCAGCCGCGCTGGCAGCTGCTGCTGCCGGCCGAGCGCGCCGACGCGGTGCGCGCGGCGCTGTCCGCGACGCTGACCGGCGCCGCGCCGGCGTTGTGGGACTGGCTCGAAGTGCAGTCGGGCCTACCCCGCATCGTCGCGGCAACGCAGGAGCAGTTCGTGCCGCAGATGATCAATTTCGAGCTGGTCGGCGGCGTCAATTTCCGCAAGGGCTGCTATCCGGGCCAGGAAGTGGTGGCGCGCAGCCAGTACCGCGGCACGCTCAAGCGCCGCATGTGGCTGGTGCGGGGCGAAGGCGAGGTGCCGGCGCCCGCGGCCGAGATCTATCGCCCGGAAGACCCGGGCCAGCCCTGCGGCATGATCGTCAACGCCGCGCCCGCGCCCGATGGCGGCTGGGCCGGGCTGGCCGAGCTGAAGATCGATGCCGCCGGCAGCGCGCTGCGGCTGGGCAGCGCCGAGGGCGCTGCGGTGACCACCGCCAGCCTGCCCTACGCGGTGCCGCTGGGCGAGG